>CAZWPY010000053.1:8047-15498 GCA_964635475.1 uncultured Acidimicrobiia bacterium
CGACTACAGCAGCCGGGCGAGGGCCTCGTCGAAGAAGTGAAACAACGCCGGGCGTTCCTGGGTTTCGCGCAGCTGGAGCGCGAGGCGACGGCTTTTCATAACGAGATCCCGAGCGGCGCGTCCAGGCCACGGCCGGGGGAGCAGCTCGGGTGGGAGCAACGGGTCGTCGTCGAAGGTGTTCTGAAACTGCACGCCCATCGCGAGGGCTCCCGGGAGAAACGTGGCGTCCCCGAGGCGCACGCGTTTGCGCCGCAGTCCCTCCAGTGACTCGAGCACCCAGCCGAAGGTCGCCACGAAGTCGCGGTAACGGTCGGCCAGCTCGGCGACGGGCCACAATTTGGCTGCGATCCCTCGAGGATCGTGGACGGCGCCGACGGAGAGTTCGTCGGTTGCGGCCAAAGTGATCTGGTCGCTGATCCCGAGATCTGCGGCCAGGTTTGCCACATCTGGCTCCCACGCGTGCGGCGAGACGTACAGCCCCCCTTGGATTGCTGCGCCGCCGAGCTCACGCAGTCCCTCACGGAGGTCGTCACGACTGGCGCGACGCCGTTCGGGAATCGCGAACGCGACGAGGTGCCAGTGGTGGTCCCAGCCCTGGCCCGCCGTGTCTTGTGCGTAGGCCAACCGAGCGCGATCGAGGTTGGTGCCGAGCGCGCGTGAGGCGCGTTCTGTGATGCGGTACACGCCGCGCTGGTGTTCGACACGGGCGAGCTGGCCGTCGGCGACGAGACGGCGGATACACGAGCGCACCTGATCGGCGCTTTGTCCGCACGATTCGGCGACAGGTATGAGGTCGGCTGTGCTGACGGTGCCGTCACGGGTGACCATGCCCAGGACGAGCAATCGCGTCGGAACACTTACGGTCGTTGCGCTCACGACCGGACGGTATCGCGTTTGGCTAGCGCGCGCGTTTGGCTAGCGCGCGCGTTTGCCCGGTGCGCGCGTTTGCCTGTCAGGATGTCGCCCCGTGACTACTCAAGCCTGGGTGTGGTTGGTGGCGACGTTGTGTGTGGCAGCGATCGACTGGCTTGCTGTGTCGCGCTTGGGCAACAGCCACGGCGGCCCGTGGCAACGGGTGCGGTACGTGGCTAAGCCGCTGACGATGTTGTTGCTGTGCGCCGCAGCGCTGTCACTTGATCCCGCGGCCGGCCTTGACGGACGGCGCTGGTGGTTTGTGGCCGCCATTTTGCTCGGAATGGCCGGTGACATCTTCTTGATGTTGCCTAACGAAGACCTCTTTATCGGCGGGTTGCTTTCATTTTTTGTTGGGCACTTGGCCTACCTGATTGGTTTTCAGGTTCACGGACCCGCGTTGGGTCGCGTCATCGTGATCGCACTCCTGCTCGCCGTGGTGGCCGCAGTGATCGGTCGGCGCGTGCTGGCTGGCGCCGTCGCCGGAGGCCATCGCGAACTGCGCGTGCCGATCGTTGCCTACATGGCGGTCTTGGTGTCGATGGCGGCGTGGGCCGCCGCTACGGGAAACCCGTGGGCCGTTGCGGGTGGGCTGCTCTTCCTCGCGAGCGACGCAACGCTGTCGTGGAACCGGTTCGTGCAGCCCAGTGGGTGGGCCCCGCTGACGGTGATCGTGACCTACCACGTCGCGCAGATCTGTTTGGTCGTGTCGCTGCTGAAGGGCTGACACCAGCCGAACGGATAGCGCGGACTATGTGGCACCGTGTTGGAGTGAAGTCAAATGATGAGGCCGCGCCGTCTGAGGCGCCCGATCAGCCCGATGTGCATCCCGGCCGTCGAGGAGATGAACGTCCCCGTGACAACGCCGCTGTGGTGCGGTGGAACGTGGCCGGCTTGCCCGTCATCGTGAGCGGTGCGGCGTGTGGCCCCGACGGCTGCGACGACCCAGAGCCGATTGACGACGTCCCAGAAACCGATCGGCAATCCTGAACAACCGCTCGGCCGTCGCCTAGCCGTGGAAGACGTACGTGCTGATGCGCTATCACGTACGTACACTTGTTTCTATGCCCATCACTGCATCAAAGCTACGAGCAGACATCTATCGACTGCTCGACCATGCCCTGGCGACGGGCGAAGCAATTGAGATCGAGCGCAATGGTCGGCGCCTTCGCATTGTCCCGGACGAGCGGCCGAGTCGGCTGAGTCGATTGCCGCGACGCCCCGAGGCAGTTGTGGGTGACTCGGAAGACCTGGTCCACATGGATTGGTCGGCAGAGTGGCGCCCTTAGTTCGCCTCGACACGCACGTCGTCGTCTGGCTCTTTACGGGAGACGTCGAACGATTGAGCGAGGCTGCTGTCGACGCTCTCGAGTCTGAAGAGATCTCGATCAGCCCCCTCGTGCAACTCGAACTCACATACCTCGCTGAGATCGGGCGATTGACCGTGCCGGCCGAGCGGATTGTGACGGATCTGAGTGGGCGCCTCGGGCTCACCATCAGCGGCTTGGGAGTCTCCGAGTTGGTTCGCGAAGCGGCAGCCCTTTCGTGGACCCGTGACCCGTTTGATCGCCTGATCGTGGCCGATGCGATCGCCGCGGGGTGTCCCTTAGTTACTAAGGACGCAGAGATCCGTCGCCATACCGACGTGGCCCTGTGGTGATCGGGCGCTCGGGGTAGGGTCAGGCCTATGGCACGCGTCGCTACCTACCTCAATTTCATGGGCCGTACTGAGGAGGCCTTCACCTTCTACGCCGGAGTCTTCGGCACGGAGTTTGAAGGCCCAGTTGCTCGGATGGGCGACAACCCGCCCGATCCGTCGGGCCCGCAATTCAGCGACGCGGAGAAGAACTTAGTGATGCACGTGGCCTTGCCGATTCTCGCTGGCCACATGTTGATGGGCACCGACATGGTCGAGTCGATGGGTCACGTGTTGGTCGAAGGCAACAACGTCTCGCTCAACCTTGAACCCGACAGCCGCGAGGAAGCCGACCGGCTCTATAACGCCTTGGCCGACGGGGGCTCGGACTGTTCGGGCATGAGCGACATGTTCTGGGGCGCCTACTGGGGATCGCTCAAGGACAAGTTTGGGATCCACTGGATGGTCCACTACCTCGCTCCGCAAACCGACGGCTGACCCCACGAGGCGCCGTCGGGTCTGATACGAGGAGTCGTCATCCGTGAGACGGTCATCGATCGCATTCGCCTTGGTAGCCGCTGGCGTCGTAGCTGCAGTGGCGTCGTGTGGTGGTGGCGGCTCACAGGACGAGTCGGATGCTGACTCGTCTGCGGCAGAGGCAATGGCCGCCGCGCCCGATGTCGAGGCGTACAGAGAGACGGTGCCGACACGATTCATCACCGACGATTCGGGTCGAGTCGTGTTGTTGCGAGGGACAAACGTCGACAGCGCGAGCAAGGCGACTGGGCATCTGAGCACGCTTGCCGACTCCGAACTCGACCGCGTCGCGAGCGAGTTCGGCTGGAACTCGGTGCGTTTGCTGCTCAACTGGTCGGCCATCGAACCAGAGAAGGGTCGTTTCGACACGGCTTACCTCGACGAGATCGTCGCCCACCTCGACAAGTGGCACAAGCGTGGCGTGCACGTGATCCTCGATATGCACCAAGACATCTACGGTCCTGCTGTCGGCGGCAATGGCGCGCCGCAGTGGGCAACGATCACCGACGGGCTCGTAGTTGGTAAGCCGCCCGAAGGAGCGTGGTATCTCGCGGCCACCGACCCCGCCGCGCAAGTTGCGTATCAGAACTTCTGGGACGAGTCGCGAGGTCATCCCGAGCTGCGTGAGCACTACTGGCTCGCGTGGCAAGAAGTGGTGAAACGGGTCAAGGACCATCCGGCCGTGCTCGGCTACGACCTCATGAACGAGCCGGTTTTTGCCAACGGCGATCTGACCGCCACGCTCGCGCTCCAACCCCAAGCCGCCGCCGGCGAGTTCACGAACCCCAACCTCACCGGGTTCATGCAAGACGGCATCGACGCAGTGCGTGCC
Source organism: uncultured Acidimicrobiia bacterium (assembly GCA_964635475.1). GTDB lineage: Bacteria > Actinomycetota > Acidimicrobiia > Acidimicrobiales > CAZWPY01 > CAZWPY01. The sequence goes on from CAZWPY010000053.1 coordinate 11,965, forward strand.
GTCGACTCCGACCACTGGATCGTGCTCGCTCCCACGTCGCTGCTCAACGCATTTCCCTACAAGGGCGACCTGATCGCGGCCGACGTGCACGATCCTCGTGACGGGCAGGCTCGGCTCATTTACGGGCCGCACCTGTATCAGCCGCAGATTCACGATGGGGCGCCGCGGCCCGCTGGCGATCGGTACGTGGTCGATTGGGAGCGTTTTCGGACTGCTGAAGCGACGGAACTCGACGCGGCTTTGTGGATTGGCGAGTTCGGTGGTCCGCGGATCGCCGACTTTCCGGCTTACCTCGACGAAGTCCTCACTATGGCTGACCGGCAGTTGATGAATTGGGCGCACTGGAGTTACGACGCCGGCGGCTGGGGACCTCGTGACGGCGACACCGGCAAGGTCACCGACACTGGGCGGCAGCTAACCCGCGCATATGCCTCGGCCGTCGCTGGAGTTCCGACAGAGATGAGTTTCGACCCCAAAACCTCGGTATTGCGGCTCACGTACGCCACTGCTGAGCTGAACGAACCGACCGAGCTTTCACTGCCCGAGTTGGTCTATCCCGAGCGCCCCCGAGTAGTCGCGGCCGACGGTGTCGAACTCGACGTCGCGTGGCCGAAGGCGGGCGTCGCTACCGTTTTGCCCGATGTCGAGCCGGGAACTGCGGTGACGGTGTGCGTGTTTCCGGCCGCTTCGTCTGAGGGCGCTAACAGCGAGCAGACCTGCGCCGCTTAGCGCGAACGCGTTGTTGCTACTGATGCAGCCCGCACTCGACCTTGCCGAGGCCGGACCAGCGACCTGCTCGTGAGTCCTCGCCATCGCCGACTTGGGTCGTGCACGGCGCACACCCGATCGAGGCAAACCCTTGCGCGACAAGGGGATTCACGATGATGTCGTGATCGGCGATGTAGCCGGCGATGTCGAGGTCGTCCCACATGACGATTGGGTTGATCTTGATCATGCCGCGTCGATCGCGACTGAGAACCGGTGCATTGGTGCGTGTCGCCGCCTCCACCCGCCGCAGACCCGAGAGCCACGCGTGCCGGCCCGCCAGTGCAGCGTCGAGCATCGCCACCTTACGAACGGCGCAGCAGCCGTCGGGGTCGGTGCGCCAGAGGTTGTCGAGCTCCGCGGGGTTACGCCACACCTCAAAGGAGGCCTGTTCGTAACGGCGTTGTGCGCGCTCGAGGGTTTCGAGGGTTTCAGGGAAGTGGTAGCCCGTGTCGATAAATGCCACGTTGATCGTGGGGTGGACGTGGCTGATCACGTCGAGCAACACGCAGTCGGCCATCGAGGCCGCGAGCACCATCTGCTCGCCGAACTGTTCGGCTGCCCACGCCACAACTGCCGACGCGGGCGACCGTTCAAAGCGCTCGTTGAGCTCGGCGAGGGTTGCCTCGTCGAGATCGGGGCGGATGAGCGAGGCGGTGCCGGTGTGACTCGGCGGCGCAGGCGGAGTCACCAAGTGCAGGCCAGCGGGTCGCCGGACGCCAAGACGCTGGTCGTGCGTGCGTGGGTGTGAGTTGGCAATCAGCGCACTCATGTCGCGGCGCACTCGCCTTCGCCGACGTCGGCGACGTAGGGGCCCGTTTCGTCGAAATCGATGTAGAAGTCGGGCGCTTCGTCGGGAGTGGGGAAGTTGTCGAGGTCTTTCAACCACGCGCCGATGCCACTCGCGCCACCGCTGCGGTCGAGCCACGACGAGAAGGTCTCGCCCGCTGAGCGTTCGCCGGTGAATCGCTCGACCACCTTTACAGTCGCTTCAGCGGCTCGTTTGGCGGGCAGGCGAGTGGCCTTTTGGCCGAACTCGATCTGTGTGTCGCGGACACGTCCGCCGAGCAGCATTTGGTAACCGGGGGCCGAGCGGCCGTGCGCCCTGCGCTCGGCGCCGAAAAAGCCGATGTCGGCGACGTGGTGCTGGCCGCAGGAGTTGGTGCAGCCCGAGATGTTGATGCGGACGCCACCGACATCGCCGAGCCCAGCTTCGTCGAGCGCGTCGCCGATCGCGGCGGCGAGACCGCGGCTTTGCGTGACGGCGATCTGGCACGTGTCGGCGCCGGGACAGCTGACGACGTCACGGGCCAACTCGGCGCCGGGTTGCGCCATCCCGAGCAGGTCGAGGCGAACGTGGACGTCGGGTAGTTGATCCTCCGCCAGTCCGAGCAGGGCGAAATTCTGCCGATTCGTGATGCGCACGTCGCAGCCGAAGTCACGTTGAATCGCCGCGAGGCCGCGGAACTGCTCGGGTGTGATGTCGCCGAGGCGGGCGTAAGCGAAGGCCGACACGGTGCCTTTGGCGGCGCCGCGCACGACGTTGGCCGTCGACCACCGTTCATAGCTCGGGGTGATCGAGACCGGCGTGGCGACCCGATCGACGACGGGGGTGCCCTGGCCTACCGGGGTGAGCGACGCCGTCGTGTCGATACCGGCCGGTTCGTCGCCACGGCGACGCACGATCTCGGGAATGCCACCGCGCCAGGTGACCGACGCCCGCAGGAACTTCCGTTCGCGAACGATGCGGCGGCGCACTTCCTCTTCGCCCTCGTTGGCGACAACCCACTTAAGTCGAGCCCGCAGCTTGTTGTCACGGTTGCCGTCGTGGTCGAACACACGCAAGACGGCCTCGATCGTCGGTAGCAAGTCCTCGCGACTGGTGAACGGCTCGACGGCGTAAGCCGGGAACGGGTTGGCGCCCAGGCCGCCGCCGAAGAAGACGCGGAAACCAGCCTCGGTGTCGCCGTCGTCGGTGGGACGGGAGACGGCCACGACCCCGACGTCGTTGAACATCGCTTGCCCACAGTCGGTCGCGCAGCCGGAGAAATTGATCTTGAACTTGCGCGGCAGCCGCTGGCTGTATGCGTGGCGCAGGAAGTGGTCGAAAGCGGCGTCGGCCCACGGTGTGACGTCGAGCACTTCGTAGGGGCACGCGCCGGCGAGCGGGCACGCGCACACGTTGCGTACGGTGTCGCCGCACGCCTCACGAGTGGTGAGGCCGACCTCGGCGAGGTCGAGCAGCACTTTGGGCACATCGGTGAGTGGCACAAAGTGGAATTGGACGTTCTGCCGCGTGGTGAGGTGACCCCAGCCCCGGTAACGCTCGGCGACGTCGGCGAAACGATCGAGCTGTTCGGGCGTGACGGTGCCCCACGGCGCCTTCACCCGGATCATCTGGTTGTGGCCGCCTTGCCGTTGGCCGTAGACGCCATTGTTGAGGCGCACGACTCGGAACACGTCGTCGGGCAGATCGCCGGCGAGATTGAGCTCGATGTGGCGCGCGAGCTTCTCGATGTCGGCGCGGACGAGCGGGTCGATTCGTTCCATCCGCTCATCGTTGAGCACAACATCGAAGGGTGAGGACATGACGCTCCGCTGGTGAAGTCGTGGCGCCGGCCGGGGGGCCGACACGGTGACAAGGACGAACGTACCTAAAGCCGACCTATTTGGTCAACTTTAAACCCGACTTATCCAGTCGGTAATTCGCCCAAGCCCTCCGACCGGGCCGTACTAGGCCTTTCGGCCCCGAGGCGAGCCTTGCTCGGT
>CAZWPY010000053.1:15598-20721 GCA_964635475.1 uncultured Acidimicrobiia bacterium
GCCCTCCGACCGGGCCGTACTAGGCCTTTCGGCCCCGAGGCGAGCCTTGCTCGGTTCGGCAGTGATGGTTACGGTCGCAACGGCGGTGCCTCGATGCCCGCTCGACAAAGGGGACACGAAATGATCGCTCGCCGCTCGTGCTGGTCGGGGCGCTTTGCTGAGGACTTGGCGGGACTCGGTGGGCTGATCTGATCGCGACCGCATACGAATCTGGCGTTCAGGGTCTTTCCTTGGTTTTCGAATGATCCGTGGTTTTGTTGCTCGCGTGATCTCGGTCGGGCTCCCATTGGTTGCGCTTGTCGCGGTCCTCGGCGCCTGTACTGCCGACAGCGGTGGTCGCCCGAGTGAGGGCGACGCGGACGGAATGACCGACGCCGAGCTTGTGTCGGAATATCGGGCTCAGGCACGCTCAGCTGAGTATGCGAGCCCCGGACAGCAAACGTGTTCGTTCGAGCCGTCCTTCGCGGACATGCTGGAGTCAGCGCTGGCATCGGCAGAGCTCGAGAGTGCCGGCGCAGACTTCGGGCGCCGAGTCCGGATCGCCGGGCGGGCGGGCGCATTGAATTTGCCAGGCCTCGACCCGTCGACCTATTGGCCAGATGGCAAACGACCGTGCCTGAGAGGCCTCAGAGTCGACGAGGGGCCAGGTGGGACGCGACTTGTTGCGCTCCTGGATCGACAGGGGCAGCCGCTCGACGTAGTCAAGATGTCGCGCTGCTTGTTTAAGGACATCGACCTGGGATTCGATTACGCGATCGAACGTGTGCTTCCCGACGACGGTAGTCCGGGCGCGTGTGATCCGAGAATGGCTCGGGGGCTTTGCCGTCCGGCCTGTTCGGAGCTGTGACTCGTGGTCCGCGCGCGTGCTCAGAACGTGGCGGCGAACATGGCGATCGGCCTTGTGCTGCTGCTCGGTGCTTGCTCCTCGGGCGGTCGGGCGGGCGACACGGACGCCACGGGGTCGAGCCGCGATACGGCCGCGCCGATGAGCGACGGCGAGCTACGCGAGCTGTACCAGGCTGAGGCAGCGTCGACTCGGTGGCTCCAGCCTGGGCACGCAGCATGCCCCGGTCTGCCGCAAGTCGACATGGTCACGCAAGTGAACAGTGCGCTCGCCCTGCGAGCTGTGACCCACGGGCCGGTCGATCACGACTTTGTGCGGCGCGCGCGGCTGGCCGCTGAGACTGGAGCTCTTGACCTCTACGGGATTCATGTCCCGCCTGCCCCGCTCAGCATTATCTCGACCGCTCCTGAGGATGGTCAGCCCTGTATTGAGCAGGTCCGCGTTGAAAGGGCCGAGAGCGAATGGGTCCTCGTCGCGGTGCTCAATCGCGGCACGTACCCCTTCGACGTCGTCTGGATGTCGAGATGTCTGTTCCGTGACATCAACCTCGGGTTTGAGTATCGAATCGAACGTGCAGCGGGCGACGATCCTGCGACCCGCGAGTGTCTGCTAAGCGGGAGCAGTAAAGGGCTTTGCCGTCCCTCATGTGCAGACTTGGCATAAGCGCGTAGGCGCATACGCCGGGCTCTGTCAGCTCGGGCCGCTTACCGGGGAGTTGCGCTGCGCAGTAGTTCGGCGGTGCGGAAGGCGAGGTCGAGGGCCTGCTGGGCGTTGAGGCGGGGGTCACACATCGTCTCGTAACGACTGTGCAGGTCGGGCTCGGCGATCTCAAACGAGCCGCCGAGGCACTCGGTGACGTCGTCGCCGGTGAGTTCCACATGGATTCCCCCGGGCCAGCTGTCGATCTCACGATGGACGGCGAAGAAGCCAGCGATTTCGTCGAGCACGTCTTCGAGGTGGCGGGTCTTGTGGCCCGTCGAACTGGTGAAGGTATTGCCGTGCATCGGGTCACACGCCCACACCACGGGGTGGCCGGCCGTGCGGACGGCGCCCACGAGCGCGGGCAACACATCGGTGACTTTGCCCGCACCCATTCGAGAGATCAGCGTCAGGCGGCCGGGCTCACGGTCGGGGTCGAGCGCCTCGCACAGGGCCACGATCTCTGCGGGCGTGGTCGTCGGGCCGACTTTGCAGCCGATCGGATTGCGGATGCCGCGGAAAAACTCGACGTGGGCGTCGCTCAGGGTTCGAGTTCGTTCGCCGATCCACACCATGTGCGCCGAGCAGTCGTACCACTCACCAGTGAGGGAATCCTGGCGGGTGAGCGCCTCCTCGTACTGCAAGATCAAGGCTTCGTGTGAGGTGAACAAGTCGACCTCGTGCAGCGTCGATTCACTGCTGAGGTCGATCCCGCAGGCCGCCATAAAGCGCAGCGCCCGGTCGATCTCGCCAGCAATCTCTTCGTAACGGCGCCCTTCCTGGCGCGACGAAACGAACTCTTGATTCCACTTGTGGACCTGTTTCAGGTCGGCAAAGCCGCCTTTGGCGAATGCCCGCAGCAGGTTCAACGTCGCTGCCGACTGGAAGTAGGCGGTCAGCAATCGCTGCGGATCCGGGACGCGGGCCTCGGCAGTGGCTGCGGCGTCGTTCACGATGTGGCCGCGAAACGACGGAATATCGATGTCGCCCACTCGCTCGGTCGACGCGGATCGTGGTTTGGCGAACTGGCCGGCGATGCGGCCGACTTTCACGACCGGGACTCCGGCGGAGTAGGTCATCACAACAGCCATCTGCAAGATGACCTTGAAGCGGTCCCGGATCGAGTTGGCTGAGAAGGCGTCGAACGACTCTGCGCAGTCGCCGGCCTGGAGCAGAAAAGCTTGCCCAGCCGATACGCGGGCGAGTTGGTCACGTAGTGAGCGGGCTTCGCCGGCAAATACAAGCGGCGGCGCAGTGCTTAGTTGTTTCTCGACAAGTTCGAGCGCGCCGAGGTCGGGCCACTCGGGCTGTTGCGCGGCAGGACGCTCGCGCCACGACCGGGGGTTCCACGGCTGCATGTATTAAGGGTGGCCGACGAGGGCCAAGAGTGCAAAGCCTTTAGGCGATCGTCTCGTGCAGATCGTTTCGTGCGCTTCTTCTGTCTCGTCGGGCGTGTGTCATCGGTCCCGTCGGGGGTGTGTGCCATCGGCTCCTACGATGCGACGCGGTGGATGCGACCTCGTTTTTCGGCTTACGACCTACCGACGACGAGCGCACGTGGATCTTGCCCGTCGAGCGGCGTTTGTGTTCGGGTTTGGGAGCCCTTTGGGGTGGCGTGGCCCTCGGGGCCGCCATCGAGGTTGCGAACAAGGTCACCGGACGGCCGCTGGCCTGGGCCACGAGTCAGTTCCTGTCGTTTGTGTCGCCTGGCGAAGACGCGAAGGTCGAACTTGTCGCGGAGAACCACGGGCGCACGGTCAGTCAGTTCCGGGTCATGGTCTCAGCCGGCGACCGAGAGATCGCGCTGATCGCGGGAGCGGTCGGTCAGCGTTTCGTGCCCGACGACCTGAGCTGGGAACAGCGGCCCGACGTCGCGCACTGGAGCGAGTGTGTGCAGCGACCGCCCTTGCCGCATCACCGCGGCACGATCTCGGATCACATCCAGATTCGTTTGGCCAAAGCTCGCACGATGGAGGAGTTGCCCGGCGAGATCGGCGACGGGTCGAGTTCGTTGTGGGTGCGTATGGACGACCTCGACCACTCAAGTGTGTCGTTGGCGGTGCTCGGCGACTACGTGCCGTTCGGCATCGGCCAGGCCATGGGACAGTTCGTCGGCGGACCCTCACTCGACAACACCGTGCGGATCCGCAAGGTGGTTCCCACCGAGTGGGTCTTGGTCGACGTGCGAATTCACGGCGTCGCCAACGGATTCGGACACGGGCTCGCGCACTTGTGGGCTGAGAATGGGACGTTGATGGCAACGGCGAGCCAGACCACTGCTCTACGTAAGTACGACCCGTTCTCTGAGATCGAAGCCGAGCGGCTGCGTACCTCCGGCGCCTACCGTGGACCGTCAAGCAAGGGCAGGAAGGACTGAGCGACGTGGGGGTCTATCGCGGTTACGGCATGACGGTTCCCTTCGAGGGTGAACCGCTCGAAACCCAGCGTGGGGCGATCGAGGAGCTCGAGCGCCTCGGGTATACCGACGCGTGGTCGTCGGAGGCGATGGCCTACGACGCGTTCACGCCGTTGGTCCTCACTTCGCAGTGGGCGCCGTCGTTGCGGCTCGGGACCGCGATCGTGCCCACCTACACCCGCGGTCCCGCGTTGATCGCACAAAGCGCTGCGTCGTTGGCCTCTGTAGCGCCCGGTCGCACTGTGTTGGGTCTGGGCACCTCATCGAACGTGATTGTCGAACGGTGGAACGGGATCGAATTCGCCGAGCCGTACCGCAAAGCTCGTGACGTTTTGCGATTCCTGCGTGAGGCCTTCGCGGGCGGAAAGGTCGACCGCGAGTATTCGACTTTTTCGATCCGTGGGTTCCGATTGGGGATCCCGTTGGCGCAACCGCCGGTGGTGTTGCTCGCTGCGTTGCGAGAACAGATGTTGACTCTCGCTGGCCGCGAGGCCGATGGCGCCATCATCAACTGGTTGTCGGCCGACGATGTGGCGACCGTCGCGCCGATCGTGCGTGCCGGCGGCGCCGACAAGGAAGTCGTGGCGCGCATCTTTGTGTGCCCGTCGACCGATTCCGGCACTGTTCGGTACTTCGGCCGCCGCCTCATTGCGTCGTATCTGACCGTGCCGGTGTACGCCGCGTTTCATCGCTGGCTCGGGCGAGGCGACGCGCTGGCGGAGATGTGGGCCAAGTGGGAAGCCGGCGATCGTGCGGGGGCAACCGACGCGATACCCGACGAAGTGGTCGACGCGTTGATCGTCCATGGCGATGCCGACGCGTGCCGGGCCCACATCGCTCGGTACGTCGCCAACGGCGTCTCGACCCCTGTGGCAGCCATCCTCCCGATCGGTGTGAGCAACGCCGACGCCGTGGCTGCGCTTTCGCCGACCCACTCACAGTGACGGGCGTCGACTGTTAGCTCGAATCAAAGAAGTAACTAGATATTTGGATATATGTCGCGCAATCGGCCCCTTTCGTGGCCAATAAGGCCGATTAGGCCAAAGAATAGGGCCCTACTTTGTAGACTCGAGCCGTGGACCCAAATTCCTTTGGCTCGGATCGCTTCGGGCGTGTAGTCCGAATTAACCCGGGCCGGTCTGAATTCTGGGCGTTCCTGCCCAC
>CAZWPY010000054.1:0-1439 GCA_964635475.1 uncultured Acidimicrobiia bacterium
TCCGACAACATCGACGACGCCCCTGTGATGAGGAAGCCAACGAACTTGGCGACCGCGATCCCGGCATTGGCCGCGAGGGCGGCGACGATCGCGCGTCGCGAGTTCCCGTGACTCACCCGTTGCTCCTTTGTCGATGTGGCCTTTGCCGCCTCAGCGCGGCGGTAGGGGAGGCCGACCGCCGGTCATTGTTGTCGAACCCGCGCTGCGCAGCGCGAACCACACCAAGAACAGTCCCGCCGCGGCAGCTGCGACGAGAAATACGGGAGCGACGGGCGGCCCCCACGGTGATCGCTCCCACCACGAACCCGTTGCGTTGCGCGCCAGCACCGCGTGCAGCGCGGCAAGGTGGATCGCGGCCAACGCCGCGACGAGCACCACGCGTGTTTTGCCCGCCAGCGCGTGTGGCGCTCGTGCGGCGCTCGAACTCGCGAAGAGCAAAGTCGCGCCCATGAGCGGTAAGGAGTACCGGCCCTGCCAGAAAAAGCCGTCGGACTCAGAACGCGACGCGAGCGCGGCGACCGGAAGGGCGGCGCTCGCTAGCAGCAGGGCGAGGGTTGCCAGTCGCTCCCGTCGATTTCCTCCCCGCAGGCCGACTAACGCCACTAACGCCGCAACGACTAGCCACCACCACACGGCGGCGATTGGCAGCCGGACCTCAAGCCACTGGTATTTGTGGACCGCCTCCTCGGCGACTCGTCGCAGAATCGGCGCGAAGTGGGTGAGCGTTTCTGTGGAGGTCCAGCCCAACGGCGGGTCAACAGTGATGGTTTGGTAGCCGCCCACGAACGCGAGCCAACCTGCCGCTGCGGCGACCGCGGCTGCAGCCAACGCTTTCGCGCGCCCGCTCGCGTGTGGCCAAAGAGCGTGGCGGCCCGCTCGGATGAGCGTCGCTCCAACCAGCAACGCGACCCAGAGCAAGCCGAGCCCGCGGCTGAGCGCGGTGAGCGAGAGCGCTGCGAGCTGGTGGTGCGACAAAGCCTTTTGTACACGTTGGCTCGGTGAGCGAAGGGTGGCACCGACGCATAAAGCGACAGCTAGATATGTGGTCGCGGCGATTTCACACGACGAGGGGTTGACGACGCCCATGATCGACGCGGCGAGCGGCGTGAAAGCTGCGGCTAGCCCCCACGTCAGTCCGCGCGACGTCCGATCCGTTCCGAGCGCAAGTGCCCGGCATGTCGCCCACGCGATCAGCGCCACCAGCAATGCGCTCATCAGGCGTGCGGCATAGAGCGCGGCCGTGCCGTCGAGCAGCAACGTCGGCAGCCCCGTGAGCGCGTAGTACAGCGGCGGGTAACGCCCTACGTAGGTTTCTGCTTCAACCGAGCGCGACGTGCCCGCGAGAGTCTCGCCACACGAGGGTTTGTGCTCGGGATCAGCCGACGCGCAGGCCCCTGCGCTCGTAACCCATTGCGGCACGGTCACGCGCGTCCACGCCT
>CAZWPY010000054.1:1539-3080 GCA_964635475.1 uncultured Acidimicrobiia bacterium
CCTCGACGTCGGCGAACACCTCGACTGCCCCTCGTTCAATGAGCTCAGCTGTTGATGTGATGCCGACGCGTGTCAGCCACGAGGAACTGACGGGCCCGAGATTGCGGATCGGATGCGACGCGGCGCCGTCATGCCGGCTCAAGTCAGCCAGGGGCGAGGGGCGAGGTTGCTGGCGTTGCCGGCGCGGCGCGTCGGTCAGTCGGCGTTGCGCGCCGGTCATCGATGGCGATCGTCGAACCAGTTCAGCACCACCATCACCAGCGCGGCACCGACGATCGACATCACAATTCCCGGGGTCGCTCGTGATCCCCAGATCACCCGCGACAGCAGGCCGCCCGCGAAGGCGCCGACCACACCCAGCAGAATCGTGCCCAAACACCCCAGCGATCGTGACGAACCAACGAGCAAACGAGCGACTGCGCCAACAAACAGCCCGCTCACGAGGAAGCCGACCAGACTCCGACCCACGGCGCGGACCTAAGCCGTGGCGCCGCTGGGCGCTGCAGCGTCGAGTGTGGCGGCAAGGATCGCCCGGCGATCGTCGCCCCACGGCAAGGGCATCACGATGGCGTGGTCGACGCCGGCAGCTTCGTACTCGGTGATTGCCAGCGCGACCCGACCGGCGTCGCCAGTGATGTCGATCGCGTCGCACATTCGGTCCGACACCGCCGCGAGAGCTGCGCTGCGATCGCCCGCCGCGTGCGCGGCCGTGATGGCGTCGACCTCGTCGCCGAAGCCCGCGGCGCGGAAACTGTCGGCGTAGCTGGGCACCACTGCGTACGAGAAAAGGTCTTTGCGTGCGGGGTCGCGGGCGCCTTCGGTGTCGCAGACGCCGACGTGGACATAGGCGAAGATCTCGGCGTTGCCGCCCGCACGAACTCGTTCCACTGACGCACGCACGTGACTGGCTGGCAAGTAGTTGAGCAGCACTCCGTCGGCCAACTCGCCGCCGAGCGCGAGCATTCTTGGACCCAAGGCCCCGAGCACGATCTTTGGCCGCGTCTCTAGGCGCACGCCGAGCCGAAAGCCCTTGACCCGATAGAAGTCACCGGCAAAGTCGACACGATCGCCCGAGAGGCACTCCCGCAGCAACGTGAGGTACTCACGAGTTTGCGCGAGCGGGCGTTCGCCGTACCCAGCCCCGTGCCATTTGCCCGCGACGACAGGCGACGACACGCCGACACCCAGGTAGACGGTGCGGTCGGGCGCTGCGGCCTGCAACGTGGCCGCGGCCATCGCGGCCAACGGCGGCGTGCGCAATTGGAGCGCGATCACTCCGGTGCCGAGGTCGAGTTCGGGCGCGGCCGCGTGTGCGAAAGCCAACGTAGAAAACGCCTCGGGACCGTTCACTTCCGCGGTCCAAAACGACGAGTAACCCAGAGCCTGGGCCGAGCGGGCGGTGTCGGCCGCGACGCCAAGACCTAGGGGTTGTAACGATGCAAAAGTGACGCCTCGGGGCACGGCCGAACTCTAAGGGACTGCGCCTGTCGGCGCCCGCGAGCCGCGAGGCGAGGTTATGCCTTGGGCAGTTTCGACGACAC
>CAZWPY010000054.1:3180-5623 GCA_964635475.1 uncultured Acidimicrobiia bacterium
GGGTGATGTTTGCCGTCTTGACAACGCACGGCCACGTCGACGACGGGGAACCCCCACACGCCACCGTGGGCCATCGTCTCGGCCACCCCTCGTTCAACCGCGGGGATGAACTGCCGTGGAATCGCCCCGCCCACAACCTCGTCGTGGAAAACGAAACCCTCGCCGCGCGCAAGCGGCTCGATTGTGAGCGTGGCGACGGCGAACTGCCCGTGGCCGCCCGCTTGCTTTTTGTGTTTGCCCTCGGCTGTGGCTGGCGCGGTGATGGTCTCGCGGTAGGGGACCACGATCGGTTCCACGTCGACCGCTACCCCAAATTTGCGCGCCAGGCGTTCTAAGGCAACCGCAACGTGCGTGTCGCCCGACCCGCCGAGCAGCGTCTGGTGGGTCTCGTCGTCGCGCCGGACGCTCAGCGTGACGTCCTCTTCCTCGAGTCGGTGCAGCGCGGTCATCAGCTTGTCTTCGTCGCCGCGGGTGCGCGGCTTGATGGCTACGAAGTACACGGCCGCGGGCGGCTCGGGCACGTCGAGCGCGACCGGGGATCCCGCTTGCGCGAGGGTGTCGCCGGTCGCTGCCTCCAGCAATTTGGTGGTGATCACGTAGTCGCCGGCGCTGACCTCTGCTTGCTGCTTTTGCTCTTTGCCCTTGGGCAACAACAACGCGTGTAGTCGTTCCTCGGTGCGAGTGCGTGTGTTGATCAACGTGACGTCTGCGCGCAACGTGCCGGAGTCGACGCGCAGCAAACTCACCCGCCCGAGGTAGGGATCACTCGTTGTCCGCACGACGTGAGCCACCGTCGGCCCGGCGGGGTCGGCAGCGATCTCGACGTTCGTTGGCCCGGCGGTGGCGACCCGGGGGTGGCTCTGCGCCGGTGCGGGCAGCACCTCGACGAGGAGGTGCGCGAGCAGGTCGACGCCGACGCCCGACAGGGCCGACCCACCCAACACCGGGAAAACCGAGCCCGCACGCACGCCACTGGCTAAAGCGACCTCCAGCTCGTGGAAGCCGATCGGATCACCTTCGAGGTAACGCTCCGTCAACGCCTCGTCGGCCACGACGATCCCCTCCACGAGGCTTTCGTGCAGGGTGTGTTCGGTCGACGCGACCGCGGCGGGGACGGGGCCCGAGCTCGAAACTGCTTTGCCAGGCTGCGAGTACGTGTGGCACTCGTCGGCGAGCAAGTCGATCACGGCGTTGAGCGACGGGCCGGAGCCGACCATGAGGCCTAGCGGTGCGAGCCCCGCGCCGAAACGCTCTTGCAGCGCGCCGACGGCCTTTTCGAACGACGTGGAGTCGCGGTCGAGGTGGTTGACAAACACGATTCGGGGCAATGCGAGCGCCGCCGCGGTGTCCCACGCGAGCTCGGTTTGCACCTCGACGGGGTGGCCGGCGTGCACGACGAACAACGCGGCGTCGGCGGCATGCAATGCGACGGTGACGTCGTGTTGGAACTCGCCAGTGCCTGGGGTGTCGAGGAAGTTGAGCCGAGTCCCATGCCACTCCACGGGAGACCAGGTCAACCCGAGAGTGTGGCCGCGTTTTTGCCCCTCGGGGTCGGTGTCGTACGTGCAGCTCGCGTCGTCCACGCGGCCGAGCCGGCCGACCAAGCCGCTCGAAAACGCCAACTGCTCGATCACGCTTGTTTTTCCGACGCCACTGTGACCCACCACAGCAATGTTGCGGATTTCGCCCACGACCCCTCCCGAACCGTTGTGCTGACCGCGATCTCTAGGCCATGAGCGGAGGTTATCGAGCCAGCCTGGTACGGTCACGGGGTCGGAATCGGGTCTGCCAGGTGGGCAGATCGGCACAACAGTCGTGTCCGACGGGCTCGAGTTCGAGCGAGGAGGGCGAGGCTCATGTTCGACGGGCAGTTCCGCCAACAGGTGGAACGTGTCACCGGTCCGATTGGCGACGGGCTCTCCCGAACTGGCCTCTCGCCCAACCAACTGACGGCGTGCGGGATTGCGCTGGCGTTTGTGACCGCTGCTGTGTTGTCGCAGGGCGCGATGTTGGCGGGCTTGTTTTTGTTGATCTTTTCCGCTTTGTTCGACGCGCTCGACGGTGCACTCGCCAAGGCGGCCAATCAGTCGTCGGTCCGGGGCGCGTTCTTCGACTCCGTGTCCGACCGCGTCGCGGACATGGTCGTGTTTTTCGGACTCGCCTGGTACCTCGCCGGAGACCCCGGCGGGCGTATCGCGCTGTTGCCGGTCGCGGTCGGCGCTTTGGGGCTGATGGTGTCGTATCAGCGATCGAAAGCTGAGTCGCTCGGGCTACAGGCCAAGGGTGGCTTGATGGAGCGGGCGGAACGAATCATCGCGTTGTGCGTCGGTGTTGCGTTTCCTGTCTTGTTGATCCCGGTGTTGTGGATCATGTTCGTTTTGGTCGGTTTCACCGCCGTGCAGCGTTTTGTGAAGGTGTGGCGCCAAGCCGACGGGCCGCCAAA
>CAZWPY010000054.1:5723-13274 GCA_964635475.1 uncultured Acidimicrobiia bacterium
GTGCGCCTCCTCCGCGCGGGCGCTGTTGTTGCGGGCGCTGTTCCCGAGTCGGTCGTCTCGGTTTTGTCGGGCGCCGCGGGCGCAGTGTGGTTCGCGGCATCTGCGGCGGGAGCTCCCTCGGGCGCGGTGCGTTCGTGGTTGCGTGGACCCGCGCGCCAGCGATTCCTTTTGTCACGCCACCTCCGTCGGGCCCGGCCGGCCGCAACGCCTCGCGAGATTGACCGCCTGGTGCGGCGCGGTTTTGCCAGTTACGTGCGTTACTGGGTCGACCTGTTGCGTTTGCCCCGGATGCCAGCGCGACAGCTAAACCGCAAGGTGCGCATCGAGGGGCTCGAACACTTCGATCTGGCGCTCGCGGAGGGTCGCGGCATGGTCGTCGCGATGCCACACCTCGGCGGCTGGGAGTTCGGGGGCGCGTGGCTGGCGAGGAATCGCCATGTCCACATTGTGGCCGTCGCAGAACGGCTGGCCAACGTCGAGCTCTTCGAATGGTTCGTGGCACAACGCGAGTCAGTGGGCATCCATGTCGTCGCGCTCGGTCCCGACGCGGGAGTGGCGACGGCGCGAGCACTCAAGGAAGGGGCCGTCGTCGCGCTGCCCTGTGACCGCGACTTGAGCGGGACAGGAGTTGAGGTCTCGTTCCTCGGCGAACGCACGACGCTGCCAGCCGGCCCGGTCACCCTCGCCTTACGTTCGGGCGCGCCGCTGCTCACCGCGGCGGTGTTCGACCGCTCGCGCGGCCGGCGAGTCGTGCGAGTTCGGGCTCCGTGGACAATGGATCGATCGGGCGACGGCCTACGGGCCGACGTCGCCCGTCACACACAACGCCTCGCCGATGAACTTGGTGAGTTGATTTGTGCTCAGCCCGATCAGTGGCACCTTCTGCAAGCCAACTGGCCCAGCGATCGCCTTGCCGTCGAGGAGTGGTCGGCCGGTTCGGACCACGTGTCGGCCAGTTCGTGAGTGAGGCGCGGCCGTGCGAATAGGCATGATCTGCCCGTACAGCTTGACGATTCCCGGGGGCGTGCAAGCGCAGGTCCTCGGCCTCGCTCGTGAGCTGCGCCACCGCGGGCACGCGGTGCGCATCCTCGCTCCGTGTGACGGACCGCCGCCCGACCCGTGTGTCACGCCGTTGGGATCGTCGGTGCCCTTTGCCGCAAATGGTTCGGTCGCGCCGTTGGCGCTCGATTGGCCAAGCGCGGTGCGAACTGTGCGGGCGCTGAAGGCGGAGAACTTCGACGTCGTGCACGTCCACGAGCCGCTTGCGCCCGGGCCCAGCGTGATCACGTTGCTCAACGGGCCCGCCCCGGTGGTGGCGACGTTCCATCGAGCCGGTGCCTCGCGGACCTATGCGCTGCTCGGTCCCGTGCTGGCGCGGCTCTTGCGGACCCGCATCGACCGTTGGATTGCGGTGTCTCGCGACGCGGCCACCACCGCTGCGGCGTTGGGGGGCGACTTCTTGATCTTGTTTAACGGCGTCGACGTCGATCGTTTCGCGAACGCGACACGTCTGGAAACGACGCCAGGGCGCCAGGCCGTGTTTTTTCTCGGCCGCCACGAGGAACGTAAGGGTCTTTCCGTGCTGCTCGAGGCCTTCTCGGCTATGCCCGACTCAGTCGATTTGTGGGTTGCGGGAACCGGCCCACAAACGGAGGAACTGCAGCGGCAGTGGGCCGACGACTCGCGCATCTCGTGGCTCGGGCGGGTGTCAGATGCCGAGGCCGCGAGTCGAGTGAAGTCCGCTGACGCCTTTTGTATTCCGTCGCTTCATGGCGAGTCGTTCGGGATCGTGCTGCTCGAAGGAATGGCGGCGGGAACCCCTGTGGTCGCTAGCGACATCCCCGGCTACCGCAACGTTGGTACGCCCGAGCTCGACGCGATCATGCCGCCGCCGGGCGATCCGGTCGCGTTGCGCGCGGCGTTGAACCGAGTGTTGAGCGAGCCGCTTCTCGCGGAACGTTTACGGGGCGCGGGGCGCCGTCGCGCGGGGGCGTTCTCGATGACCGAGCTCGCGGGTCGTTACGAGACGCTGTACCGCCAACTCGTGGAGGCGCGGGAGCGACCGAGCCGGCGCAGCTAACGGCACGCCGGCCCCTACACTGCCCTCGGAGGTAGATCCATGTGGATTCTTGTTGTTCTCGGTGTTGTAGTGCTGCTCGCGCTGGCGTTGATGGGCATGTACAACGGCCTGGTTTCCTTACGAAATAAGGTCGAGGCCGCGTGGGCGCAGATCGAAGTGCAGTTGAAGCGTCGTTTCGATCTCATTCCGAACTTGGTCGAGACGGTCAAGGGTTACGCGAGCCACGAGCGCGAGACCCTCGACGCGGTCGTGCGAGCTCGACAGGCGGCGATGAGCGCAACGGGCCCGGCCCAGCAGGCGCAGGCCAACAACATGATCACCGACGCGTTGAAGTCGATTTTTGCCTTGGCCGAGGCCTACCCGGACTTGAAAGCCAACACGAACTTCCTCGAACTGCAAGAGCAGCTCACCGCCACTGAGGACAAGGTCGCGTACGCCCGCCAGCACTACAACGACTCGGTGCAGAAGTACAACACCAAGATCCAGTCGTTCCCGCAGATGTTTTTGGCGCGGATGGCAGGGTTTGGACCGCGTGAGTACTTCGAGGCCGACGAAGCGTCGCGCGGACCGGTAAACGTCTCGTTCTAACCTCAGCTGCTCTCGTACGCCCGCACGGATGAGCGGCGCGCCATAAGGGCACGACAGGGATTCGACATGTTTGAAGATCGCCAAGTCGCCAACCGCCGCCGCACAGGGGTGCTGATGGTCGGGTTTGTCGCGCTGGTTCTCGCAGTCGGCGCGGCCTTACGTTTCCTGCTCGGCTTCAACTGGCTTGCGTTTGTCTTGTCGTTGGTGTTCGCCGTCGGCGTGCCCGTGGTGTCGTACTGGTACTCCGACTCGATCACCTTGCGGATGAGCCGCGCACGCCCCGCGAGCGAGGAGGAGTACGCCCGATTTCACAACGTGATCGAAGGGCTGTGTATCGCAACGGGCCTGCCGAAACCAGCGTTGTACGTGATCGACGACGATGCGCCTAACGCGTTCGCCACTGGTCGCGACCCCAAACACGCGGCGATTTGCGCCACGACCGGCCTGCTCAACCGCATGACGCGGGTGGAGCTAGAAGGCGTGTTGGCTCACGAGCTGAGCCACGTGCAAAACCGCGACACGTTGGTGTCGACCGTGGCGGTGGTGTTGGTCGGCGTCGTCACACTGCTGGCCGACTGGGGCATTCGTTGGTTGTGGTGGGGCGGTGGCCGCACCCGTCACCGGTCTTCTGAGGATCGCGATCCGGGCGGCAACGTGATCTTGTTCGTTTTGGGAATTGTGCTGTTGCTCACTGCACCGCTCATCGGCCGGGTGATGCAATACGCGGTGTCGCGATCGCGTGAGTCGTTGGCTGACGCGTCGGCGGTGGCGATCACGCGTTATCCACCGGGTCTGATCTCAGCGCTTGAGAAACTCCAAGCCGACGACACAGTGGTGCACGCACACTCGCGCGCGACTGCGCACTTGTGGATCGAGTCGCCCATTGCTCGCGTACCCGCTGAGGGTCGCCTCGCGTGGTGGAACCGGCTGTTTGAAACCCACCCGCCGCTCGCCGAGCGGATCCAGGCACTTAAGGAAATGTGAGGCTCGAAAAAGATGGTCACCGTTGGATTTGCAGGTGGGCAGGTACCGCTGGTCGGGGACTTGCCCGAGGTCGGGTCGAAAGCACCTGCCTTCTCTTTGACGGGCCGTTACCTCGATGAGGTGACGAACGACACTGTCGCGGGCAAGTGGGCGATTCTCAACATCTTTCCCAGCATCGACACCAACGTGTGTGCCACGAGTGTGCGACGTTTCAACGAGCAGGCGGGCAGTCGCGACGACGCCGAGGTGGTCTGTATCTCGGCCGATCTACCGTTCGCGGCCGCTCGTTTTTGCGGCGCAGAGGGGATCGAAGGCGTTCGCACTGCTTCGACGTTTCGGTCGCCGGAGTTCGGCACCACATACGGCGTCGAGTTCGCCGACGGAGCGTTTCGAGGGCTCATGGCTCGGGCGGTGGTTGTGATCGACCCCGACGGCGTGGTCGCACATACCGAACTGGTGCCCGAGACGGGCCAGGAGCCCGACTATGCGGCCGCTTTGGCTGCGTTGCCGTAGGCCATCCCGACGCGAGGTTCTCGCGCTCAAACCGGTTCTGGCCAAATGTCTCGCCGCGGGTCGTCGCGATAGTTCGGGTCGCGTTTTGCGGCAAACGCGGAGATCGCCTCGGGCAAGTTGTCGGTGAAGCCCAACATCAGCTGGTTGCGGTCCTCGAACTCGATTGCTGCGGCCAAGCTCGAGATCTCGAGACTGGCCCAGGTCGCCGTTTTGGTCATCGTCAACCCGTAGGGGCTAAATCGCGCCATCCGAGCTGCAGTTTCGAGCGTCGAGGGGAGCAGCTCGTCGTCGGCGACCAGCCGTGAGATGAGCCCCAGGCGATACGCCTCTGCGGCCTCGACTACTCGGCCCGTGAGCAACAGATCGTTCGACACGGCCGCGCCGACTTGGCGAGGCAGTAGCCAACTCACCCCCATCTCTGCGGCCGTGAGTCCGTTGACGATTCCCGTTGCGTTAAATGAGGCCGACTGGGATCCGAAACGTAAGTCGCACGCCATGGCTAAACACATCCCTCCGCCGAAGGCCACGCCGTTGACAGCGGCAATGACCACTTGGGGCATGTCGCGGATCATCGTGACGACACGCGAGTAGTGGCGCATTGATCGCAGCGCGATTCGCCCGACCGACAAACCGTCGACGTTGGGTACAAGACTCGCGTCTTTCAGGTCGAGCCCAGAACTAAACGCTCGTTGCGCGCCGGTGAGGATGACCACCCGGCAGCTGTTGTTGGCAGCCAGCTCCTGGAGTGCGTCGGACAAGTCACTGATCAGCGCCACGTTCATTGCGTTCAGACGGTCGGGGCGATTCATCGTGGCGACAGCCACTCCGTCGAGCGGGAAGTGCACAGAGACGTTCGAAGTCACGGCGCATTCTGCTTTGCCGCGGGCTGCGTTGCCGGTTCGATCGGTGCTGGTGCCGGATCCACCGCGGCGGCGCCGTGCTGGGATGTCGCGGGTCGTGTCGAGAAGTGGGATCATTGTTCACATTCGCGACACCTAGGAGGCTCGGTATGGCGCGAGGACAAGGGGGCCGCGGGGCAGACCCCGACGCCCGGGCACGGCGGCGGGCGCAACTGCTTGAGGCTGCCGAGCGTGCGATCAAACGGTTTGGCTCGGCTGTCTCGATGGATCAGGTTGCCGCCGAGGCGGGTGTGACCAAGCCGGTGATTTACCAACACTTCACCGACAAGGCGGGTTTGCACGCAGCGTTGTTGGCTCGTTTCGAGCAACGTTTGAGCAGCGCTGTTTCCGAACCGATCGCTCGCGTAGGCGCGGGCGTCGACCTGCGTGGTTTGCTCGAAGCGGGGATCGACTCCTACCTCGCGCTCCTTGAGCGCGAACGAGCCTTGTACCAGTTCCTCGTCGACCGCATCGGTCTTGGTCGCCAGCCCGGCGAGGCCAGTCCGATGGCGCTCACGCATCGGTTTGGCGACTTGCTGACGATCGTGATCGGTGAGCAGTTGCGGCTGTTCGACCTCGATTCGGGCGCCGCGCCCGTGTGGGGTCATGCGGTTGCCGGGCTCGCGGCCACCGTCGGCGACTGGTGGCTCGCGGGCCCGACGATGCCTCGATCACGAGTCGCGACGTATGTGACCGACCTGGTTTGGTGTGGCTTCTCCGGCCCCTACGTTGCCAAGTACGGCCCTGTGCCGTTGCTCAGTCAGCGCCCGGCGCGCGAGTCAGAGATCGCCGCGGGTCCGTTTATTGCGGCTTTGGGACATTCCTAATTCCGGTGGCGCCAGACGGAGTCCGGTGCCGACAGCCAAGCGATCGGAAACGGGACCGGTGTGCGCGGTATCGGTCGTAAAATGCCAGTCGTGACCAGTACCTCCAACCCGAACACGCCGTCTCGCGGATCTGACCTCGTCAAACGAGGTCTCGCCGAGATGCTGACTGGCGGCGTGATCATGGACGTCGTCACGCCCGAGCAGGCCAAGATCGCCGAGGACGCGGGCGCCGTAGCGGTGATGGCCCTTGAACGTGTGCCCGCCGACATCCGCCGCGATGGGGGTGTGGCGCGAATGAGCGACCCGGCCATGATCGAGGGGATTCAGGCTGCGGTCACGATTCCCGTGATGGCGAAGGCTCGGATCGGCCACTTTGCCGAAGCGCAGATCCTTCAGTCGCTTGAGGTTGACTACATCGACGAAAGCGAAGTGCTGACCCCGGCCGATGAGGCGCACCACATCGACAAGTGGAGCTTCACTGTTCCGTTCGTCTGTGGGGCGACCAACCTCGGCGAGGCGCTACGGCGCATCTCGGAGGGCGCCGCGCTGATTCGTTCTAAAGGCGAAGCGGGCACCGGCAACATCGTCGAAGCGGTCCGGCATCTCCGCTCGATCTTGGGCGACATGCGCGCCATTACTCAGGCCGACTCCGCGGAGATTTACGGTTGGGCCAAACAGCTGCAAGCGCCGGTCGCGCTCGTGCGCGAGATCGCGGAGTCGGGGCGTCTACCCGTTCCGCTGTTTTGCGCTGGTGGGATTGCGACGCCGGCCGATGCGTCATTGGTGATGCAGCTCGGCGCCGAGGCCGTGTTTGTTGGATCGGGCATTTTCAAAAGCGACGACCCGGCTCCGCGAGCGCGGGCCATCGTCGAGGCGACGGCCAACTATGCCGATGCTGCGATCGTCGCGAAGGTGTCGCGCGGGCTCGGGTCGGCCATGCCGGGCGAGGAAATCGGGTCGCTCACCGTTCGTTTCGATCAGCGGGGTTGGTGAGGGTTGACTCTCACCGCTAGCTCGGAGCCCCCAGGTGGGTTCGTCGGATTCACGCGAGCAGCCGACCGTGGCCGTAGTGGCCTTGCAGGGGGCTGTTGAGGCGCACTGCGCGGCGTTGCGCGCCGTTGGTGCACGACCCGTACCTATCCGCCAGGTCGCGCACCTGCGTTCACTGGTCGCACTCGACGCCATAGTCGTGCCCGGTGGCGAAAGCACGACGCTGTCGGTTCTGCTCGAGACCACCGGGCTCGGGTCCGAACTTGGGAAACACATCGCCTCGGGGATACCCACTCTTGGCACATGCGCGGGGATGATCCTTCTGGCCGCAGACGTCTACGACGGCCGAGACGACCAGATCAGGTACGCGGCGATCGACATCGCTGTGCGACGCAATGGGTTCGGGCGTCAGGTGCAAAGTTGCGAGACGCTCGTGGACATCGATGGCCTGACCGCCCCGTTTCCTGCGGTTTTCATCCGTGCCCCTCGAGTGGAACGGGTCGGGCCCGGTGTGGAGGTGCTGGCACGACTCGACGACGGCACGCCGGTGTTGTGTCGTCAGGGGTCGGTGTGGGTGTCGGCATTTCACCCGGAGCTCACCGACGACCGCCGCGTACACGAGATGTTCCTCGATTCCCTGAGGGAATCGCCAGCAAACATCGATTCCCTG
>CAZWPY010000054.1:13374-20289 GCA_964635475.1 uncultured Acidimicrobiia bacterium
AACACCGATTCCGCGCAAGAGGCCACTGTGTTGCCTCTTCCCGTCCTCGATTCAGCCGTAAGGAGTTAAGTCGTGTCCGGACATTCCAAGTGGGCAACGATCAAACACAAGAAGGGCGCGGCCGACAAGGCGCGCGGCAAGTTGTTTGCCAAGGTGATTCGCCAAGTGGAAGTGGCCGCCCGCGAGGGCGGTGGCGACGTCACAGCGAACGCGACCTTACGCACGATGGTGCAAAAGGCCCGCGACGCGTCGGTGCCCAACGACACCGTCGAGCGTGCGATCAAACGTGGGACCGGCGAGCTCGAGGGAGTCACCTACGAGGCGATTGCCTACGAGGGTTATGCCCCCGGCGGCGTGGCGGTCTATGTGGAAGTTCTCACCGACAACCGCAATCGCACGGGCGCTGAGGTGCGTAATCTCTTCTCGAAAAACGGCGGCAGTCCGGCCGAGCCGGGAGCTGTGGCGTGGCAGTTCGAACGTAAGGGCGTGTTGGTCGTCGCCGGCAGCGAGGACGACGTCATGTTGGCCGCGCTTGATGCCGGTGCAGAGGACGTGCTCGTCGACGGCTCGACGTGTGAGGTTCGCACGCCGCCGCAGCTGCTGCCCGCGGTGCGTGAAGCCGTCGAGGCGGCGGGTTTGACGGTGGAGTCGAGTGAGTTGTCAATGGTGGCCTCGAACTCCATCGACGTGACCGACGTCGCGGAAGCAAAGAAGGTGTTGCGCCTCATCGATGCGCTCGAAGACCACGACGACGTGCAAAACGTCTACGCCAACTTCGACATCGCCGAGTCGGTACTGGCTGAGGTCGAGTTCTAGTGGCGCCCCGCGTCGGTGACCCCGCGCCCGACTTCGAGCTTTCCGGCACAGGTGGGGCGACGTTTCGATTGGCAGATCAACGTGGTCACGTCGTCGTGCTCGCCTTCTATCCCGGCGACGACACGCCGGTGTGCACACGCCAGCTATCGGCGTACAACTCCGACCTCGGTGACTTCTCCGACCTGGGGGCAGTTTTGTGGGGCATAAGCCCCCAAGGTGTCGCGAGCCACGACGCCTTCTCCTGCAAACACGGCTTCGACTTCCCGCTCTTGGCCGACGTCGACAAGGCGGTGGCCGCGAGCTACGGCGTGTTGGGTCCGCTCGGCTTCTATCGCCGTTCGGTGTTCGTGATCGACGGCGGCGGCATTATCCGTTATGCGAAAAGATCCTTCACCGGCCTGACGTTTGAGCCGACAGCAGCGTTACTGGCCGCGGTGGCGGGTGCGGGCGGCACACGCCCGGCGCCGAGATAAACGCAGTGTGGCGAAGCAGCCCTGCGTACGTGGGGTGCCGAAGCACCCCGGCCTGCGTACGTGTGGGGTGCCGAAGCACCCCACACACATGTACGCCGCGTCGAACAACGTCGGGACAACACTAGTGCTCTGTTAGAACATGAGCAACATGAGCAACAGAGTTTTGGGAATCGACCCCGGGTTGTCGAGATGCGGTTACGGATGTGTCGAGGGCCGGATCGGCAAACCGAGCCTGGTTGGCGGCGGAGTCATTCGCACCGATCCGCACACGGCCTTGCCCGTGCGGTTGGCGGCGCTCGCTCGGGATCTGCGCTCCGTCGTGTCCGACTACGCACCAGTCTCGGTCGCGGTCGAGCAAGTCTTCTTTCAAACAAACGTGCGTACCGCCATCGGCGTCGCGCAAGCGGCGGGTGTCGCGTTGCTCGTGGCAGCTGAACATGGTCTTGCAGTGCAGACGTATACGCCGACGCAAGTGAAGACAGCGATCGCTGGTTACGGCGGCGCCGACAAGCTCGCTGTCACTCAGATGGTGCAACAGTTGCTCCGCCTCGATGGCCCACCGCGGCCCGCCGACGTGGCCGACGCGTTGGCGCTGGCGTTGTGTCACCTTCACGCTGCGCCACTGCAAAGCCGAGTGACACAGGCGGATCGTTGAGTCACGACCAGACCTCGGATAGCGTGATGGGTCGAACGCGTGTTCGTGAGGAGGAGGCCAGATGATCGGCGCGCTGCGCGGAACCGTGCTCGACCGGCGCCTCGACGGAGAACTGCTTGTTGATGTCAATGGCGTCGGTTACCGCGCCCGCACGACGCCACGAGTGATTGCCGACTCGATGTTGGGTTCGCAGGTGTTTTTGTTTACGCACCTTCACGTGCGTGAGGATGCCCTCGTTCTCTACGGATTTCCGACCCTCGAAGAACGCGACACGTTCGAGGTGGTGTTGGGCGCTCGTGGGGTCGGACCGACCCTGGCGCTCGCGATCTTGGCGACGTTGTCGCCAAGCGCCTTGCGCGCGGCCGTCGCCGACGACGATGCGGCCACGCTTTGTTCGATCCCTGGTGTCGGCAAACGAACGGCGGCCTCGCTCCTGCTCGACCTGAAGGGCAAGTTGGTGGCCGACGATGATGTCGCGGCGTCGAGCCGTGCTGGCAGCGCGTCGGGCGCCACTCCAGGACGCCATGACGCCCGGGAGGCGCTGGCTGCACTGGGTTATGAGTCGGCGGAGATCCGCGCCGCGTTCGCTGAAGTTGATCCCGCAGGCGAGTTGCACGAGACCAAGGTCCTCGTGAAGGCGGCTTTGGCTGTTCTTGGTCGGAGCCGCTGATGCGTGAGGAGTTGACTGTCGCGACCATCGCTGACGCCGCTGAAGAGGTCGAAGAGACCGGGCTACGACCCAAACGGTTGGCCGATTTCGTCGGGCAACCAGTCGTGCGTGAACACTTGTCGATCCTGCTGGAGGCCGCTCGACGCCGCGGGCAAGCCGCCGACCACCTGCTGTTCGCGGGCCCACCCGGCCTCGGCAAAACCACGCTGGCCGGGGTTGTCGCGACCGAAATGGAGTCGACGCTGCGTATTACGTCGGGCCCGGCCTTGGAACGCGCCGGCGACTTGGCCGCAATCTTGTCGAGTCTCGACGAGGGCGACGTGTTGTTCATCGACGAGATCCACCGGTTGCGTCGCCAGGTCGAGGAGATCCTCTACTCCGCGATGGAGGACTTCCAGCTCGACATCGTGATCGGCAAGGGTCCCACGGCGCGCACGATTCGCCTTGATCTGCCCCGATTTACGTTGGTGGCCGCCACCACTCGCACCGGCATGATCACCGGTCCGCTGCGTGATCGTTTCGGGTTTGTCGCTCGGATGGACTACTACTCCAATGAGGATTTGGCCGACATCGTGGCTCGGGCCGCGGTGATCTTGGGCGTCGAAGCTGATCGTCGTGGAGTCGACGAAATCGCCCGCCGCGGCCGAGGCACGCCGCGGATCGCCATCCGATTGCTGAAGCGTGTGCGCGACGTCGCCGAGGTTCGGGGTGAAGGCGAGATCACCAACGAACTCGCCCGGGCCGCGCTCGACCTGTACGAGGTCGACCACTTGGGCCTCGACCGGGTCGATCGGGCGATTCTCAGTCTGATCTGCCAACGTTTTTCCGGTGGCCCTGTCGGGTTGTCGACGTTGGCGATTGCGATTGGCGAGGAAACCGAGACGGTTGAAGACGTGTACGAGCCGTACCTGCTGCAGCTCGGCTTGATCAATCGCACGCCCCGGGGCCGAGTCGCGACACCGGCCGCGTGGGCGCATTTGGGGCTCGACCCGCCGCAAAGTGCGAGCGTGGTGCCGGCGCTGGGTTTGTTCGACTCTTAGAAGAGCGTCAACCCTCAGCTGGCCTCGTGGCGACTGCGGCGCCGTCAGTGGCCGTTGTGTCGGCGGGCGAGAATGGCCGCTGATCGAGCGCGGTTGTAACGCTGTACGACGATGAAGGGCGCGTGAATGGCGGCGTTGACTGCGGTCACGGCAACGTCGCCGACGAGTGGATTCCACAGCCAGTAGATCGGTGTCACAGCGAGCAACGCCCAGTGCACTATTTCAGCGCGGCGAGTTTCGGCCTGGAAGCCGCGCAACACCTGCGTTGATCGGCTTGTCGCGAACGAGCCCGAAAGCGAACGTTTCGACCGGCCACCGAAAAGGGCGCCCGCTTCGGGCAAACGGTCCTTCCAGTGCCTGACGCGCAGCACTTTGTCCCAGGTCCGACCGTGGCGCTCCCATGTCCGTATTCGCGTTATCGCATTATCGCTATCGAAGCTCGATTGCGGGACCCTGGCCGCGCTAAAGCCGACGATCACACTTGCCGCGGGGAAAGCGACGCAGTTGGCGACCACGATGGCGACGTCGTTCACGTCGGCGACCTCCGCGGCGTGCGCTCGGGTCCCACGTCCAACCATCGGCCCTTCCAGCGGACTTTACGCAGCGCAGTGGTGAGTACGAACGACGCGGTGAACAGCGCGACGAAAACAACGGCGAGCGGCGATACGAGTAGTCCCGCAGCGAGCCCAAAGTTGCCGATCCGGGAGAACATCCACCCCGATGCCGCCATCACGACCGCAAGCGTTGTAACCGACGAGGCGGTCGGGTCGCTGAGTGCAGACCTGGTCGTGTCGAACACCGAACATACCCAGCCAACAGCGGCCAACACGGCGGGTCCCCACGTGCTCTTTGCGCCCAAACAGAGGTTTTTCGTCCATCCCTCAAGAAGCGACCCGAACCCGGTGGGATACATCCGGTAACGAAGCGTGGTGCCGCCGAGGAATCGGCGGATGGCGATGTTGAGTTGCTGGGCTCGCCGACCGAGTGCGAGATCGTCGACGATTGAGTCGGCGACGGCATCATGTCCGCCAATGGCGTGATATTGCACGCGACTCAACGCGACGCATGGTCCGAACACCGTCGGGCTGCGTCGACCGACCGCAAGAACAGATACCAAGTTGGGCGCGGCCGAGAGCAACTCATACGGGCGGGCTACGCGGTGGTAGGGAGCGACCGTGAGCAGCGCCGTCGGGCTGAGTTCGTGGAGGGCAACGAGCTTGTCGAGAAATGTCGGATCGGGCTCGACGTCGGCATCGAGGAAGACCAGCAAATCATTGGTCG
The DNA here is from genome assembly GCA_964635475.1 of uncultured Acidimicrobiia bacterium. GTDB lineage: Bacteria > Actinomycetota > Acidimicrobiia > Acidimicrobiales > CAZWPY01 > CAZWPY01. Next base: position 18,310 of record CAZWPY010000054.1, read on the forward strand.
TGGCGTAGGCGCCGTGGGCGCAGTTCCAGGTCTTGCCGACCCACCCGGGCGCGGGCGCGCCTGTCGACACGACGGTTGCGCCGGCTGCGGCAGCGGCGACAGCAGTGGGGTCCGTCGAGTTGTCGGCCACCACCAACTCGTCCTCGGGCCGCAGCTGCGCTCGGAGTCGGTCGACGAGCGCGCCGATCTTGTCGGCCTCGTTAAATGTTGGAATCACTATCGCGAGCGATCGGGTCCGTGGGGCCGCCACCACTCGATCGAGGCGGTGCCACCGAGCCACGATCGCGACCGCCCAGGCCGTTGCCGCGAGTTGCAGCGCGATCCGTACCCCCTCGGCCCTCACACGTTGGCCCAGTAGGTCCCGTCGAGCATCGCGTCGATGGTCGCGCGGTGCATCACTAGGTGGTCGGGGTCATCAGGTTCGACGATCTCGCCGAAATGGATCGCGCGCAGCTGAGTGCGGGCCATCACAATTCCGTGCCGAACCGCGGCGTAGGTGAGGTACCAGTCGAGGTCGTTCACGCCGCGCCCGCCCGCGTGAACGTATGCGGCTTCGACGTCATCGCGGCGAAGGAAGTTCGCCAGCCCTGGCAGTTCCATCTGGTGCGCGATGTCTTCGAAAAAGCGGTGGAGAAAAATGAACCATGACACGTCGAGTTCGGGAGGCCCGAGCGCGGCCATCTCCCAGTCGAGGATCGCGGCCGGCCGCCAGTCGTCGCCGTAGATGACGTTGCCGATCCGGCTATCGCCCCAACACAACACCGCGGCACCGTCGGGGTTTGGGAGGTTCGAGCGGAGCCAGTCGAGACCACGCTCGATCACCGGAATGCGGCGTTGCTCGCGCGCCCACTCGTAGTAGACGTGCTGTTCATCGAGGTGTGCTGCCAGCGCGTCGCGGGCGCTGCGCCCGGGTGGACCGAGAAATGACAGGCTCGCCGCCGGATCAGGAATTGCGTGGATGGCCGCGAGCGTGCTGAGCGTCGAGCGCATCATGGTGTCACGCTGATCGTCGGTGCCCTCGCTCACCCAGCTGCCAAAGTTGTAGGGCATCACGTCGGGCGGAACCCGTCCCGCGACGCGGTCCATCACGAAAAATGGGCTGCCGATCACCGATTCGTCGAGCTCGAGCCACCGGGTGGGCGGGACGGGCACGCCAGCGTCGGCCACTTTCTCTAGTAACGCATATTGCTGATCGAGGTGATAGCTGGGGAAGACAGGGACCGCGCTGGCAGCTGGCGCCACGCGGGCGACGAGTTGGTGCGTGCCGCGGGTGTCGCCGTCGGTCCAGGTCGCGTCGAGCATCAGGCTTTCGCTCGACATCCCGTTGGCCGAGGGCGCAGAAATTCCGGCCACGACGGGCTGAGCCGCGGCACCGAGTTTGCCAACGAGCCAACGTTGGAGCGCGACGGCGGTGAGGTCCAAGTCGCGTTCTGAGCGTTTGGTCATGGGTGCGTCTGCGGCGGTGTCGGGCTCCACTCGGTGAGTATGGCCGCCCGTGGCCAGTAGGCGTCGTCATCAGGGCTCTCGATGGGGCAACGTGTCAGTGGCGTGCCGCTGCGAGTGCGGCGGCGTCAGTGGCAGGCCGCTGCGAGTGCGACAACGTCAGCGACGTGTCGCCGTGAGCGCGTCGGCGATCGCGTCGAGGCCGCCGGTGAGCTCGTTGGTGGTCGGCCAGCCAAAGCCGAGGCGGAAGAAGCGGCGAGGCTGCTCGAACCAGTGCCCGGGGCCGACGTAACAGCGGTGCGTTTCGTTGAGTACCCGGTAGAACTCGTCGATGTCGACGGCCGAGTCGACAATCTCAGGGAAAGCCACGACACCACCACCTCGTTGGGCGTGAAGTCCGAGTGTGTCGGAGTGATTCGCGACAAACCGGGTGACGATCTCGTGGTGCTGGAGCACGGTGAAGGCGGTGTCGCGGAGATATGTGGCGCGCTGTGCGTACACGGTGGCCGCAATCGCTTCGTCGACCGCCGAGCCGCA
>CAZWPY010000055.1:0-11215 GCA_964635475.1 uncultured Acidimicrobiia bacterium
GCTCCCGTGCGTTGTGCGTACCGTTGCGCGAGTTCGGCCCGTGACCAGAACCCTGGCAGTGCTGTGGGCGGATCGATAGCCAAGGGTCCGACCTCGTCGGCGGAATCTGGCCAGTACACCATCAGCAATCCGAGGTCGGCGAGCGGGTCTCCGAGCGTGCAGATTTCCCAGTCCAACACGGCCCGCAACTCCCCGCTGTCGTGGAGCACGACGTTGTCGAGGCGGTAGTCGCCGTGGACGATCGCGCTACGCATCTGCGGCGGAACGGTCGCGTGCAGTCGTTCGGCGACGACGTCGATCGTCGGGATTTCGACGGTCTTCATCGACTCGTACTGGCCGCGCCAGCGTTTGAGCTGACGTTCGATGTAGCCGTCGGGGCGTCCGAGGGTGTCGAGCCCGACCGACCCCGGGTCGAGTGCGTGCAGGTCTGCGAGGACGTCGATGATCGACTGGCTGGCGGCGCCTCGCTGCTCGAGGCTGAGTGGCGCGGCCGACTCGCTCGTGCGCACGATGGCGCCGTCGACAAATCCCATGACGTAAAAGGGCGCTCCGGTAACAGCGGGGTCGTCACAGAAGCCGAGTACAGGCGCAACCGGAACTGGCGAGCCGGCAAGTGCCGACACGATGCGATGCTCGCGCGCCATGTCGTGCGCGGTGGGAAGGACGTGGCCAGTGGGTGGCCGCCGCAACGCGACCGATCGCCCCGTTGTGTCGGTCACTCGATAGGTCAGGTTGGATCGGCCGCCGGCTATCAACTCGTAGTGCAGCTCGGGCACCAAGCCGACGTTCGCGTGCAGCCACTGATCGAGCGTGGCACGCATGATGCCCGGAAGCGATGTGTCGGTCACGTCGACCACGCTACGTTCCTGTTAGGGCCGACGTTGCGCTACACAGGGGGGCTACGGGTTGGCGCGTGCCGACCCGTGTTGTTGCAGGCGAACGGTGTCACGCTGTTGGCCCGACGTGTGGAAGCGGCCCTCCGACAGGGACTGGGCCGTGCTGATCGGAGTGAGGATGTTATGGACGTAACTGACGCAACGTTTCAGGCTGATGTGCTGGAGCGATCGGTGAGCGTTCCGGTGATCGTCGACCTCTGGGCGCCGTGGTGCGGGCCGTGTCGGACGTTGGGTCCGATCTTGGAGAAGGTCGTGGGCGACAGTGGCGGGCGAGTCGAACTTGCCAAGGTCAATGTGGACGAGAACCCGCGGGTTTCGGCCACTTTCCAGGTGCAGTCGATCCCTGCGGTGTTTGTGTTGAAGGACCGCAAGGTTGTCGACGGCTTTATCGGCGCGCAATCGGAGAACTTTGTCCGTGAACTCGTCGATCGGGTAGCTCCTGCGCCGAGCGAAGCCGAGCAGGCCGCGGAGGTCGGCGGCGAGAGTGAGTTACGACTGGTCCTTGAGAGCCAACCCGATCACCCCGAGGCCGTGGAGGCGTTGGCAACGCTGCTCGTCGAGCGTGGCTCCGATGCCGATCGCCAGGAGGCGACGCAGCTGTTGTCGCGCATTGCTGAAACGCCGTCGACCCGGCGTTTGCTGGCCCGGGCCCGCGTTGGCGTGGTCGGGGCCGATGTTGTGGTGGAGGAGTTGGAGAGTCTGTTGAGTTCGGTGAAAGCCGACGAGTCGGCTCGGTCCCGCTTCCTTGATCTGCTGGAGACCCTCGATCCTGAGGACCCTCGTGTCGGGGACTATCGCCGGCGCCTATCCACTCAGCTCTTCTGACGCGAATCTGCTTCGACTTTGCCGCTCGTGTCGAGAACTTGAGTCGCCGTGGTGAGCACGTGATGCATCGCGACGGTGCGTCGAAGCGCCCGGGCAGGTGGTCGAACGTCGTGCGATCGATAGGGCGACGCTGGGGGATCGAGCGCAGCGCCGATCACTTTCTATGGGTCGGTGGTCCGGTGGCGAGGGGAGCCGCGGCGATGACGTTTGGCCCGCTGGTCACGGTGACTCGTCTTCACGCGAATGATCCGTTGCTGCTCGCGCACGAGCGTGTTCACGTGCGCCAGTGGCGAGACCTGGGGGTCGCTCGGTTTGTGTGGCGATACGGGCGCGATTACCTCCGCTGGCGTGTGCGTGGCTACCCGCACTGGGGCGCGTATCGCCGTGTCGGTTTGGAGGTCGAGGCCGAGTGGACGTCCCGTCACCCTCACTGAGGGCCGATTGCGGCGCGGCCCGTCGTCTGGGCCGGTGGGGTCGGCGGCGGCGCGCCCGGGCGACCAGGTGATCTGACTGGGCTAGTCGGTGGCGTGACGCGGTGGCGCGAGGCGGTGGCGGCTGTCCCTGCCACGCTCTATGGTGCGAACTGTCGCTTCCCCGCGTGGTGGTCCTACGCGGGAGGTGTCGTCAGTGGAACCAGAAGAGCCGCTTGCGCGCTCAATGCCCCCTCGCCCAGCGCCCGACGGCATCACCGGCGCGTCTGGCGGGATCGATGTCGTACGGCGATTTCGCGACCTTGTAGCTAACCGTTTGCCGAGCGGCGTCGGTGGTCGAGCCGCGGCGGCAGCGGGTCTGTGTGTCGCGACAATCGCCGTGGTTTTCGCGGTGACGGCGATGTTGCGGTCGGGCGCCCCCGCGGCCCCAGCTGCGTCGTTGGCCGACCTCGTTGTTCCCGGAGTCGAGCCGGCCGCTGGCGTCGCGGCGTCGAGCGGCGCTCAAGCCTCGAGCCTTTCGACGCGAGCTGCGAGTTCGCCGGGCGGTTTGTCCTCGACCTCGGCCCCCGGTCAGCCTGGTGAGGCCGGTCCGCTTGCGCAGCCCGACGCGTCGGTGGTCGAGCAAGCAGCGGTAACGGTGCACGTCGCCGGCGGTGTTGTCCGACCAGGTCTCGTGCGCTTGCCCGCGGGTGCACGGGTGGCCGACGCACTCGCAGCCGCAGGTGGGCCAGAGCGGGCTGATCTTGATCGAATCAACTTGGCGGAACGGGTCGCCGATGGCCAGCGAGTGTGGATCCCGCGTGTGGGCGAGCCGACCGTGCCGGCGGCCGTTGGTTTGGCGGCCGTTGCGTCGACGCCGCCGTCCGCGAACGGTGCGACTGCAGCGCCGGGTGCTTCCGGGCTTGGCGCAGGATCGGCCAGCACCGGTGTCGTCCACCTCAACAGCGCGAGCGAGGCTGACCTCGACACTCTTCCTGGTGTTGGGCCAGCAACGGCGAGCGCGATCGTGGCCTACCGCGACGAACACGGGCCGTTCCGCACCGTCGACGATTTGCTGGAGGTCCGAGGGATCGGCCCGGCCAAGCTCGCGGCGATGCGCTCGCGGCTGGATTTGTGACCGACACCGGCTGGCCCACTGCGGTCCGGTCGGCACCGACGTCGTGGCGCCCAACGCTGAGCGACGTCGACATCTACGTGACCGCGACGTTGTGTGCGTTGGGGGCTCGTGTTGGCCAACTCGTCGGCGCGATCGGCTGCGTGTCGGTGGGATTCGTTGGCATCGTTGGTGGCGCCTGTGTCGCGCGAGCCTGTGGCCGTCGGCGCGTAGTGGGGTTGTCCGTGTCGCTGGCCGTGCTCGGTTTCGGAGTTACGGCGTGGTCGCAACGTGCGTGGCACGGGTTGCGTTCTGCCCCAGAAGGCAGGGTTCTTGGGCGGGCGACCGTTGTGCAGGCACCCGACTGGATCGGAGGTGCTCTGCGGGTGCGGGTGCGCGTCAACGGAAATCGGGTCGAGATGTGGCTACGTGGGCCCGACGCGTCTCGAGCGGCTGGATTGGCGCTGGGCCAACGGGTCGATGTCGAGGGCTCGACGCGGCGGTTGCGGAATCGCACCCCGAGCCAGGTGAGCGCGCACATCGGCGCGTCGTTGGACTCGGCGGTGTTGGGCCGCGTGTACAAGGTGACGGGGATTTGGGGTGTCGCCGACTCCATCGCGCGACGCATCGAGCGGGCCTCACAAGAGCTCCCTACATCCGAACGGGCGCTCTACATGGGCCTCGTGGTCGGCGACGACTCGGATCAGACGCCAGCGCAGCGTGCGGTCTTTCGCCGCGCAGGGCTTGGGCACTTGCTCGCCGTCTCCGGTCAGAACGTCGCCTTCGTGGTGGCGGTGTGTTTGCCGCTTGTCGCGTCACTGCGCCCCGGGCAACGCGGCGCGGTCCTCATAGCGGTCATTGCGTTGTTTGCGCTTGTGACGCGCCTCGAGCCGTCGGTCATCCGCGCGAGCGTGATGGCGAGCGCAGCGTTGTGGGCGCGGGCACGGGGAAGTCCGCAAGCCGCCGGTCGGGTGTTGGGACTCAGCGTGATCGTGCTGACGTGGGTTGATCCGCTTTTGTGGTGGTCGGTCGGGTTTCAGTTGAGTGTCGCGGCTACCGCTGGGTTGATTTGGCTGGCTCCGCCACTTCAGCGACTGTTGGGCGGTGGCACTGTCGCGCAGGCGCTAGGGCTCGCGGTCGCGGCGCCGCTCGCGACGTTGCCCTTGACGCTGGCGGTGTTTGGGACGAGTCCGCTGGTAGCGATTCCGGCCAATCTGCTCGCTGGCGTGCCGGCTGGGTGGGCGATGTCGATCGGACTTGTCTGCGGCCTGGTGGTTCCATCGTTACCCGCTTGGTTGGCGGCTCCGCTGGTCTGGTCGACGACGGTCTCAGTGGGCGCTGTCGAACGAATTGCATGGTTTGCCGCGCGAGCCGGCTGGCCCGAAGTGGAGCCCACGCGCCGCGGCGGCCTGCTCGTGGTCGCCGTCGTGTGTCTCCTGTTGCTGCTCGGCCACCGGACTCGCGATCGACGCGGCGCGACGAGCGCGGACCGGTTGGAATCCGGCGCTCCTCGGCGGCCCGTGAACAGGCGGGCTCGCGTGACTCGCCGCGTTCTGACGATCGGCGCGCTCGTTTGCCTCTGCGGCGCGGCCATCGGCATCGATGGCCAGCGAGCGGAGATGTCGCAGGCTGCGGCCGACTGCGGGGTGCGGGTACTCGCCGATCGGGTGGTGGTGCTCGACGACCTCGACGTGGAATGCGCCGCGTCGGTGCTCGTGAGCCGCGGCTGGAGGGTGTTGCCGATCGCGATCGTGACCAGCGGGAATCGCACGGCACGGCGCCGAGCCGGAGAACTCTTCTCAGCGATGCCGCCCGCGCTGGTGTACTCGGCGCCACACGACAGCGTCCATCGCTGGGTGGGTGAGATCTCGGTCACGGCCCCTATCCGCCTACGACTGGGTGATGTCGATCTGCAGATCCGCGTCGTGGGAGAGCGCCTCGATGTGCAGGCGGCCCCCCGTGCGCCACCTGCGAGCGAGCGACCGGGCTCGCCGTAGTAGCTCGCGTCGGGTTTGGTTCGGCTGCGCGGGGCGGGCGCGTACTGTGAGGTCGATGTGGGTGGCGCTTGGATCGACGCGTTGTGACATCACCCACCGCGCTCTCGTCATGGGCATTCTGAATCGGACCACCGACTCGTTTTTCGACAAGGGCACGTACTGGGATTTCGACAGTTTTCTGCGCCGAGCCGAACGCCTCGTCGAGGAGGGCGCCGACTTCCTCGACGTTGGCGGCGTAAAGGCGGGTCCGGGGCCCGAGGTCACTGAGTCCGAGGAGCTGGAGCGTGTCGTTCCAGCGATAGAGGCCCTGCGGGCGCGTTTTGACGTTCCGTTGTCGATTGACACGTGGCGCGCGAGCGTCGCGGAGGCCTGTTACGCGGCCGGGGCGTGTGTGGGAAACGACATCTCGGGTTTCGCCGACCCCGACTACCTACCTGTGGCCGCTCGCGCGGGCGCGTCGGTGGTGGCGACACACATCCGCTTGCGCCCGCGGGTTGCCGACCCGGAGCCGACCTACCCGCGAGGGGTACGCGCCGAAGTCAGAGACTTTCTCTTAGAACGCGCCGGTCAGGCGATGGCGCTGGGCATTGCGCGCGAGCGCGTGATCATCGATGCGGGGCTTGATTTGGGAAAGACGTGGCAACAGTCTTTGGTTTTGTTGCGCGCATCGAGTGAGTTGGCTGACACGGGCTTTGCGCTGTTGTTGTCGGCGTCGAACAAGACGTTTCTGGGCAAGTTGCTCGACCAAGAGATCGATCAGCGGCGCGAGTCGTCTTTGTCGGCGACGGCGCTGGGGATCGCCGGCGGTTGTCGGCTCATTCGGGCACACGACGTCGCCGGGACGCGTCGAGTCGTGTTGATCATGGAGGCGATACTTCAAGCCAGAACCGAGAGGGGTTTGCCGCTGTGGCGCAGCCACAACGAGGCGAGCTCCGCGGTGCCTGAACAGCCTGGACAGCCTGGACAGCCTGGACAGCCTGAACAGCCTGAACGGTCAGAACAGTCTGAACAGTCAGAACGTGTTGGCTGATGGCCAAAGTGGATCCGTGCGTGCACCTGGTAAAGGGCGACGATCCGTCGCTGACCGCGGCGGGTGCCAAGGCGGTGGTCGATGTGCTGGTGGGTTCGCGTGATCGAACGCTGGCGATCGAAACGGCGCCCGATGATGCGAGTGGCGAGCAGATAGTGGGCCTTGTGGCCGCCGCGCCGCTGTTTACCGACCGGCGCATCGTGGTGGTTCGCGACGCCGGTCGGTTGTCGGCGGCCGATGTCGCGCCCTTGTTGCGCCTGCTCGATGAACCCCCGCCGACCGGCTTTCTCGTGCTTGTTGCCGGTGGCGGGACCATCCCGAAGAAGCTTGTCGACGCGGTGAAAGCGCGTGGGGTGATTCACGACAGCTCACCGGGCCGCTTACAGCGACCCGACGACAAGTCTCGTTGGATCAACGAGCAAGCCGCCCAACGTGGAGTTGCCCTCACGGCAAAGGCCGCCCGCACGCTTGCCGAAACGCTCGGCGAAGACCTCGGGCGTTTGCCGGAGACCCTCGCGGTGTTGGCCGAGGTTGGGGCCGGCCGCACCCTCGACGCCGCCGACGTCGAGCCCTACGTGGGAACGGCCGGTGGTGTCCCGGTCTGGGAGCTGACAGGCGCGATCGAGTCGGGTGACGCCGCGAGCGCGCTTGCGACGTTGCGTCGGCTGTTCGAAGCCGACCGCCACCCCTTTGTGGTTTTCGCCGCATTGGCCAACCACGTGCACAAGGTGGCTACCCTGCACGGCTCGAGCGCGCGCACCGAACAACAAGCGGCGGACCTACTCGGGCTACGCGGATCGACCTTCCCGGCGCGTAAGGCTCTAAACGATGCTCGGTCGCTCAGCGCTGCGCAGGTTCGACGTTGCATCGAGTGGATCGCAGAAGCCGACCTCGACTTGCGGGGCATGACCGATAACCCGGCGGAGGTCGTCTTGGAGATCCTCGTTGCCCGCCTCGCACGAGTGCGACCGCAGGGCTCGTCCCGTCGACGCGCCGCGAGCTAGCGACGACGACTCGTTGGGGTCGCGGTGGGCGCTGTGGTTCGTGGCCGCCGTTGCGCGCGTCACGGCTACGGGCCGGCCGAGGACGTGTCGGGGCGAGCCGCGCCACAACCGCTGCCGAGTTCGACGGTTACAACCTGACCAGCGGCATCTGTCGCCACTACTTCGTCGCGGCCGTCGCCGTCTAGGTCATCCACTCGGGCGGAGGCGACCGCGATCGCTTGGTAGACGTCGGGCTGCGTCGAGGAGCCAGGTTCGGGTGTTGTTCGCCACAACGCCACCCACGACTGCGCGACAAAACCGGGGCTGGGTACGCCGTCGCCGTCCCAGTCGCCGACGACCGCAACAGCGGAGGGGTCATCGACGCCGAGAAGCCGAGAGCCGAGGCGGATCGCCGCGCCCTGCGCACGAGCGGGCAGTGCGGCGACTCCCGGCTCGGCTGGAGGCATCGAGTCGTCGTCGGTAGCGCACGAAACAGCCAGCAGGTCGGTGCCGTCGCCAGTGCCGTCGCCAGTGCCGTCGCCAGTGCCATCGAGTTCAGCTGCGTCGCGTTCTGATGGCTCGTACCCCGCGGAGGTTGGTGGTGTCGAGAGGCCCAGCTCCGGCGCGGCGTGGCCGTCGGAAACCCCCGGTGCGGCCAAACGCGCGTCGCGAGCGGACGAGGGACTCGACGTGTCGTTCCCCCGGGATGGGCCGCCCGATAGTCGCCAGCCCACGAACGTCACGACCAGTGCGAACACGCCGGCCCCGAACGCGGCAAGCGAGCGCCCCCGTCGCGCCGGGCCCGGCCCGGCCCGATGGCGGACGCGTAACGACGCAACTGCCACGCGCGAGCTCTGTGCATCCGGCGCCGAAGCGCGATTGTCGGACCCGGGTCCGGAAAGTGCGAGCGCATCAAACTGTCGACGGGCCGCGTCGATCGACAAGCGTGCGTCGGGCCGTGGATCGCTCAGCCGTCGCGCGATCTCGATCAGTGTTGGGTCGCGGATTTCGTTTTCGACGATGCTGCGGCGAACGGCAAGGCCGAGGTCGTACGAGTTCTGTGGACTAGCAACCAGCTCGTGTGTTCTCGCGCTGAGCGAGCGGGCGACGTCGGCCACGATCGATTCAAGGTCGGCGCCACCTGCTGTGGGCGCTTCTCCTCGCTGGACTCCACCTCGGCGGCCGTAAAGCCCGAAGGCCCGACGCGTCATTCGGCGAGGTCCCACGTCGGCGCGGGCAGTACAAACGTCTGTCCGGGGAAGATCAGGTCCGGGTCGTATGGGGGCGCGAGTCGGGATCGGTTGACCGCGATCAGTTCGCGCCAGTATGTGTCGACGTGACCGAGGTTCGCTCGCGCGCCGAGCGCGTCGTTGACCACCGTTTCCGCGATCAGCCACAGCGAATCGCCCCGTTGCACCGGCCACGTCTCGCCGGGTTTGGCCCGCTGTTGGTCATCACTCGTTTTGCTGTTTGCCGCAGCGGCCGCCGCGTCGGTCTCGCCCGTCTTGCCCGTCTCGCCCGTCTCGCCATCAACTTCGGATTTGGCTTCTGGTTCGGCCGCCGATGGATCACCGCGATCGCTGGTTGACGTGACTCCTGTCGAGGCGGTGTCGTGTTCGGTCTGGGCCGCGGGGGCATTTGGGGCGAGATCGTGTAGCAGCGGCAGGTCGACCGCCGGGGCCGCGCCGAGCAGCCCCAGTGCGAGGGCTTGCTCTGACTTGTGCGCGTCGAGACGCCGCCACACGAGTTTCGATCCGACTGCAACGTGGGTCCACGATCGCCGCGCGGCGCGCCACGCGGCGATCGCGAGCGTTGCGACGGCGAGAATCACAGCAATCAGCACCACGGTTTGTACGACCGGCCCGGCGGCGGCGTCTGTGCCGGTGCTGCGCGTCGTCAGCCACCAGCCGAGGGCGATGGTCAGCGCTGCGAGGACGACCCAGTCGAGAACTCGGACGAGCCGGTTCATCGCCGCACCGTGCCCAACTCCCTGATGACGATGGGCCGCTCGCTCGACGTCCAGACGTCGGGCCCGTCGATCCACGGACCGGTGGGGTCTGACCACACGGTGCTCTGGAATCGCATGTCCCAAACGACAACGACGACCAACGTCGTCGGCCCCGCCCTTCTGGGGCGGACACGCCAGTTCAGTTGGCCCCCCGCTTTGGTCGGCAGGGGTCCCGAGGCTTGTGCTCCGACCGTGATCATCACCTGCGCGGGCGTGAGCTCGACAGTGAGCTCTGAACCCTGCAACTTCGCCCACGTTCGCGTCGCGTTGGGGAGTTGGATCGTGACCCGGTTGTTGAGGCCGACGATCAGGTCCCTCGGCGGCGCTGTCGTGACGGCGGGTGTGGCAAATGTCACTCGGCGCGCTTCTTCTCTTGCTACGCCTGGATGTAGTCGGTAGTGGTCGAGCGCGGCGTCGGAAAAGCTCGGGCACGCAACCCAGTTGGGTGGGCTGTCGGCTGTTGCGGCCCCGTGTGACCATCGACGCAGAACGCAGGCACCGACGCCGACGGCGTTGCCGTCGGGGTCGAGCGCGACCGGTGCGTCGTTGCTCGCGGCCCACACATGGTCTGGCGGACCGGTCTTTGCTGCACTCGAGGGCCCAGTGGTGAGCACAGCGGATGTGACGGCCAGACCGAGCAGCGCTGAGATCACAGGCGTCCTGCCGCGCACGCGCCCGGCGGCGCCGATGGCGGCCCCGGCGGTTCGAGCACGTGTGTGGCGCGGGTATCCGAGCCGGGTATGTCGGCTGGTTGCGTTCATGGCGACTCCTCCCAACGGACGGGGGTGGTGACGGTGAACGTTCGATGGGCCCACGGCGTGAGCGTGGTCGACCGTTCGATCACCGCGACGGCCAGGTAGCCACCGCCGCGCCGTTCAATCTGTGCGCGGCGTACGTGCCACGACGAATGGGTCCGGCCGGCCAAAGCCGATGTAAGTAGGCCTTGCGCGTTGGCGTCGATCACCGACGTTGTGCCGGTCTCGACCAGGACGTCGAGATCGAGGGAGCCCGCGAGCGCGAGCCGTGCGGCGCTGTCGAGTTCGTCTTGCGCCTGCTGCTGGATGACCAGCGCGAAGCCCGAGTCAAGCGCGCTCAATGCGCAGCCGAGAACGATCCATAACGCAGCAACGGCGAGCGGCCAGGCCGTCCCGCGCTCGTTGTCGGCACGTGTCCGCGAGGCCACGAGCGGCCCGCGGCGTTGCGTGACTCGCCGGCGCCTCACGGTGCGGCGCATATCGCGGCCCCGTACTCGCTGAACCGATCCACGACTTCCACGTGTGACGCTCGTGCGGTCGCCCTCATCGGGCCTGCTGATCTAACCACGGTCGCCACGGCGCTCACCCGACAGAGCGTGGCGTCGAACGACAACGTGACGTGCGTGCTGGCGGTCGCGAGGGTCGACTCGGCAGCGGGACTTGTCGGACCGAGCGCGGCCCGTCGGGCCTCGACGCGAGCTAGTTCTCCGGCGGCGCTGACCGTCGCGAGCTGGAGGCTCGCGCGCACGACCAACGACGCAGCGATTGCCAACAACACGGGCGTCGCGACGAGAAACTCGAGTCCGGCGACGCCGTGGTCGTCAAGCCGGTGTGTGGCTGGTCGGCGTGCCGTCATGACGAGCGCTCGACCAACTCGACCAACTCGACCGGCTGCAGCGACTGGAGCGACTCGCCGTACGGCTCAGCGACGGCCTGCGTGCGGTAACGCATTGTCGGTTGTCCGAAGAGCCCCGCGATCTGACCAGTGCCGACGAGGGTCCAGGTGCTCTCGTCGTGCTCCCAGGTAAAGGTCCACGACGCGCCGACGGCGCCGAGCTGCTGGCGCATACGCGCCTCGACGTCGAAGAGCTCGCTGGGTGTTTCGGTCTCGGCCTCGCCGATTCCGGTCGCGGCGACGTCGTGCACCGCATCTCGCAGTATGGCCCGGGCGGCGAATCGACCGTATTGCGTCACGAG
>CAZWPY010000055.1:11315-20138 GCA_964635475.1 uncultured Acidimicrobiia bacterium
GCACCGCATCTCGCAGTATGGCCCGGGCGGCGAATCGACCGTATTGCGTCACGAGGATGTGCGCGCTGAAGGCGACGGTCGTGACGAACATCACGACGCTGAGCGACGTGGAGATCATCGAGGATCCCGACTCCGAGTCGTGACCGGCCCGGCGCTTGACGCCGAGCGTGGCCCGGCGCTCCGCGTCAGGGTGTCTCGCCGATTTGTTCCACTTGGCCATTTGTCTTTTCGGACACGTCTTGAAAGATGTTGGAAAACGCCACCCACATCGCGACGCCCAAGGCGGCGACGACCAACACGGAGATGGCCGTGGAAATCACGCCCTCTCCACGTTCGTCTCGCCGCCGATGAGGGCGCCCGGGGCGGCTGCCGTCGATCGCGCCCTGGGCGGTGGAACCGCATGTGTCGCCCGTCGCGTGCTCGTTGGCCTCTCGGGGCGTGAGCTGTTGAGTGGTCATGTCGGTCGCCTTTCGACTGAGTTGCTGGGCCGACCCTGGGGTCGGCTGAGTTGCTGGGTCGACCCTCAGGTCGACTGAGTTGATCGGTCGACCCTGAGGTCGACTGGGTTGATCGGTCGACCCTGAGGTCGACTGGGTTGATCGGTCGACCCTGAGGTCGACTGAGTTGGTGTGGGCTGGTCACAATTGGTTGAAGGCTCGGAGCGAGTCGAGCAGTGGGATGGCGAGGACCATCGAGCCGGGAACGAGCGCCGCGAGCGTGATGGGAATCCACACCTGCTGCGATCGCCGCTCGAGGTCGGCGAGCAGCTCTCGATGACCCTCCCGGCGTTGGACGGCGGCTTCTTGTGCAACGAGGTGGCCCAGGTCGGAGGTCCGGTGGTTGAGCGAAAGCAGGAGGCACAAACGTCGTACGCGTTCTGACCCAAGGCGCGTGCCGAGGGCCTCCAGGGCTTGGTTCTGATCGGCGCCGTGGGCCACGTGTTCATGCATCGTGCGGAACTCCGCCGCGAGCACGCCGTCGCCGCGTTGTGCGACCCACGCGAGCGCCGTACCGACCGACGATCCACTCGACAGCAGGATCGCGAGCTGCTCGGCAACCACGGGGAGCTCAAGTTCACTTGTGACACGGCGTTTGTCGCCGCGTTCAACGAGCAACTGCTCGTGTGCGAGCACGGCCACGACGGCAACGAGAACGCCCAGTCCGAGGGTGGCGGGTTGCGGGGCGTGCACCAGCGCGGCGATCCCGGCTGCGAGTGTGGAACTCACCAGTGCGGTCACGATCTGCGCCGCGCGAAACGCCTCGATCGAACGGTGATCGGCGGCGCGGGCGAGGCGTTGCGACAATTCGGAGTGAACGCCGAGCCGAGCGACCACCCACTCGACCACGCGTCCGATCGACTCAGTCCACGGCGCCGTCGCGGGCGGCGCCGGATTCAACCGTCGCGCGAGGGTGGGAATACGAAAGCCGGCCACCGCGTCGGCGCTGACCCACAGCCCGGCCCAGCCGAGCGCAATCCACACGAGCAGTCCTGGGCTGACGGCGCTCATCGAAATACCCTCGGCCGTTCAGGCACCTGCGCGAGGCGACCCGACCAGACCCAACAACCCGCGGTGGCGAGGATCGCGGCAATCAGAAGTTGCTGACCGGCGGCGGTTGAGAACGACTCCCGTCCAGACCCAAAAAACAAGGACAGAACCGCCATTGCAGCCGGTACCAAAAGCACGAAGCGCCGCGAGAATTCGACCCCAGCGCGGCGGGCATCTGCTTCACGGCGAGCGTCGAGGTCGTCACGGCGGTCGGCGATCAGTGCGGCGAGACGTTCGTCGGCGTTGACGGCGCCGGCCAGGTACAACACGAGCAACGTCTCCACTACAGAGTCGGTGACCGAATCTGCCACCCGGCGACGCAGCGTCGTCAACGACCTCTCGAAGTCCGTCGATAGTCCCCACGTAGTGGCCGCGGCCGCGAGATGGGGTCCGAGCGCGGTTGTCGAACCCGACTCGAAGAGGGCGACGGGCAACGACTGACCCGAGCCCGATACACGCACCCGCGTTTCCTCCAACACGAGCGGCCACGCCGCAAGCGCTGCGTCCAATCGGGCCTTGGCTGCGCGGCGGGCAAGTCGTTCGGGAACGGTGCAACAGGCCAGGCCGAGGGCAATGGCCGCTGTTGATGTTCCGAAGATCGCCGCGCCGACAATCGCGCCCGCGAGCGACGCGGCGAGCGCGTGAACTACTCGTTTCACGACACGCTGGTTCGCGCGCCGCGCCGACCCAGTGCCAGGCGACGATGCGCTCTTGGCTCGTGTGGGCACGAGGCCGACAAGGAGCGCAACTCCGGTTGCAGCAACAAGCGGAAGGAGCGCCTCGAGAATGCCGATCATCGATCCAGACCCGACTGATGAGTGAGTATTCGAGCGAGGTCGATGTCCCGGCGCCGGGTGCAGCGGTTGGCGAGACGTTCGGGAACTCGTTTCGTCCACACCAAGCGGCCGCATTCCCTCAAGAACACAGGAGTTGTGGTGAGCGCGGGACTCTCGGGTCCGGTCAGCTGGTTCTCGACGGCGATGATCTCGCTCACCTGCGGTCGGCCGGCGATTCGCTCGCAGTAGACCACGACATCGATCGAGTCGGCGATGAGCGCGTTGAGCGCGGCCATCGGCAGCTCGCTGCGCGTATCGGCCAACTGCGCGAGGAATCGCAAACGCCCCAGAGCGCGCACCGCGCTGGCAGCGTGGATCGTAGTGAAGCCCGTGATGCCGGAGGACAACGTGAGGAGCAAGGCCAGTGCCTCGCGATCACGCACCTCGCCGACGATTGCGACGTCGGGCGCCATACGCAAGAACCCAGCCACCAGGTCGCGCAGTTCGACCGCGCCGCGATCTGGTCGCGCGGTACGTGTGTGCATCGTCGCGACGTTGGGCAGCGGAATCGATAGCTCGGTGACCTCTTCGGCCACGACCACACGCATTTCGGGGTCGAGAGCGGCAGCCAAACAGCCGAGCACCGTTGTTTTTCCGCTTCCAGGGGCGCCGGCGATGACACAGGTCGCGCCAGCCGCGACCACTGCGGCGAGAAACGCTGCGCTGTGTGCGCTGAGCGACCCGCAGGCCACGAGTTGCTCAAGAGAACGAACCGCCAAGCCTGTTCTTTTGCGGATGTTCACCAGTGGTTGACGTTCGGCGGCGACGTCGCCGTGCACGATGTGGATCCGACTGCCGTCGGCGAGTGTGGCGTCCTGTAGGCCCATCGTCGGGTCGTATCGACGAGCGCCGAGGCCGCCGGCGTCGTCGAGGAGGCGGACCAACGTTCGTTCGAGGTGGTCGGCGTCGAGGAAGAGTTCCGAGTGTGGCGTGCTCGGCTGGCTGTGGCGCCGGACGAAGATCGCGTCAGCGCCGTTGACGACGATCTCCCAGACGTCTGGGTCAGCTAGCAAAGGTTCGAGTGGCCCGTAACCCGCGAGGTCTCGCAGGGCACGTTCGACGAGACGTTGTGTCGCGTCGTCATGGGCCGCCGCGCCGCTGTCGTTGCCGTACGCGAGCGCTTCGTCGGTAACAAGGGCCCGCAGCTCGGCTGCGCCTTCGGCAGTGCGGACGTCGATTTGTCGTTTCGTCGCGCGCTCCAAGGCGGCCGCTTCGATGCTCGCGAGTGGGCTTGGTCGAGGCGCCGAAACCGACGAAGGCGTCGTACTCATTGGTCCGCCCAGTGCTCGAGCTCGCCGAGTCCAATTGCCACCGCGGCATCAGTGTGCGGCTCGCGTCGGTCGCAACAAGCGGCGTTTACGGCGTTTTCCACGGCACGCCCGAGCCTCGCGACTGGCGCAGCGGGCAGCCCGCGGCGTGCGCGATGCGCGCGATCGGCTTCGAAGTGGTCCCAGCACACCACCTCGGTTTGCGGGCCGACCAGCTCCGAGATCTCCGCTCGTGCGTGGCGCCGCTCGCTACGGGTACGCAGTGACGTTACGCAGACGACCATGTTCGGTGGTGGCCCGAGTTCCTCGATCTGGCCGATGATCCACATCAGCCGCCGGGCGCCGGCGAGGGTTGCTCGAGTTGTCGGCACGACAACCGCTGCCCGATTCACGGCCAGCCGACTTAGGCCGTGGCGCTCGGCGACGTCGTAGGAGCCCGTCTCTGCCTCGCCGTCGAGTTCGGCGTCGACGTCGCATACGACGCGGTCGTAATCGCGCTGCAGGGCTGCCAAGCTGCGCTCGATCGCCGCCTGGCTGATCACGCTCCAGTCGGTCGGGCGCCGCAGCCCGAGCAGCAGGTCATAGTTGGCCCACGCGACGTAGTGCAGGAATGGCCGGCAATCGGGCGGGTCGGTGGTCGCCGCAAGTTCGGCCAACCCCGGACCGAGGGTGACGGCGCCGTGCAGCGTTCCTAGGTCCGCGTGGCGACTCCAGTCGAGCAGCGCACAGCGTGCCCGTTGGCCGAAGTGCTGGGCGATGGCTTGCGCGGCAGTACTTGTGCCCGAGCCCGAACCGCCGATCACTGTGATGACCGCTCCCGCTGCGACCTCGGAGGGCGGGGTAACCCAACTGGGTAGACCGTCCTGCACACGCAGCGGGCGCCCGACGCGCTGGAGCAAGGTCGCGAGCTCGTCGGGCCCAAACGGCTCGACGAGATGACCGGCCAGCCGATACTCGAGCGTCGCGGACGCTTGCGTGACGGCGATGACCGGACAACTCGCCCGATCGCAGGCGGTGATGAGCTCGTCGTCGAGCACCGACGCGTCGAGCACCAACGCGGTGAACCGGCGAGAGCCGTTGAGATGTGCCAAGGCGTGAGGGATCGACACGACGGCGACCACGTCGTGGTGCAGCAGACCCGTGTCGGCCCAGCGTGTAACCGCGAGCTGCCACGGACAACGCCCGAGCGCGAGCGTCAACAGGCCGCCGGCGGTAGTCACGACTCGGCGTCCCCTGAGCCGTTCCCTGGCGGCGCGCCGTTCCCCGGCTGCGCGTTCCCCGGCTGGGAGCGCACAAGGCCGAGCGTGCCGGCCCGTGCCGATGCTTGTACCGCGGCGGCCTCGGCGCGTGTGGCTACTAACGCGGAAAGCCAGATTGTCCGCCCGCCGCTGAGTGTCGCGCTCGCCGAGTCGACGTGCGTGACCACGGCCTCGATTGCTGTGGGCAACCCGTCGGCCTCTCGGGTGATCAGAAACGCAACTCGGTCACCGGCGCTCACTCGTCCGCCGAGCGCCGCGGCGCGGGTGAGTTCCACCGAGAACTCCTCTCCAACAGGCGCAATCCGCGCCAGGTCGCCTGCGGTGACGATGTCGCCGGTGTGTAGATCGGCGGCGACATAGGTCGGTCGATCGAGCGTGTCGGGGTTGCGCACCGCTCGGGCGAGCAACTCAGTGGGTACGTCGATCGCTACGAGCTCGACGTCGTTCGCGCCAATCGGAGAGCCCGGCGTCATATCGTGGCGGGCGACAAGGACGAGCTCGGTGTTCGATGAGGCGTCTTTGCTGATCAGCGCCGCCGTGCCAACAGCTGCGGCCGCCACGAGCAGGGTCCCGAGGGCAAGCCGGGCCCGCGGCGGCCGTGGTGTCGCGAGTTCCGGCTGGCGTGCGGTGCGTCCGGTGAGCCCGGCGAGACCGCCGCCGCTCGGCGTGTGTTGTGGAGCGGTCGGGGTCGTGAGTGCCATGTGTTGGTCCCCCTCCGCGGTCGTTGGTGTCGGCGGACCGTACGAGCGGCGCGGGCGTCTGACAACGGCTGTGGCTCAGTTGTCGGGGAATTGGTTTCACCGTGAAACGATTTTCCCAGTGATAGTTCAAATACGAACTTATTCCTCGCTATGCGTGTCAATGTCGAGCGCTCGCCGTTGTGGAATCCCAGTTCTGTTATTTGCGCTGGTCAGGCTCTTTCCGGCGGGCACGACGACGGGGAGGCTGACTCGGCCGGGTCGGACCCCATGTGTGTCGCGGCTGGTCGCCTGCGGCTTGACGGTGACGCGGGCTACACTTGGTGCCCCTACCTCGTCGGTCTTGCTGGCCGCTGGGGGCGGATGGTGGCGTGGGCCGTTGGCCCACGCTGTTTCGTGTTGGGCCGATTTTTGAGATCAACGAGAGGAGCGCAGGTGGATTCGCCGACGATGACCGTTCCCGTCGTCGTGGCGCGCCTGCTCGAAAAGCCCCTCGCTGAGGCCAACTTGGAGCTGATCGACGTCGTTCACACTGGCGCGTCGTTGCGGGTCCTCATCGACGACGCGCACGGTGAGGCACTCGACCTCGAGAGAGTCACCAAGGCCTCCAAGACAGTGTCACTGCTGCTCGACGACGTCGACGTTGTGCCGGGTTCCTACACACTGGAAGTCTCAAGTCCCGGGCTCGATCGACCGCTGCGTACGCCAGCGCACTTTGCACGATTTGTCGGACGCGAGATCGTGGTTCGACTGAAGGCCGATGCTGCAGAGCCGCGCCGGTTCGAAGCGCGTTTGGAATCGGCCGAGGTGCAGCAGATTGTCGTGCGACCCCTCGACGATGGCGTCGCCGCTGACCAGACCCGAACGATCGACATGGCCGATATCGATCGTGCGCGCCTGGTGGTTCGTTGGGAGACGCCCGCGCGCGGCCGCGCCGAGAAAACTGCCACACGAATGGAGACGTGATGAACGCCGAGATGATGGATGCACTACAGCAGTTGGCTCGCGATCGCGGGATATCACTAGAGGTTTTGCTAGAGGCGTTGGCCAACGCGTTGGTGTCTGCGTACAAGCGCCTACCCACGGCCGCCGAAGAGGCTGTCGTCACGATCGACCCCGACACGGGCGAGATGCACGTGTACGCGCAGGAACTCGATGAGGACGGAAATGTCGTTCGTGAGTGGGAAGACACGCCGAAAGACTTCGGTCGGATAGCAGCCCAGACCGCCAAGCAGGTGATCATGCAGCGCATCCGCGAGGTCGAACGCGAGATGAAATACGACGAGTACGCCGGTCGAGAGGGCGACATCGTCACGGGAATCATCCAGCAGCAAGATCAGCGCTACACGCTTCTCGACCTCGGTCGTGTCGAGGCGTTGTTGCCGCAGTCTGAGCAAGTACCCCACGAGCGCTACGACCAGGGTTCCCGAGTCAAGGCGTACATCGTCGAAGTTCGTAAGACGGCCAAGGGACCGCAGATCGTCGTCAGCCGGACCCATCCGGGGCTGGTCAAACGCTTGTTTGAGCTGGAAGTCCCAGAGATCGCCGACGGGGTTGTCGAGCTCAAAGCCGTGGCGCGTGAGCCTGGTCACCGCACCAAACTCGCCGTGTGGTCGCACGACCCGAGCATCGATCCCGTCGGAGCCTGTGTGGGTGCGCGTGGTTCGCGTGTTCGCCAGATCGTGACCGAGTTGCGCGGCGAGAAGATCGACATCATCCCGTTCAGCGACGATCCGGTTGAGTTCGTGATGCGGGCGTTGTCGCCGGCCAAGGTAAAAGAGGTCCGCATCGACGACGTGCAAGGTGTCGCCGAGGTGATCGTGCCGGACTTCCAACTCAGTTTGGCCATCGGCAAGGAAGGGCAAAACGCCCGACTCGCGGCCCGGCTCACTGGCTGGCGGGTCGATATCCGTTCCGAGACCGAGATGGCCGACGAGGCCGTTGGTTATGCCGAAGGCGAGTGGGTGACCGACGAGACGACGGGTGAGCTGACGTGGAAACCCGCCGACGCGGCCGACGCCATCGCGACCGAGCCGAGCGCCGAGGGCCTGGCTGTTGAGCCGGTGGCCGACGAGCCGGTCGACGAGGTGGCCGAGCCGGTCGACGAGGCGGATGCGCCCACCGAGCCCAACGAGCCGACCGGTGAGGTCGCCAACGAACAGGTCGATTCGGAAACAACCCCGCAGTAACGCACACGTGGCGCACCCGGGCGACCGACCACGTAACGGCTCGTGAAGGCCCGGTCTCGGCCGCGATCGGCCACGACTGAACCCGAGCGGACGTGTGTGGCGTGTCGCGCACGAGCGCCGCAGGCGCACCTGGTCCGTGTTGTTGCGCGTGGTCATGTCGCTGTGGTGAGTCGCGACGGCGCAGGGCGCGGCGCGTGGTTGCACCACCCGAGCCGAGACGAGACCTGTTGGGAACCCCGGCGCGCGATGGGCGCGCTGCGTCACGCGTTGCGATCGCCGGGTCTCGCGGTTGACCTTGAGGCCTTACGCCGAGCCGTCGATGAGGACCGCCCGCAGCCGGATCTCCCGACTTAGCGCGGCGAGGTCGGTCGATTTTGGCCCGAACGTCCTGCATTGCCGACGGCGGATCACGCGACATTGGCGGGACGAACTCGCGGCTGCGAGACAGCTGATTCGGGGAGAATCCGGCGGTTTGGCACTCGCTTCGCCTTTGGGGTGCAGATCGTGCGAGGATTGAAGGCCGCGTTTGCGCCGGGTCGCGGCGCGCGGGAAATCACCGAAAGAGTTGAGGCACGTTTTGGCAGCAAAGATCCGGGTCTACGAGCTTGCTCGTGAACTTGGGATGACCAACAAAGAGACCGTGGATTTGTGTCTCGGTTTGGGCATCGGAATCAAGGGTCATTCGTCGAGTATCGAGGAGGCCCAGGCAGACCGCGCACGGCGTAAGGCCGAGCGCGAGGGTCTGACGCGTGCCGAGCAGCCAGAGGAGCCCGCTCCCGTCAAACGAGGGCGTAAGGCTGCGGCTAAACCTGCGGAGGCGCCCGCGGAGTCGAGCGCGGCCGCTCCCGCCGAACCCGCCGCGGCGGCGCCGGCCGAGACTGTCGTCTCAACCCCGAGCGCGCCCGAGCCGCCCGCTGATCCAGCAATCGCGCGGCCCGCAGCGGCCGCTGCGGCGACAGAGTCACCCGAGGCAGGATCGGATTCGTTGCCCAGTCGTGAGGGCGGCGGACGCGTGATCAGCTCGAC
>CAZWPY010000056.1:0-20133 GCA_964635475.1 uncultured Acidimicrobiia bacterium
CACCATCGGCGCTGCGTTGACATCTCCCAACTCAGCACCCGACGACGAGCCCGCCTCGGCTCGGTCGACCGAGAACACCACGACGCAGGTGCCATCCGCGCCGCTGCTCACACCGGCACCGGCACCCGCAACGGCGCCGGTCCCCCACGTGCACCCGCCGACGCCCCTCGTGGTTGGCGCGGCCGCGGGCGTCACGGCCGTCGGAGCAAGCGTCGCTGCTACTCGTGAGCGCCCAGACCGCACGGAACGCCCGGACCACACCGATCGGGCCGGGTTGTCGATTACGCCCGTATCCAAGACGGTCACTCTTCGGCGGGCCTCCCTCGGCGACGGCATGACCGTGTTCCACGGCAAAATCGACGACGTCAGCGTCACCGATCAACGCAGCACCAGCCTCGGCTGGACCGCCGTTATCGAACCCGAAACGATGGATGACCTTCGTGGCGGCGTCCTTCACGTCCGGCCCAAACTCGGCCGAGTAGTCGAAGGCAATCGCCAGGGCCTCCGACGGTCGAGCCCGTCTGTCGCAGAGCCGGGCTTGCCGAGTCCCCTGCTCGAGGCCAAGTCGGGTTCAGGTAAAGGCACGTACAGCACCGGCGCGACCCTCGACTTGGTTTTGCCCAGCCGGGTGAGCGACACCAAGACACTCGCGATCAACGTCGTGTTGTCGGCGGTGGCCGACGACACGCCGGTGCAAAGCGCCGGCTAAACGATGCAGGTGAGGGACCCTGATGCACACCGCCCGCCGTTTCCGATGCGACGTTTCACGGCGACTGATGTAGGCGACTGATGTAGGCGACTGATTCCGATGCGACCCCGACGCGAGTACCTCGATTCACCAACGCCGATTGGCTTCGCGCACCGAGGTGGCGCGCACGAATCGGCCGAAAACTCGCTCGCCGCGTTCTCGCGGGCCGTCGATCTCGGCTTTGAGTACCTCGAAACCGACGTACACGTAACCGCCGACGGCGTGGTCGTCGTCTTCCACGACGACACACTCGATCGAGTCACCACCGGCCACGGGCGTGTGTCACAACACAGTTGGGAGTCGCTCTCGCGGGTACGACTGCTCGGCGGCCACCAACTCGTGCGCCTCGAAGAATTACTCGCCGAGTTCCCCCACGTTCGCGTCAACATCGACCTGAAAAGCGATCGCGCAGTCGAAGCTGTCTGGCGCATTGTGCGTCGGACCAACAGCTACGACCGCGTGTGCGTGGCGTCGTTCTCGGGCACACGCATCAAGGCGTTTCGTGAGCTTTCACATGGGCGGGTGTGTACGGCCGCGTCACCTGCCGAAGTCGCCCGCGTGCGTTTTGGCGCGAGCCGACTGCACGGCGCGCGGCGCAACGAATTGGCCGCGGACTGCTTGCAGATTCCCATCCACGCCGGTCGCGTGCGGCTGCTCACCCCAGCACTGCTCGACCACGCGCACCAGCTCGGACTGGCCGTTCACGTGTGGACGATCGACGACTCGACCACCATGCGCGAACTGCTCGACATGGGTGTCGACGGCATCATGACCGACGCGCCCAGCGTGCTCGCGTCCGAACTACGCCGTCGCGGCGTGTGGCCACGAATTCCGATCGCGAGCTGAGCCCGCGCCGGGTTAGGCACCAAGCCCGCTCACGGTTGCCGGAGCCATCCGCAACCGCAAATACCGCGTGCCGGTGGGTCCGTCCGGCGTGAACCACGTGACCGTGGCCGACGACACGTGCTCGGGCACGACCCCCACAGCCATGACCGCTGCCACTCCGTCGCCCACGGGCGTCGCTCGCAACGCTTCCACGGTGCCGTCGTCGTAGGCGATCCGCACCTCTGTCACCTCGGCACCGGCAACAACGGGCAGCAACAACGAGTCGCTCGGACCTTGCAGCGTCGGGCCCACGCTCAACACCCCGGTCGAGCCACGTTCGTTCAACACGAGAGTGGTCTGGCACTGCCGTGCCCGTGTCGAGGCCTCCTCGATACACATCACGTCGTGGCGATCGCCCGTCGAGACCCACGGCTGCACGGCCCACTGCCGGCCGCCGGCCGCTCCACGGATCGGCGTGGCCTCCTCGCTCCACTGTCGGGCCGCGTAGGGCTCACGATCCCAATCGTCAGGAACCGAGCTGGTCGGCGGCGAGTTGGCCACTAGTTGCAAGGCCGGTAGCTCCGTGCGCGAGCCCGAACCCGAGCCGGGCGACCAAACGAAAGCAATCACGGCCGCAGCAGCCGCAAGCGCTCCGGCCGAGCCTGTCACCCACACCCATCGACTGCGCGCCCGCGCCGCCGACGAACTCTCGATCGTGAACGGCTGGTACCGAACCGGCCCCGCCGCACGGGACCGCAACGCCTCGACGAGGCGCCGTTCAACCTCGGCCCTTTCGAGCCCCGACGGCGGTGAGGATTTCACGTCGTCACCCGCTTCTCGAGCTGGGCCAACCCCCGGTGAATGAGCGACTTCGCCGTGCCGGGCCGAACGCCCATTGCATGGGCAATCTGGTCGACCGAAAGGTCTTCGTAATAACGCAACACCAAAGCGAGGCGATACTTGCTCGGCAACGTCTCCAGCGCGGCCCACATCTCGTCGAGCTCCGGATTCGTCGCGACTGCCTGGTCGACTCGCAGCCGCGGCGTGCGATCGCGTTCGAGTCCGGCGCGGCGAAGGTGGTTCTTCGCGAGGTTGACGACGATGCGATGCAAGAAGGCAGGCGGGTTCTCCGCTCGGGCCCACGCCCCGTGGAGCCGGATGAATGCCTCCTGCACGATCTCTTCTGCAATCTCGTGCGATCCGGTGAGCAGTCGGGCCACGCGGATCATCGGCTCGCGCCGCTCCTCGTACAGCGCTCGGAACTCCGCGCTAGGCGCGCCAGCCCGACTTCCATCGGCCCGTGGGCGTACGGATCGATCGAGCGGCTCAGCCATAGTCCATTGTGGAGATTGGAGTCCCCAGGTGGCGATCATTACCGAGTTCGACACCCGACTGGTCGAAAACGTTGCGCGGTCGTCGGCTCCGCGACCTAGTGGCGCACTGCTGCGGGCATCCCGACTCAGGTAGCCTCGGCCGTTCCCATGTCGACCTCGACCCGTGATCGTCTCGTCGCGCCTGCTCAAGAGCGCAAACTCCCGCCGGCGTCGTCGCTAGCGGTCCTCGTCGCTGTCGGCGTCGTCGCTTCTGCTGCCATCCAGGTCGCGTTGGCCGTTGGAGCCCACATTGGTCTGCCGTGGGCGTTGCGGATACTTGTCAACGCTGTCTACGTCGGCCAGTTGTTGTACGTCTTGCGCCGCGGGGTGCGTGGCTACCGACTGTTCAACCTCATCGTCATCAACCTCGCGCTCGGCTTCATCTTTCTCCAGCTGCAGCCCGCGGCGATCTTTAAGTCTCCGGCCATTCCGTTCGGCGGCGACAACTCGAACCACGGCATTGCCCCCGCATACATGCGCGACTACCTACTGCCACGCTTTCGCCTCTTTGGCTGGTCGCCCGACTGGTACGCCGGATGGCCGATCTACCAGTTCTACTTCCCCTTCCCCAACTTCTTTATCGCATTCGGTTCCACGTCGGTTTTCGGCAACCGGCTGATCCCGTTTGGCGTCGCCTACAAACTTGTCGCGGTCGCCGGGATCTTGTTGATCCCCGTTTCCCTCTACACCTTTGCCCGCAAGATGCGGGTTCCGAACCCAGGCCCGGCGCTGGTAGTCGCGGCGTCGTTGCCGTTCCTTTTCGATCAATACCATCGGATCTACGGCGGCAACATTGTCGGCGTGCTCGTCGGCGAGTACTCCTTCTCGGTCTCGCTCGCGATGGGCTTTTTCTTCCTGGCCGTGCTCGCCGATGGGCTCAACACCGGCCGGCGGCGATGGCTCGCGTCGATCCTGTTGTGTTGCACGGCGCTTAGCCACGTCATTCCCACCCTGTTCATCGCCGCCGCGGCGCTCGTGCTGTTGTTGATGCACTTTGATCGGCAGCGCCTTTGGTACTGGCTCGGCGCGGTGGTCCCCGGCGCTCTACTTGCGGCTTTCTGGTTGATCCCCTTCGAGTCAACCCTCAGCCTGACGAGTGACTTCGGTTACGGCAAGGTCACCGCATATCGGGCAATGTTGTTGAAGTTCACGGCGACAAATTGCCCCACTGAGCCGTGCGGGTACAACTTCTTGCCCTACCAGGTGTACCACTTGAAGTGGGTATTCGGCCTCGCGATCATCGGCGTCATCTGGGGGGTATTTCGCCGCCGCCGTATGACGTTGTTCTTTGCCCTATGGGCCGCAATAATCGCCATTGCTTTTATCCTCACCCCGCAGGGCAAGTTGTGGAACCCGCGGATCATCCCGTTTTGGGATCTGAGCCTCTACATGCTCGCGGCCATGGGCGTTTTCGAGATTCTGGTCACGATCTCGGCGAACTTGGATCGGTTTATCGCGTACCTCCGCCAACTCGGCCCCGCGAACCGCATGCGCGCCGCCGGAATCGCCGTCGCGTTCGGCGCGCTAGTGCTTCTCGGGACCCCGCTGGGACTGATCGCCGCTGCTGTGGTCGTTGCTGGAGCGGAGTTCGCCGCCCGCCGAGCAGGTGCAGGATCGCCAACCTCCGCGCCGCGGCGTCCAACACGCTCGGCGCTCCCGCTGCTCAACGGTGGCGGCGCGTTCATCGCCTTGCTGCTCGTCGTGTGGTTCATTGCCCGCACGATCCCGGGGCTGCAAGAGGTAGCGCACAAAGTGCCGCTCTTGCCCGACGCCAAACAAGCGGCGTGGAACTCGATCCCTGGCTGGGCCAAGGGCAACTTTATGGGTTACGAGGGCGATCCCCGCGACCCAAATCAGGTGACGCGGCGGCAGAACTACGGCACGTTGATCGCGAAACTCAACCAAATGGGCCGCGAGAACGGCTGCGGCCGGGTCTTTATCGAGACCGGCGACGACGGTTTGGGTTACGGCGGCAGCAGCGCGCTGTGGCAACTCCCCTACTTCAACAAGTCGTGCCTTCAAAGCTGGCAGGGCATGTACTACGAAAGCAGCGCGTCGACCGCGTACTGGTACCTGGCCGAGACCACCACCGCGAAGCAGGACTCGAAGACCTTCTATAACCTCCCCTATCCGACCGAACGCAATTTCGACGCCGGCGTCAAGATGATGCAGCTCATGGGCGTTCGTTATCTGATGGCCCACTCGCCCGAAGTAATCGCCGACGCGCAACGCCGCTCCGACGTGCTGACGCCGGTGCTTGATCTCAATCCGTGGTGGCAGGTGTACGAACTCGCTGGCGCCGACCTCGTCTCCCCGCTCACCTTCACCCCCGCGCGGCTTCCGAGCGAGCCCGGCGACAAATCCGGGACTTTGTCTAAGGTTCTGACGTTTTGGCAGGGCGAGGCGCGCTCGGCTGAACACTGGCTCAACGTCGCGACACCCTGGTTCGTCGACACAAACCGCCACGAGCAAGTTCTCGTCGAAGATGGACCGAGCGACTGGCCCTGGGCTGAGATCCGTATCGATCGTGCACAACAGACGCCGGTGAAGGGATCGGGTTACACCGTCACGACACCGGAGCAAAAGCCGATCGATACGCCAGCCAAGGTCACCAACATCAAGCCGGGGCGCAACACGATCGAGTTCGACGTCGACCAGATCGGCAAACCTGTGTTGGTCAAAAACTCCTACTACCCCAATTGGGTCGCGCACGGCGCGAAAGGGCCCTATCGAGCTACCCCCAACTTCATGGTGGTAGTACCAACGAGCCGCCACGTGCGACTCGCATTCGAAACGTCGGCGCCCGAACGCGTCGGCTGGACCCTCACGCTGCTCGGAATGGCCCTGACCGCAGCGACCGCGGCTGCCGGCGTTGTCCGATATCGCTCCCGTGCGCGAGGCGGACTCTTCGACAGCGGCGACCGTTTGCCCACAACCCACCCCAGCAACTCCTACTGACGATGGACGAGCCCATGACCCCCGACGACCACGACCAGTTCGACGAGCACCGGTTTGATCCCGAACCGGCCGACGACGCGTACGTCATCACCGACGAGGCCGAACTCGACGAGTACTTCGCCGCCGGAGAAACGGCCGCAGCGAGTGCGCCTGCGCGCGATCGCCGCTGGACCTACGACTGGGGCCATCTGTCCCGAGTCCTCAGGCTCGGCTGGCCGGTCCTGGCCGTGTTGTGGACGGGATGGCAATTCATTCGTTACGGGTTCACGCCCACCGAGGAGGGTCTTAGCTACGCGCAGGCGTTACGCCTGTCTCATTTGGAGATTCCCCACGCCGATTTCATCTCCAACAAGTTCGTCGGCTCGGCGCTGCTCCATCTGCCCGAACTCCTGCTTGCCAAGCTGCCCGGCGTCGACCTCCTTCCGCTAGCGCGCCTCGTTGGTATCGCCGAGGTGATGGCGATCAGCATCCTGCTCGGTCGGCTGATCTTCGGCACCCGGATGCGGGACTGGTCGCCGCTGCAATCGTTGCTCGTATTCATTTCAGCCCTCCTCAATCTCCACCAAATGCCGTTTACCGCGACCGCCAACGTCGACGGCTTGCTGTTTGCGCTGGCGGGTTTGATCGTGTTGCGCGATGCGTTGCGCGAGGGCAAAGCCCGCCGGCAGATCCTCGGTGCGCTGTTGTTGGGGGCGGCCGTGCTCATGCGGCTCGGTTTTGTCTGGACGTTGCCCATCGCCGCAGTGATGGCCTGGCGGGCTCGCAGCACCCGTGACGCGCACGGCGACGACACGTCGACCAACGACCCGATCGATGACCTACTCGATGACCTGCTCGCCGAGGAGACAGAACCCGAGTCGCTCGAACTCATCGACGCCGACGACTCCCTCGACAGCGACTACCGCGACAGCGACTACATCGACGTGTGGGCCGAACCCGGCGAAGCGCTCGACACCGATGAGCCGCAGTTCGACACCACCGTCTCGACCGCGGCTCGAGCCGACGACTCCGCAGCGGCGCGTAACCGCCCACGAGTGCTCACCCCGGGAGCGCTCACGTTGTGGGGCCTCGTGCCGGCGTTGGCCTACCTGGCGATCCTGGCGCCGCTCGGGGCGCTCGACGACGCCGCCAAACAAATCTGGAAAGCGCCGTGGCTGTGGGGCACGCGCTTTTGGTACGAGTTCGGGCCCATCGACCGGCCGCGCCTATTGCAGTTCGTCTTGGTCATGATCGGCCTGGCGGCCGCTTCCTCGGCGATCCAGCGCTGGCGCGCGAACCAGCCGGTCACCGATTCCGACGCGGGCCCCACCGCGGGCGCGTGGGCTGCCACCGCGGCGGATTTCGCCGTACGAGCGCTTGGCACGTACCTCGTCGTGCGATACCTCATCGAACAGGGCCTCGAGCCGAAAGGCATTCCCCCGCTCGGCCTCACGTGGGTGGCGCTAGCAATCGGACTCCTCGCGTGGCCCTATCGCGGCCGTGTCGACAAGACGGCCCTCGTGATTGCGGCTGTGTCGTGGATGTCGAGCATGTCGTTCGACTACCCGTACCCGGGATTCGTCGGCGGCTCCTTAGCGTTGCTGGTCCTGTGGCGCTGGTGGTACGGATTCGAGTGGCCGATCGACCTCACGCCCGCGACCGCACGGCAAGCAGCGATCGAGAAGGTGGGCCTCGGCGTCGGCGCAACTGCGGCTCTCGCAGCCCTTGCGCCCACGTGGCCACAACTCGGCGGCGTCATCGCCGCCGCCACTGCCGTGGCCGTTCTGCTCCTTTGGCACCCCGAGCCGACCGTCGCTCGAGTCGAGCCGATCGCAGATCTCGACCCGCACAACGAGATCTCGTTCGAGGTCGACACAGTCGACCCAGTCGACCCAGACGCTATCGATGACCTGGAGATCAACGACATCGACGGCGCCGAGCTGAGCTCGACTATCGAACCTGCTGACGCCGGAGAGCTCTCCGCGATCGCGCCGGGCGAGCACTACGCATTGGCGGCTCGCATTCGCGTGGCGTGCGCCGCACTCGTCGTGCTCACGCTCGGCATTTCGTTGTGGACCTTCCGCACCGCACGCATGTCATTCCCGTACCTCGACGTGTCCTGGGCCACACAAGTCGGCCAACTCAGCGATCACGACGACGACTTTGGCGGCGTCAAGACAAACGCCATGACTCACGAGATGATCGGCGACTTGCAAGAGTGTCGGGAGAAGTACCCATCGAAGTGGGTCTTCGTCGGCCCGGAGAACGCGTTTTTGTACCCGCTGCTCGATCTTCGTAACCCCCTCCCGCTCGACCTGTTCACTCCCGCAGAGTTCAAGGGGCAGGAGAAACAGCTCGTCGAAATGGCCAAGGAGCGGGCGAAGGACACCGGCATCTTGCTGCTCGCCCAGTACTCGCCCAACAAGGACCTCAAGACGCAAACGAAACTTCCCGAAGCGACGCCGGGCGGAGCCAACATCATGGACTCGGCCGGTCCGCCGAGCCAGGAGGTCTGGAACGCTTTTCCCGGAGCCACTGACCAACTCGTCGCGTGTGGCCCGTTTGTCGGGAAGTACATCAAGTGAGCGTGATCGACACCCCTCGCAACAGCACCCCGCGACCAGCGGGCGGCGTCTCGATCGAGACTGATCCGATCGAGACTGATCCACTCGAGACTGACCCCGGCGAAGCCGTCGTGATCGCCGATCCCCTGACCGGCGAGATAACGGGCGACCTCGCCGACGACGACCCATCGGTTACTCGCGACCGCAACGTGTTCCCCGAAGACGGCGGTCGTAAACAGCGGTTGCGTTGGTGGCTCACCAGTCACAAGTCGCCCGAGTTTTGGTTCGGCGCCGGCGCGGTGGTTCTCACCACGTTGTACCTCTGGCTACAACTCACGCCCTCAGCGTTCTTCACCGGTTCGCTGCCCTGGGGCGGCGACTCGACAGCCCACGTGTGGGGTCCCGCGTTCATGCGCGACAACCTGCTCAACCACGGCCGCATCACTGGCTGGAGTAAGGACTGGTTCGCGGGCTTCCCCGCTTTCACGTTCTACTTCCCGCTCCCCGCGATGATGGTCGTCGGGCTTGGCTACATCCTCGGCTACGGCGATGGCTACAAATGGGTAATGGCGGCGGGCATTCTCGGCCTGCCGTTCGCCATGTACGTGTTCGGTCGGTGTTTACGACTGCCGTTCCCTGTGCCGGCGCTGATGTCGATCGCCGCGGCGAGGTACCTGTTTGACCACTGGTACAACATCTACGGCGGAAACATGGGCGGCGTTTTCGTCGGCGAGTACTCGTACTCCATCTCCCTTTGCTGTGGCCTAATTTTCCTTGGGCTCTATTGGCGAGCGCTGCACACGGGCCGCGGTCGAGCGTTGGCCGCAGTCTTCCTCTGGGCTACCTGCTGGAGTCACATACTCCCGACGATCTGGGTAGCCGCGACCGCCGTCGCGATGACCATCGTGATGGCGAGCAAGGAGCGGATCAAGAAGGTCGCCGCTCCCGTGCTCGGGTTCGGATTCCTGCTTACCGGGTTATGGCTGATCCCCTTCCAGCAAGGGATCAACTACACCTCCGATTTTCGTTACGATAAGATTCCGTATTTTAGGGCACTGCTGTTCCCATTTCTCTACCAGTGCCAGCCGTCGAGCGAACTTGGCTGCGCAAGCGGCGCATACCCGTATCCGTCGACCCTTGTTCATCACATGAAGTACGTGATGCTGTTGGCGCTGATCGGCGCCGTGATCGCGGTGGTGAAAGCCCACAAGGGCGCGCTGATCATGGTCGTCTCCGGTCTGCTGTGCGCCATCGCAGTGGTCCACATTCCGGGGCACCTGCACTACTGGAACACGCGAATCCTGCCGTACTGGTTCTTGATGAACTACGCGGTGGCCGCCTACGCCGTTGGCGAAATCGCCCGCGGCGCCACCTCGCTCGTGCGGCAACTCGCCAACGCCAACTCGCCGGTGCGCCAAGCCCGCGCGACGGGCGCAGCGCGCACCGCAATCGCGGTCGGCGCCGGCCTCGCATTGATGGTTGTGGCCGGGTTCTTGCTGCTCGGTATCGACACGATGGTCAAGAACGCGCCGTGGTGGATCACCCCGCTGATCGCAGTGGGCGTATGGGGTTATGTCCGGCGCCACGCCGACTACATCGCTCCGCGCTGGCCCGTGTTTGCCTCCATTCCCCTGCTGATGGGCGTGGCAGCAATTTCGATCGGCGTCCACGAGGACAAACTTCCGACGCAAGCCCCGTTCAACACGTCGAGCACTCCGAGCGGTTCGGCGCCGTACAAAACGTGGGCCCGATCAAACTTCCTCGGTTTCCAAGGCGACAAGGCTGGCTGGCCGATCTATCAGCAGCTGGTCACCACGATGAAGAAGTACGCGAAGGAACGGGGATGCGGTCGTGTGTTTCTCGAGTACCCGGCGTCGGACGGTTCGGGTTACGCGGGCGGACTGTACGCGTTGTGGCTCCTGCCCTATTGGACCGACGGCTGCCTCGGCACCGCACAGGGCATCTACTTCGAGGGTTCAGCGACGACCTTCGCCTACTACTTGACCGTCAACTCGCTGTCGAAGGCGCAGGAGACGACGTTTAGGTTCCTGCCCTACCAGCCTCAAGACGTCACGCGTGGCGTCAAGCAGGCGAAAAACATGGGTATGAAGTACATCCTGGCGTTCGACCCCGAAACCGTTGCAGCCCTGAAGTTCCAGCCCGGCATCGAAGAAGTCGGCCCGGTCAACAAGTTCACCTTGTTCGAGCTCACGGATTCCAAACTCGTCGAGCCGCTCCAGTTCGAACCGAATGTCGTTGACCGCGAGATCGACACGAATGGTTTGTGGATGAGTTTGGCCGCTCCGTGGTTCAACAAAGCAGAGTTCGATCCGCCGATTGCCCAATTCGGACCCAAGGAGTGGGCACGAGTCGACTGGACCTACAAACGACCGGCCGACATCACCGATCCCCTCAAGCTCGAGGAGTACGGCGTTGGTTGGACGCTGGGTGACATGACCCGCCGACCGCTACCGCCGATCACCGTGTCGAACATCGTCGAAGGGCAAGGCGACATCACCTTCACCGTGTCGGAGCCGGGCGTGCCGGTGCTGGTGAAGGAGAGCTACTTCCCGAACTGGCAGGTCTCTGGCGCCAAGGGTCCTTACCGCGTGACGCCCAACTTTATGGTTGTGATCCCCACTGAGAAGAACGTCCACCTGCACTATGGCTACTCGACCGCCGACAAGGTCGGCCACGCCATGACAGCCGCGGGGGTGATCGGAACCGGCGCGTTGGCGGTGATGGGAGCCACCACACTCACCGACTTGCCGTGGATCCGTCGCCGTCGCAACGACGGCCACGAGGCGATGAAACAGCAAACGACAGAGGAACTCGTGTGAGGTTGCCCGGCCTCGACAGGGTCCGTCGATGGAAGTTGGAGACAGTCATCGGGGTCATCGCGGTCAGCGCCGTGGTGCTCTACGTATGGCTCCAGATCACTCCTTCGGCGTTTTTTATGGACACGATCCCGCTCGGCGGTGACTCGAACGCGCACGTGTGGGGTCCTGCGTTCATGCGGGACAACCTGCTCAACCACTTCCGCCTGACGGGTTGGAGCAAGGACTGGTTCTCCGGCTTTCCCGCATTCACCTTCTATTTCCCGTTCCCGGCGCTGTTGGTCGCGCTCGGGTCGAAGGTGTTGGGCTACGGCCTTGTTTACAAGTGGGTCATGGCGCTGGGCATTCTCGGGCTCCCGCCGGCGATGTACTTCTTCGGCCGCCGCCTCAACCTTCCCTTCCCCGCACCGATCGTCATGGCTCTGGGCGGAGCTCGTTATTTGTTCGACCACTGGTACAACATTTACGGCGGCAACCTTGCTGGCGTTTTCGTCGGCGAATACTCGTTCTCGATAAGCCTGTGTTCGGCGCTGGTATTTCTCGGGCTGTACTGGCGGGCCCTACAGACGGGCAAAGGCCGCGCCCTGGCCGCGGTGTTTTTGCTGATCACCTGTTGGAGCCACATCCTGCCGACGATCTGGGCAGCGCTAACTGCCGTGATCATGACGCTCATCACGTGGAACTGGGAACGCGTTCGTCGCGTCACCGTGCCCGTGGTCGGCGTCGGCGCGGCGCTGACCGGTTTGTGGTTTGTGCCCTTCGCCCTAGGGCTTCCCTACACGTCCAACTTTGGGTACGACAAAATCCCCTCGGTTCAGGGCATGTTGTTCCCGTTCTTACGCCAGTGTCGCCCCTCCACGCCTGAAATCACCTGCAGCAGCGCCGGGTATGAGTACCCCTCGGCGCTCGTGCACCACATGAAGTACGTGATGTTGTTCGCCCTCATCGGCACGGTGATCGCTCTCGTGCGGGCCAACAAAGCGGCGCTCAGTTTGTCGTTGTCGGCCGCGTGCTGCGCGTTGGCCGTGGTGCACATGCCCGCGTGGTCGCCCTTTTGGAATCCTCGCGTGCTGCCGTTTTGGTTCCTGCTTATGTACGCGTTGGCGGGTTACGCCGTCGGCGAGATCGCGGCCGGTTTCGGCGCCGTCGTCAGCTCACGGCGTGTGGCAGCGGCTCGGATCGCCGAGACGTCGCCGCGGCGCCGCTGGCTGATTCCCGGCTGGCTCCCACTCGCTCTCCTGATAGCCGGCTGGTCCGTGTGCGCCGCGATCTTTGGCGTGCACCCACTCACCCGCGACTTGCCGTGGTGGCTCATACCCGCTGGCGCCTGGTGCACGTGGTTGATCGTGCGCGCTCGAGTCGGCGACCTCAGCCCGCGGTGGCCGACGTTCGCCATGGTGCCCCTCATGATGTTGGTCGCCGCGATCAGCATTGGCGTCCACGAAGCCACCCTGCCCCAGCAAGCCCCGTTCAACACGAAGTCGCACCAAGACAACGTGTTGGTGTCGTACAAGGGCTGGGCGAAGGGGAATTTCCGCGGCTACCAAAACGCGTCCGACTGGCCGGGTTACCAGCACGCGATGGCCGAACTGAAGGAGATCGGCGAGACAAACGGATGTGGCCGGGTCTTTCTTGAAGCGCCGGGGGACGGGCCGGTCTACCAAGGCAGCCACTACGGATACCTCCTCCTGCCGCACTGGACCAACGGCTGCCTCGGCACCGCGCAAGGCATCTACTACGAGGGTTCGGCGACGACCTTTGCCTACTACCTCACTGCCAACTCGCTGTCGGCCGCGCCGGAACAGACGTTTCGCTTCCTGCCCTATCAGACCCAAGACGTCCCCAGAGGTGTCGCGCAAGCAAAGTCGCTGGGGATGCGTTACATCCTGGCCCACAACGCCGACACGATCACCAAGCTAGAAGCCCTACCCAATATCAAGAAGATCAAACAAGTCGTCAATCTCACGCTGTTTGAAATCACCGACTGGTCACTCGTCGCTCCAATCCGCTCGACGCCAGTCGTGCTGAAAGATCCCCCCTCGGACAACCACGGCTGGCTCGATATCGCCGCGCCCTGGTTCAACGTGCCCGCGAAGTACGACACGCCCATCGCCGTCGACGGGCCGAAAGAGTGGCCCCGCGTTTCGGTCACTCACACCACCCCCACCGACGTGACCACCCCAGAGAAACTGAAGGAGTACGGGATCGGCTTCACAGTCGAGGAGGCCGAATCAAAGCCGCTGCCGCAAGTCACGATCACTGACGTCGACGAGCAGCAGGATTCGATCTCGTTTTCCGTCGACCGCACCGGTGTACCCGTGATGGTGCGCGTCTCGTACTTTCCCAATTGGCAAGTAAAGGGAGCAAAGGGCCCCTACCGCGCCACGCCCAACTTCATGATCGTCATCCCCACGGAGAAGCGGGTCACGCTCACGTATGGCGCGTCCACCGCCGATTGGATCGGCCGCGTGTCGACGGGCCTGGGCGTGATTGGCCTGGGTTGGTTGGGACTCAACCGTCAAGCGGCCCTGAGCGACATCACCCCAGCAACCTCACGTCGGCGCCGACGCTCGCGCAACACAATCGACCCGCACGCAGCGGGTGCCTAGGCCCGCGGCGCGGTAGCCAGCCGGGGCGACCGAGCAAAAAGACCGACCGCCATCAAGCAGCATGGCTACGCCGCGGGGAACCCGGCGGCCATCGATTCAGCCGCCGTAACGCTGCCGAAGATCGTTCTTCAATACCTTGCCCGCGGGGTTGCGGGGCACGATATCGACGAGTTCGAGCTGCTCGGGGATCTTTTGCACCATGAGGCCGGCGCCCTTGCAGAACGAGACCATCTCGTCGAACGTGAGCGGGTCGACGCCGTCCTTGCAGGACACCACCGCGCACGCTCGTTCGCCCGACGCCGGGTCAGGCAAGCCAATGACGGCAACGTCGGCGATCTTCGGGTGCCCGTAAAGAACGTCCTCGACCTCTTTGGCCGAGATGTTCTCGCCTTTACGGATGATCACGTCCTTGAGTCGGCCGGTGATGATCACGTTGCCGAGCGCATCTTGTCGGCCCAAGTCACCCGTACGGAAATAGCCGTCGGCATCAAACGCGGCCGCGTCGAGCGACGAGTCGAGGTAGCCGAGGAACAGCTGCGGCGCCTTCACGCGGATCTCACCGTCGCGACCGTCGCCGGGCTCGGCCAACGAACCGTCGGCGGTCACAACGTGGAGGTCGACGCCCGCAGTCGGTTTGCCTTCAGTGTGAGCCAACTCGTCGTCGGAATCGTGCACCGAGGCCATCGAGAGAATCGGACACTCGGTCAGCCCGTAGCCCGACACGATCCCGACGCCACCGATCTCTGCCTTCAGGTCGAAATGCAACTGGGGCGGCTTCGGGGCTGCCCCACCTGGATACGCACGTACCGAAGGAAACAGCCGCTCCCCCGCCGCCAGCTTGCGCTGCTCAGCCAGATAGAGCTGGTGAAAGGCTGTGCCCGAGCCCGCCAAGGTGATGTCCTCGCGCCGAAGGTACTCAACCGTGGCGGGCCCGAAGCCCTCATCGATCACCAGTTCGCATCCAGTGATCAAAGCCGCGTACAACCAACAAATTCCGCCGATGTGGGTGAAGGGGAAAACCAGCGCCGAACGATCCGACGAGGTGACGTCGAGCGGGTCGACCATGCCCATCGCTGCAGCGCGGATGGTGCGATCGGTGTGTTTGGCCCCCTTCGGGTCGGCTGTTGTGCCCGAGGTATAGAAGACCCAACGCATCTGGTTGCCGTCGGACACCGGTACATCGGGCAGCGACGAGGGCGCACCCTGCGGAAGCTGCCGGTCGACCACGAGCACCGAACATCCCGCTGGCGCCAGCCGCCGGGCCATGTCGGCGAAGTCGAAGTTGCGCCACGTCGAAGGCACGACCATCAGCTTCGCTTGCGTCTGTTGCAGGGCGAAGCCCACCTCTCGGTCGCGGTAGATGTGCAGCAGCGGGTTCTGCTGTGCACCGAGTCGACACAACGCGCCCACGAGCACGAGCGACTCGATCCACGTCGGCAGCTGCCAGCTAACCGCTGTGCCCTCGCCCACACCAAGCTCGGCCAAACCAGCGGCCGCCTTCTCGCACGCGGCCAGGTAGTCGCCAAACGTGATCGAACGACCGGTCTCGTCTACAGCCAACGTCGCCGCAGGCGTCGCGGCCGCGCGGGTCACGATGTGGCCCCACAAAGACGGCGCGTCGATGCGGTCGTGTGCAGAAGTCATCTGGGCAACCCCCCGATTGAGTTGTGTCGTGTGCTGCGGCGACCCGACGGCGGGTTAGGCCGTCGGCGCCATCGCCGCTTGGCGCATCCGCGTCGTACGGTGCACCGGATCGGTGTCGAACTTCGGCACAACCTCGCGGCCAAAGAGCTCGAAGCTGTAACGAGCGGTCTCGTAGTCCATGTAATTGCACAGCGGCGACAAGACAAGCTGGTCGGCGCCGACATCGACGTACTTCTGCACCACTCGTGAACAGTCGTCGGGATCGCCAACGCAGTAAATGCCGGCCTCGACCAAACTCTCGAGCTGCTCAGGGCTGGGATCGTTCGGCTTCTCGGGCCAAACCGGGAATCCCTTCGGTTTGGGCATGGAGTCGAGCCAGTGAAATGCCAGCGCCTGGTGGTAACTCATCTTCATGTTGGCGCCGTAACGCATGGCCGCGTCGTGGTCGTCCATGCACAAGAAGTTGGCGACGCACAGCACGTTGTCGTTCACGTAGTCGCCGACGGGATCGGCTTCGGCCACGGCCTTCTTGTACGTCTCGATGAGCGGCGCAATCTTTTCGGGATTGCCCGACGTGAAACACAGCGCACCAAGACCCATACGACCGGCCTTTTCAAAGGTGCCGGGGTTGCCACAAGCGACCCACAGCGGCGGGTGCGACGGTCCGTTGGGTTTTGGCACAACACGCCGTGGCGGCGTGGAGAAGAAGCGGCCCTCGTGTTCGTACACGTCGGAGTTCCACATGCGGACGATCTCGACGATCGCTTCGTCCCACATCTCCTTGGTGACATCGCCGTTGGGAATTCCGAATCCCATGTATTCGGTGCTCGAGCTGCCACGACCCGTGCCGAATTCGAACCGACCTTCACTCAGATGGTCGAAGACCGCGACACGCTCGGCCGTACGCACCGGCGAATTGACCGGCGGCGTGATGTTGAAGATCGCTGAGCCGACGTGGATCTTTTGCGTGCGGGCCGCCACAAACGACAAAAACACCTCGGGTGCCGGCGCGTGGCTGTACTCGTAGAGAAAGTGATGCTCGGGCGCCCACACGTATTTGATGCCGTACTTCTCAACCTCGCACGCGAGGTCGATGTTCTTCATGATCCATTCGTGTTCAGCCGACGGCGAGGCCTTCATCTCGGGCTCGGGCACAAAACACGTTGAAAAGAAACCGAACTCCATCGATCACTCCCTGGGGTCAACGCGCTCACTGGCGCTGCGTTGAGATTAGAACACGTTCTAATTTCGCGCCAACACGGGGCGCCTGGCGCGGTCAGGTCAACGACGGCGTGACCGTGTCGCGGCCGCTGCGCAATACGACGCCGGGTGTCGCGCCCGTCGGCACGCCCGCGCTGATCGTCTCGACACCGTTGACAAACACGTGCTCGACACCAACCGACCCGGCGTAGAGCCGTGGTGTGCCACCCGGTAGGTCGTGCACCATCGACACCGGCGCCGAGTCGATCGTGTTCGGGTCGAACACGACAAGGTCGGCAACAGCACCACGACGCACGACGCCCCGATCGGCGAGGCCGAATAGCTGCGCTGGCACCTGTGTGAGCATCTGCACGGCACGTTCGAGGCCGACGAGCTTGCGGCCACGTATGCAGTCGGCCAAAAACCGTGTCGGGTAGTTGCTCCCCAACATCCGGTCGAGGTGGGCGCCTGCGTCGGAGCCGCCAAGGATCACGTCGGGCTCGTCCCACACCACCTTGCGTAACGCCCACGACGCGTCGTCGTCGTCGGGTGGCAGTGGCCACAAGATCGTCTGCAACCTGTCGTTGAGCGCGATCCGCACGAGACAGTCGAACGGGTCCTCGCCGCGCTCAGCGGCGATATCCGCGATCACACGACCCTTCAGGCCCTCGTTCTCTGCGGAGAACGTGTCGCCGATTTCATAAAGCGGCCAACTCGTCAGCCGCTTGAGCGCCCCGGTCTCAGACGCGGCCAGCTCACGCAACATGTGACGTACGCCGCTTTGCCCGAGGTACTCCAGCTTTTGCTCCAACGGCAGCCGCATCACGGTGCCCCAGCCCGGCAGGAGCCACAAACCGCAGTGCGTGAGCAGGCTCTGGGTCATGCCGGCGAGCGTCGGCATCGTCAGCGCAACGATCTTGCCGCCCCGTTCGGCCGCCCGCCGGCTCGGCTCGAGTTGCCGGCGGTAGTCGTCGGGTTTGGCCGTGTCGGGCGTGAGCACGTTCCAGTTCATCGGCCGCTGGCCGGCGAGCGCCATCTCGACCGCCAGTTCCACTTCGGCGTCGGAATAGCTGTTGAGGCAGCCGTCCATCACAAACTCAAGACTCGTACCGTCGTGGCGGCTCACCTCCGCACACAGGGCAAGGATTTCCTCGCGACTCGCGAAACGACTCGTGACGGGAACACCGTCGCCGTCGGAGTGCGTAAAGGCCAACGAGGTGGAAAAGCCCAGTCCGCCCGCGTCGATCGCGGCCCGCAGCTCGTCGACCATCGTGGCGATCTCGTCGGCGGTCGCCTCACGTTGACCGTCGGCACCCAACACGAAACGGCGGATGGCCGAATGTCCCACGAGGAAACCCGCGTTGACCGAGACTTTTCCTTCCAACAAGTCGAGGTACTCAGCGAAACTCGACCACGACCACTCGACTCCTTTTTCCAGCGCGAGCAGCGGCATGCCTTCGACTTTGGCCATCATCTCGCGGATGTAACCGGCGTCAGCGGGCCGCAGGGGAGCTAACGAAAAGCCGCAGTTGCCACCGATGATCGTGGTGACGCCGTGCACGTTCGACGGCGACGCAAGCGGGTCCCAGTGGATCTGCGCGTCGTAGTGCGTGTGCGGGTCGACAAACCCGGGCGCGACGACCATGCCGCTGACGTCGAGCACCGTCGCGTCGCCGTCGGGCTCGGTTGCGGGGTCACTGACCGCGACTATTCGTCCTGACTCGATGACGACGTCGGCGAGCCGCGCCGCAGCGCCCGTGCCGTCGACAACGGTGCCGCCGCGCAACACCACCCGTGATTCAGACGTTGAGAGGGCCACGCCGGCGATTCTGACACAGTGTCAGATTCACTCCTCGATCGCCAGCGCAGCGCAGCCGGCATCGGCCGTTTATCGTTCGAGCGCGCCTTTGCCCGCGAGGATCTTGCTGCGGTACTTGCCGATGCGGGCGACCTTGGTCGCCGACGTTTTGGCTGAGTTGAGCGCAATCACGTAGCTGCGCTGGCGTCCTGGCGTGAGGGCGCCAAACGCGTCGGCGAGTTCGGGGTCGGATCCGAGCGCTTCGAGGAGCTCGTCGGGCAGCTCGATGTCTCGGTCGACCTTCGGCGGCTTGATGCCCTGCTCGGCGTACGAGATCGCCTCGGCCAAGTACTCGCGGATGACGGGTTCCGCGTCAACGACAGCACGAGAGTCAGTGAACTTAAGGCAGTCCGGGTGTTGAGTCGCCGGGCCCTGAGCGACGAGTACCCCGTGTGGGTCACGCATGAGCGCGGCGTTGAAAAATGTGAGCCGAAAATCGTCGCGAAGCGCACCGATGATCACGATGTTGCGCTCGGAGTGCATGTAACACGGGTGGCCCCACTTGACGTGTTCAGACAGACCCGCGTCACGACAAATACGCCGCAAGGCGAGGAGTCCGTCGAGCCACAACTTCGTCGAGCAGTCCGGCGTGGCGAAGCGTTCGCAACGCCCGCAGCCACTGGCGAAGTAGTCCTCGATCTCGGTGATCATCGATGTCCTCCGCACGTAGAAGTCTGGCTACGGAACCTGGGTCCGCCGCTTGAGCGCACTCGATCTGGGCAGGAGCCACCACTCTACGGTGGCGCTCGCGTGGGTCCGCCTCGGCGCCGAACATGGCGGCGAGTCGCGTGTCTCGACTGCGCGCCAGGTTGGGCGAGACTTGGAGCGTGACGGTGCTCTTGGGTCGCGGCCGGCGGCGAGTGGTGATCGCGGCAGGAGTAGTCGCCGCAGTGTGGTTGGGGGCGTGCGCAACCACGATCGACCGCACGCCCGCCGACATGGCGCGAGTCAAGGTCGCAACCGAGTCGATCACCTTCACCGAGAGCGACATCGACTACGAGGTCGATGCCGACGTGCCAGTAGTGAGCGGCACCGATGCGGCCGTGGCCAAACGGATCAATTCCTACCTGCGCACCGAGGCGCAGCAGTCGATCGATACCTTCCGCAAGCAGATCGAGTCGATCGAGCGCGACAGCAAACCCGTCGGCAAACGCACGTCGCGTCTCGCGGCCAGGTTCGAAACGACGCTGCTGCGCGCTCAATTGATGAGCGTCCGAATGGACATCTCGGCGCTCCAAGCGGGCGCCAGTGCGCCGGAGGAGTTCGTCGCCACGTACGTGTTCGATCTCGGCACCGGCCGCCACATCGGGCTAGAGGATCTCTATGGGGCGAAGGACTACCTGGCTCTGTTCAGCGGCCGCGCGCACGGCGACCTGCCCGACAAGTACAACATCGACCCCGACGCCGACAAGGGGCGTTTCAACGACGGCGTCGAAGCCAAGGACAAGAGTTTCCAGGCCTACGTGCTCACCGACGAGGGTGTGCGTGTCTACTTCCAGCCTGGCCAGATCGCGCCCATGGCCGAAGGGATACTCGAG
>CAZWPY010000057.1:0-20122 GCA_964635475.1 uncultured Acidimicrobiia bacterium
TTCAGGCGCCGCAACGTCTCCACGTGATACCGGATGACGTCGGCTTGGTAACGCTGCGTTGCATCGCGCCAGTCGTCGAAGCTCTTTGCCGAATCGCGGGGGACCCGTTCGTCGAGCAGGTCCTTTTGCAGCGAGTGGCGAGTCTGTAGCCGGTCCCAATCCAGATCCGGCCAGCGTTGTGGATCCATAAATTCGTCAGAGTTGGGAATTGCTTGCGCACCAAACTCAGTGACGAAGCTCGCCAGTCGAGGCACTCGAGCGACGAAGTTGGGCAGGTCACGTTCGTTGCCGTGGTACCAGCCGAAATACAGGTGGGCGTCGGTTCCGAGCGAGCCCGGGTGGGGTAACACCCCCGAGTGCGCGATCACCGGGCGTGTCGGGTCTGCCCGTGTCAGTGCGCTTTTGATCGAGCGGTCGAGCACCGTCTTGTTCCAGCCAGGGAGCTCGTGGCCGATCACGAAGGCCTTGGCTGCTTTCGCGACGTCGATCTTGCCGGGCTGAATGTCGAGGGCAAACGGCTCGTTGTGGCCGCACCAGATGGCTATCGAGGGGTGGTGGCCGAGAAGGTCGACCGCGGCGGTGGCTTGCCGGGCGGCTTGCTTACGAACGCCTCGCGCATATCCCCACTGAAGCGGCATGTCTTGCCACAGCAGCAAGCCGGCTCGGTCGGCGGCGTCATAAGTTGCCGGGAGCGTGATGTGCCCGTGGATCCGCAACAGGTCGAGGCCCGCATCGAGGGCCAGTTGAACGTCGCGCTCGCACTCGTTTTCGGTCGCGTGCGCGAGGGCCATCCGAGTCGGGCCTTGGTTGGCTCCTTTGAGGAAGAGCTGCTCACCATTGACCGACACGATCCAGTTCTTCATGCGCACTTGCCGCAGGCCTGTTCGCAAGCTGCGTTGGTCAGACGGAACGCTGTCGGGGCTGCGATCGCCCAACCAGACGCCGACGGTCGCGTCGACGAGGTGCGGGTCGCCGAGCGCACGGGG
Organism: uncultured Acidimicrobiia bacterium; assembly: GCA_964635475.1. Classification (GTDB taxonomy): domain Bacteria; phylum Actinomycetota; class Acidimicrobiia; order Acidimicrobiales; family CAZWPY01; genus CAZWPY01. The sequence goes on from CAZWPY010000057.1 coordinate 987, forward strand.
CCACCACAAGGTCGGCCGGTCGACGATGACGCGCCACGACAAAGAGTTGGTCCCCGTTGTCAGGCGGTGGGCAATCTGGTGTTCGGCGCCGCCGACGGTGGAACGAACGATCACGCTGGTTGCGATCGTCGAGTCGAGTTCGGCGCTGATGAGCACCACAGCGCCCTCGTCGTTGGCCTCGAGGCAGACGAGCCGAAGCGACGAGATGCGAACGGGTCCACTCTCACTCAGCCGGACGGGCCGCCATATTCCGCCGGGGTTCCACTGCGGGTCGAGGCAATCCCAGTGCTGGAAAACGCCCGTCAAGTTCGTCTTGGCTGTGCGATTGCGCTGCGGGGAACACGTCAACTCCACGGCGAGTACGTGCTCGGCGCTGGAGCGCGCGGCGTTCGAGATGTCGAATGAGTGGGGGGCGAAGTAACCCTCGGTGTCGCCGAGGTACTCGCCGTCGAGGTACACGTCGCCTTGGTAGAAGAGGCCCTCAAAGGTCAGCCACAGACGCCGGTCGCCCGCAAGCGGCGTCGTGTCGAAGCGGTGGCGGTACAGATACGGCCCGTCGCCGCCCGCCAGCTCGGGCAGGTCGCGCCAGTGATGCGGCACCGTTGTCGTGAGCCACTCACGGTCATCGAAGTCACGATGGCGGGCGCTACGGCGAAGCTCGTCGTCGGCGGCGTGGATCTGCCACGGTCCGCTGAGTTCCACGGTCGGCGAGTGTACCGATGCCCGGCAAACGAGGTTCCCGCGGCTCACTCGCTCGCTCCCGCCGGCGCGCCGGGCGCGCGCTTGGTGGCGCTCATCCTCGATCCCCTACACGTGAAATAGGGGGTTGCCCGGATTCTCAGCGGCCGCCCGCGTCGGCAGTCTCGGCGAATGCCGAAAACACTTGTCTCCGCGAGTCCCGCCGATGCCACCACCCGGCCCGTACGCCTGAGCGCCCGCGACATCGCTGCGCTTACACCGCCGTCGAGGGATCGGGCCCTCGACGTTGCTCGTGCCGCGGCGATCGTCGTCGTGGTCGTTTGGCACACCGTGTTGTCGATCACGCACCGCAATGCGGCCGGCGCGTGGACGATGCCCAATCCCCTCGATGACATCCCCCTGGGCTGGGCCCTCACGTGGGTGCTGCAAGTAATGCCGCTCTTTTTCGTGGTCGGTGGCGCGGCCAACTGGATCGCATACGAGCGGGCGCAGGCAAAGGGGCGGGCTGGCTCGACGTTCGTGTGGTCGCGATGCCAGCGACTGCTCGTGCCCGCGTTGCGCTTCTTGCTGGTGTGGGCCGTCGCCGACGTAGTGCTGCTCGTGGCGTGGCCCGGTTACAGCTCGGTGACCCACTGGGGAGTCGTGCTGTTCGTGCCGTTGTGGTTTGTGGCGATGTACGCATTGATTTGTGCCACGGTCCCGCTCGGGGTGGCTCTGGAGCGGCGCGTCGGCGCGGCGAGCGTCGTGTGGGTCATTGTGGTGGCGACGCTGTTTGAGCTCGTTCGCCGGCTCTATGCGCCGTGGCTCGGGGTTGTGTCGACGCCCGTGGTCTGGTTTGGGTGCCATCAAATTGGGATGTCGAGTGCGCGGCTTAGTTGGTGGAAGAGCACGGGCTACAGCTTTGGCGTTGCTGTCGTTGGCCTCGTCGGGCTCGCACTGACGGTTGTGTTGGGCGGGTACGACCCCTCGCTGGTGGCGCGGCCGGGCGGCCGCTCCAACCTCTTGCCGACCACGTTGCCAGTCCTGTGGGCGGGGCTGTTTCACGGCGGGCTCCTCGGGACCCTGACGCCGTGGCTGCGTCGGGTCGGCCAACGGCGTGCCGTGTGGGTGGCGGCAATTGTCGTAAACGGTTCCGCGATGACGATCCTGTGTTGGCACATGACGGGTCACCTCGTGGCCCTGCTCGCGTGGGAGCGCGTGTGTGGGCCACTGGCAGCGGAGTCCACGTCGGGCTGGTGGGCACAGCGGCCGTTGTGGTTGCTCGCGTCGGTCGTGACGACGACGGCTGTCGTACGTGCATTTCGACGCTGGGAACGGTGATCGACGCGCCACGTGCGCTCGCGGGTGGTGATCCGAAAAGATGTGTTCGTGGCCGTGGACCTGACGCCTGAGCCGGCGAGTCCGGCTGTGACCCACTCGGCGCTGTGGACAGGTTTGGTGGTTGTGCGGTGGGTCGCTGTGGTCTGGATGGCCGGCGTGTTGGTGGTCAACCGGGCGGCGCTCTTGCGTCCGTGGCTTGCGTGGGGCTTGGTCGTACTTGCGGTGTGCGTGTCGTTGGCCGCCGCGCGGGCTGCCCGTCGGGGATTGCCGCCAGATCGGCGGGCGTTGGCGGTGGAGTTGGCCGTCGGCTGGGCCCTCGTTGTGTGTGACGGGTGGGCCTATGGCCAGGGCCACGTGTTCAGCTCGCAAGCGTCGCTCGGATCCACGTGGCCGCTCGCGGGCGTGGTGGCTGCGGGTCTGAGTTGGGGCCCGGCAGCCGGGGTCGGCGCCGGGCTCGTCGTGGGAGTCGCTCGAGTTGGCGCGGCGATAGCCAACGAGGTCCGAGCATTTTCCTCTGACCAATTGCTGTCGCTGGGATCAACGACCGTGTTGTGGGCGCTCGCGGGCGGGGTCGCGGGCTTGGTCGGCTCCTTGTTGTGGAAGGCCGAACGACAGGTCGCAGTGGCTCGAGCGCGAGAGGAGCTGGGACGAACGTTGCACGACGGGGTCCTGCAAACCCTGGCGTTGGCGCAAAAGCGAGGCGATCCGATGTTGGCCGAGCACGCGCGACGTACCGACTACGAATTGCGCGCGTTTCTGGCAGGTGGCGACGAGCCGGGTGCCGCTGGCGAAGTCGACTTGGCTCGCTCGTTGCGACAGATGATCGCCGAGACAGCGTCGCTGTTCGACGGCTTGCACGTGCGCGCCGTACTTGCCCCGGACATGCCGACCTTGACCCGAGCGCGCTGCGACGCGCTGGTCGGTGCAGTGCGCGAGTGTGTGGTGAACGCTGGCAAACACGCGGGACCGTGCGCGGTAACCGTGTTCGGCGAACCGGACCCTGAGCTTGTGCCTGGATCTGCGGCGCAAGGCCAGGGCGTAGTTGTTGTGATTCACGACGACGGCGTCGGATTCGACGTCGCCGCGTTGCAGGATTCCGCTGAGCGCCACGGCCTCGGCCTCGGGCTCGCGCGCAGCGTCCGAGCTCGGGTGGCTGAGGTAGGAGGAACGGTCACCGTCACAAGCGCGGTCGGGCGCGGAACCGAGGTCACTGTTCGCGTGCCGGGCATGCCATCGTGAACACGCGGGCAACGCCGTGAAAACGCGGGCAACGCCGTGAACACGCGGGCAACATCATCGGTGCAGAGCCGGATCGTGTTGTGCGACGACCACCCGATTTGGCGCCGTGGTGTGCGCGAGGACTTGGGCGACGGATTCTGGGTCGTGGCCGAAGCGGGTTCGGCGCCCGACGCGATCGAGGCGATCCGCCGCACACGCCCCGACATCGTTTTGTGCGACGTGCACATGCCCGAGGGCGGCGGGCTACGTGTCGTGCGCGAGTGTGGCGAACTTGCCCCGATAGTGATGTTGAGCGTGTCGAGTGCCGAACGTGACGTGCTCGATGCCGTGGCGAGCGGCGCTCGGGGGTACCTGACCAAAGACACCACGGCCGCGGAGTTGCGCCGGTACCTCACCGACGCGCTCGCGGGGATCCCAGTGTTTTCGCCCGAGTTGGCCGTGTTGGTGCTGGCCGAGTTCCGTCGCCTCGCGCGCGGCGCTGGCGGATCGGCCGAGCCCGCGGGCGCGCTGACTGGCCGCGAGCGTGAGGTGCTGGGGCTCGTGGCGCGCGGGCTGCCGTATCGCGAAGTGGGCGAGCGGCTCACGATCAGCGCGCGGACAGTTGAGAACCACGTGCGCAACATTTTGGACAAGCTGCACCTCACTCGTCGCGACGAGCTGATCCGTTACGCGGCGCAACGGGGTATCGAATAACGCCGCGGCCCCTCGCTGCAGCATTCGTGGACGTGCTCGGTAGGGTGCAGGGATGTCGCTTGATCATCACGTACCCCACGGCTTGCCAACGACGTTGGGCGCGCTTCGAGACTCGGGCTGGCAGTCGCGATCGGTCGCCGCGGAGTTGCGGCACAACGCGGCCGCACGCATCGCCGCCCGCCAACCCCTTGTCGAGGGTGTCGTGGGATACGAAGAGACCGTGTTGCCGCAGCTCGAACGCGCGCTGTTGGCCGGCCACGACGTGATCTTTCTGGGTGAACGTGGCCAAGCGAAGACTCGGATCATCCGCTCGTTGGTCGAGTTGCTCGATGAGTGGATGCCCGTAGTGGAAGGGTCAGAGATCAACGACGACCCGTATCACCCGGTGTCGCGCGCGGCTCGTCAGCTCCTGGCCGAGTGTGGCGACGCCACGCCGATCTCGTGGGTTCACCGCAGCGCCCGTTTTGGCGAAAAGCTCGCCACCCCCGACACCACGATCGCTGATCTCATTGGTGAGGTTGACCCGATCAAGGTTGCCGAAGGCCGCTATTTGGCCGATGAACTCACCATCCACTACGGCTTGGTGCCGCGGACCAATCGTGGAATCTTTGCCCTCAACGAGTTGCCCGACCTCTCCGAACGCATCCAGGTAGGTCTGCTCAACATCTTGGAGGAGCGAGATGTACAGATCCGCGGGTACAAGGTGCATCTGCCCCTCGACGTGATGTTGGTGGCCTCGGCTAACCCGGAGGACTACACCAACCGTGGCCGCATCATCACGCCGTTGAAGGACCGCTTCGGTAGCCAGATTCGTACGCACTACCCGGTCGATGTTGAGACCGAGATGGCGGTGATTGAGCAGGAGGCGGATCGCCCCGATGTCGGCGTCGAGGTGATTGTGCCGGAATTTATGGCGCGAATCGTCGCCCAGCTCAGTCACCTCGCTCGCCAGAGTCCCAACATCAGCCAGCGTTCGGGCGTGTCGGTGCGGTTGTCGGTCGCCAACCGTGAGGTCCTCGAAGCCGCCGCGGTCCGCAGGTCGTTGCGACTGGGAGAGCCCGTCGCCGTGCCGCGGATCAGCGACTTGGCGTCTCTCGTCGCCTCCACCGCGGGCAAGGTCGAGCTCGAAGCACTCGACGACAGCGACGAGCGCTCGATCGTCGAGCGGCTGCTCAAAGCGGCGACGTTGCTCGTATTTCGCGAGACGGTGGGACTCGAGAAGGCGTTGCCGGTGCTCGAAGCCTTCAACACCGGCCGAGTCGCGCACGTGGGCGACGACTTGCCGGCGGCCGAACAAGCCCAACTCGCACGGACGCAAGCGCCGCTCGCGTTGGCGATCGACGGCCTCGGCGGAACTAGCGACGCCGAGATCGCGTCGGCAGTCGAGTTCGTGCTCGAAGGACTCCACCTGTCGAAACGGCTCAACAAGGACAGCTCGGGTCACAAGTCGCTGTACCGCACGAGGAGTTGATCGTGCGTTCGCACTACTCGCAATGGGACGGTTCACAAGAGGGTTTTGAACTCGATGCGTCGTCGCTGATTGACCAACTCAGCGACGAACTGCTCTATCACGGCGACGTCAATGCGGCTTTGCGCAAACTGTTGCGTGACGGTCTTACAGACCGCAACGGCGAACGTGTGCAGGGTTTACGCGACCTGCTCGACTCGATTCGCCAACAGCGGCAGGATCGTTTGGAGAACAACGACCTCGGCGGCGTCTACTCCGAGGTCGCCGATGCTCTCAACGAGGTGCTCGACGCAGAACGAGCGGCGCTCGACGACCTCAATGCCTTGGCAGCGCTCGACCCCGACGAACGCAGTGCCGAGCTCACGCGTTCGGGCGCTTCTGAACGTCACGCCGCGCTCGACTTGTTGCCCGACGACCTCGCGGGCCGTGTTCGTTCTTTGCAGAACTATGACTTTGTTTCCGATCAGGCGCGACAGCGCTTTGAGGAGCTGCTCGACACCTTGCGTTCGCAGCTCACCCAGCAGTACTTCGATCAGATCTCCTCGGCGCTGACCGCCAGTCCGGAAGAGTTGGCTCGCACAAAGGACATGTTGGCCGACCTCAACAAGATGTTGGCCCAGCACCAAGCTGGCGAGCCGCTCGATCCGTCATTTGAGGACTTCATGGCCAAGTGGGGGGACTACTTTCCCGAGAACCCGCAGTCGGTCGAGGAGCTACTCGAAGCGATGGCCCGCCGGATGGCGGCCGTGCAAGCGATGCTCGACTCGATGACCCCGGCGCAACGCCAACAACTCCAAGAGCTAGCCCAGGAACTCCTCGGCGACGTTGGCCTGCAGTGGGAGTTGGACCAGTTGGGGTTGGCACTGCGCAGCGCGTTCCCCGATGCGGGTTGGGGCCAGCGTTTCCAGTTTCGTGGTGGCCAGCCGCTTGGTTTAAACGACGCAGCCGACATGTTCGCCGAGTTGGGGCAGCTCGACCAGCTGGAGAGCTTGTTACGTTCGATCACGAACCCGAACAGCTTGGCCGAGGTCGATCTCGAGCAAGTGCGTCGTTTGTTGGGTGACGACGCGGCGAAGTCGCTGGAGCAGCTGAGCCAGTTGGCCCGCCAGCTTGAAGAGGCCGGCCTGATTCGCAACACGGACAGCGGTGCTGAGCTCACGCCGCGAGGTCATCGGCTGCTGGGTCAGCGGGCCTTGGCGGATTTGTTTTCGGAGTTGCTGAAAGACCGATCAGGTTCTCATGAGTTGCGCCGCGACGGACTTGGCCACGACCGAGCCACGGAGACCAAACCGTACGAATTCGGCGATCCGTTCAACTTGAACCTTGGGCGCACGCTGGGCAACGCGGTGCGCCGCAACGGCGCCGGAACGCCGGTTCGCCTCGATCGGGACGACTTTGAGATCGAGCCGACCGAGCATCTGTCGCGTACAGCGACGGTCCTGCTGCTCGACTTGTCGTTGTCGATGGTGATTCGGGAGACCTTCTTGCCGGCGAAAAAGGTGGCGACGGCGCTCCACGCGTTGATTTCTGGGCAGTTTCCCCGTGACTACCTCGGTGTTGTGGGTTTTAGCGAATTGGCCTACGAAATCAAACCGAAAGACCTGCCGTCGGTGTCGTGGGACTACGTGTATGGGACGAACATGCACCACGCGTTCGGCCTCGCGCGCAAGATGCTCGCCCGTGAGCGCGGCACCAAACAGATCCTGATGATCACCGACGGGGAGCCGACCGCACACGTGTTGCCAAGCGGTGAGCCGTATTTCCAGTACCCGCCGGCACGAGAGACGGTCGAACTCACCATGGCCGAGGTGCAGCGTTGCACCAACGACGGGATCCGGATCAACACCTTCATGCTCGATCCGAGCCCGGCGTTAGGTCGCTTCGTCGAAAACATGACCCGGCTCAACCGTGGTCGCGCGTTCTTCACAAACGGCGAGACGTTGGGCAACTACGTCTTGGTCGACTTCTTGGAACAACGGCGCACGATGACGAAACGCCGGGCCGGCTAACTGCGGCCTCCCGTCGGCGCAGGCGGGGTAGTCGAACAAATGTTTGCCCTACGCGCGGTAAGTGGCTAACATTGCCCCCGCAGGGCTCTTTTTGCGCTTTCGTCACGAATATTCACACTCTCCTCTTGCGTTGCAGGCGTGGCGCGGGCCATGATCACACTCGTGTTATTCCCCCACACCGGCGTGTGATTCACGGAGGCCCTCTGTCATGACGATGATCGACCTCGGCGTTTTCGTGCCACCCGCCCTGGATGTGGCGTGGCGGCGGCGATCGAACTGCCTAGGCGTCGACCCCGACTTGTTCTTTCCGGAACGAGGCGCGTCGACGCGCGAGGCAAAGTCGGTGTGCCGCGCGTGCGAGGTGCAGGCCGATTGTTTGGAGTACGCGCTCGAAGCGGGTGAGAAGTTCGGCATTTGGGGTGGCATGAGCGAGCGCGAGCGTCGCCGACTGCGGCGGATTCGTGCGCAGCAACGTAAGTCGCTCGCGGTGCAGTCGATCTGACAACACCGGTCGCAACGGCGCGGGCGAGTTAAGCGGGCACGCGTCGCAGCGATCGGCTGACCAGTTCGAGGCGCTCGTCGGCGGACTGCGCGACGCGGACCTCCAGCAGGTCGGCCGATGAGATGCCCGCCCGAAGTAGGTCTGCGGGTGAGGCGCCGGCCACACAGTCGGCGGGAATCAGGCCGACGACCTCGGCTCCCTCGGTGGCGGCGTTGTGGCGGGCGAGTGCGTCGGCGACCAGTTGGTACGCGGCAACCGGACCGGTGCGCAGCGGCGCGACCAGGTTCATCGAGACCTGGATGCGGGGGCCGACCACCAGCGCGAGCGCGCGGACCTCGCTGCTGCGGATCTCCTGCACGCACGCACGAGCAGCGGCAAGCGTCTCGTTCACGTCGCGAGCATCAGCAGCGTGGTCGTCGGGTCGTGCGACCCACACGTTGTACGCGACGAGCGGCCCGCGGGCGCCGACGCAGGTGGTGCCGGCGCGTGGCGCCCGGCGTTCGGGGCAGAAATCGCAGCTGTCGGGGTCGCTGCGTAGTTGGCGACGCACGTCGGGCAGCGACACGCCGATGTCGGTCCCGTAACGCCGCGCCGCGACACCCGCTTCCTCGCACCAACGGCCGAAGGCCTCACGCAACTCGATGGCGTCCGCGCTCGGCCGCTCGCCACGTTCGTGCCAGTTCCGGAGATCGACAAAAGGGACGACGTCGACCACGCCGTGGCGCGGGTGGACTCCGTCGTGGTGCTGCAAATCGATGAGTTGCCACGCCGCGTGTGCGAGCGCGCGTGCGGCAAAGGCGAGTTGTTCGCGGTCGTGAGATCCGAGTGTGAAGACCGACCTGTTGTGGTCGGCATCGACGTGGACGTCGAGCAGCGAGTCGCGTGCCGCGGCGGCGAGCTCCTCGAGCGTGGCGCGCCGTCGACCTTCTGACACGTTGATAACCGCCTCATGAGTGATCGGTGTCGACACAGGTGGCTCCTGCTGGGTAGACGCAGGTCGTAGGCGTTATGGTGAGCCTATGAACTTGGGTGCGCCTGAACTGCTGATCGTCTTGCTCGTGGTCCTGCTTTTGTTCGGCGGCAGCCGCTTGCCAAAACTGGCCCGCTCGCTGGGCCAGGCGTCGAAGGAGTTTAAGGACGGCGTCAAAGAGGGCAGCGGCGAGTCCGACGCGTCACAGGCCAAGTCCGACGACAAGTAGGCCAAGTCCGACGACAAGCCAGGCCGGGCCGGCTCGATTATCCGGGGGCCTTCGGATACACGTGTGACAATTCGCGACTCAGGGGAGGCCGGTGGGCCTCCCCTGAGTGTTTGGAGGGGCCTGGTCGTGGCCCTGATGGCTCGGGTTGTCGTTGGCTGACGTCGTCCCGAGTGCACCAACGAGCCGTGGGGGGGATCGGCCCGTTGGTGATCATGCGCATCGATCAGCTGTGTGGGAGCTGGGCCAATGCGGCGATTCGTTCGTCGCGGCGGCGTTTGTGGATCCGCCGACGCTCTCGTTCTGAGGTACCACCCCAGACCCCGTGGTCGATGTGATTGATGAGCGCGTACTCAAGGCACGGCGCCTTTGCGGGGCATCCCTCACAGAGTTTGCGAGCGGCGTCGACGCCAACTCCGTCGCTGGGGAAAAACACGTCGGGGTCGACGGCGCGACAGTTTCCTGCTTGCATCCAGTCGTTGCCGTCGTAGACGGCTTCAGTGGGGAGTGGGGCGGTTGTGCGGCTGAGCCAGCGTTTCATGGGATGCCTTTCCTCGTCGGTGTCTATGGCGTCGTGTGATCTCTACGTGCTGGTCTGAACAGTTTGACTCGTTACTGAACCAAATCGTTGCAACTTTTCTTTCGGATCCGGTCGGGGAATGTTGTGAATTTGGTGAGAACCGGCTAGGTCGCGCTAACTACGGCCGAGCGCGGACCTACCGTGTGCGCCGTGAGCGATGAACTTTCCGGTACTGACCAGCCTCTCGACGACGGCGCCCCGGCAACGGCGACCGAGGGGGATTCGGCTGTGGTGACCTCTGCGGGTGACGAGGCCGACGCCGACGCAACGTCGCTCGGCGCCGCGCCAAGCGACACAGCACCGGAGCCTGTGCCCGGCGAGGCAACACCGGAGCCCGTGCAGAGCGACACAGCACAGGAGCCCGTGCAGAGCGACACAGCACCGGAGCCGGTGCCGGGCGATACAGCCAGCTCGGCCCCCGCCGGTGGCTGGGCGATGGAGTCGCAGCAAACCGCCCCGATCGCGGCGCAGGAGACGAGTCAGGTTGCTGCGCCGCCGACCGAGGTCGCTGCGGTCCTGCCGCCCGACCCTGCGGCGACGTGGGCCAATTCGGGATCGAAATCGGGTCCGGGCTCGGGCTCGGGCGCTAGCGCACCGCCGCCGCGTTCGTCGAATGACAAACCGCGCACGCGCCGTGGTCTAGGTGCGGGCCTTTTGATTGGCGCCCTGGCGGGAGGGTTGGTCGCCGTACCCGTCACGTTGGCCTTGCGCTCAGACGACAACGACCAAACCGTCGCGAGTCAGTCGCAAGACGACTCGGCGGCCGTCGATAGCGAGGCCGGGTCCGATCCGCTGCCGCCTGGCCTCGACAACGACGACGCGGCAGCCGACTCCGACGTGCCTGCCAACGCCGACGAACTGTCCCCTCCTGACGACGAAGCCGCCGCCGACGACGAGACCACCGCCGACGACGAAGCCACGGTTGACGACGAGACGACCGCCGCGGGTGGGGGCGGAAGTGGCCTCGATGGCGAGGCGACGCCGGGGGTCATCCGTTCAGTTCTGGCAGACGTGGGCGACGCGGTCGTGTCGATCAATACCACCGGCTTTCAAGAGGGGTTGGCGCAAAACGTCTTTCCCACCGCGGGTGCGGGTTCGGGTGTGATCATCGAGGATTCAGGTTTGATCCTGACCAATGCGCACGTCGTGGCGGGTGCGACCGAGATTTCGGTGCGTTTTGCCGACGGCGACGAGGCCAAAGGCACGGTCGTTGGCCGTTCGACCGTTACCGATCTCGCGCTGGTACAGGTGGAGACCGACAAGGAACTCGTGGCCGCGACGCTGGCGGATTCCGACGAGGTGGCTGTGGGCGACAGCGTGATCGCGATTGGAAACGCGCTTGCCTTGCCGGGTGGGCCGACGGTGACGACGGGGATCATTTCGGCGGTCGACCGTGAGATCCGTACGACCGGCGGTGTGTTGACGGGGCTGTTGCAAACGTCGGCCGCGATCAACCCTGGGAACTCCGGCGGACCCTTGCTCAACGTCGACGGCGAGGTGATCGGCATCAACACCGCAGTGGCCGGCGATGCGCAGAACATCGGCTTCGCGGTCGCGGGATCGATGGCGCTACGCGAAGTCGACGCGATGACCAATGGTGACGGTCGCACGACCGACCAAGGTTTCCTCGGCGTCTCCACGCAGGAACTGACGCCGGCGATAGCCGCTGAATTGGGCGTCACCTCCGACTTCGGCGCCGTTGTTGTCGAGGTTGTGCCGGGTTCAGCGGCCGACGAAGCCGGTCTTGAACCACGTGACGTCATCGTGCAGGTCGACGGTAAGGACGTACGGTCTCCCGAAGCGGTGCGCGACGCGGTCGGGGCGCGGAAGTCGGGTGAGTTGGTCGAGATCAAGTGGTTGCGGGGCTCTGAATCCAAGGTGGCGACGGCCACACTGCAGGCTCGTCCGGTCGAGTAACCTGGTCGCTCCCCGAGGAAGGTGAAACACCATGTCGATGACCACAACTGAGCCACCCGCGGCGCCCGTTGGTCATGCCCGCATCGTCTACCTCGGCCCCGTGATGCCGCACTGGGAGATCCAGTCACGTTTCGGCGCACGCAACTTGATCGACGAGTTTCGCCAACGGGTCGAGGCCCGTTTGTTGTTGCTACCCCCGCACGACCCGCAGTTTCGCCGCAATCGTGAACGTGTCAACCGCGATGGCGAACGAGAGGGCATCGTGGTCGAGTGGGATCTAGGCGTACCCGAAGAGGCTTGACCTCCACATCGGTCAGCGTGCAGCGTCGGTGCGCCGTCTTCCTGAGTGGGCTGGGCGAGAAGTGAGCTCGTCGTCGCAGCCAACCTTTATCGACCGCGATCGTTCGTGGCTGCGCTTTAACGCCCGGGTACTCGCCCGCGCGTCGGCGCCGACTGTGCCGCTACTCGAACAGGTCAAGTTCCTCGCGATCTTCTCGTCGAATCTCGACGAGTTTTTCCAAGTCCGTGTCGCGGGTTTGAAGGAGCAGATCGAAGCCGGCCTCGGTCGCTCGGCGTGGGAAGAGCTGACGACCAACGAGCTTCTCGGCGCGCTGCGCCATGAGGCGGCCGCGTTGGTCAGCGCGCAGTATGCCCGCTGGGCGGAGCTGTCGGCCGCACTTCGCAGCGAGGGAGTCGAGATCGTCAGCCGCTCGATGCTGACACGTGAGGAACGTGAGTACGCCGACACGTTGTTCGACGAACGCGTGTTTCCCGTGCTGACGCCGCTCTCGGTCGATCCGTCGCACCCGTTCCCTTACGTGTCGAACCTCTCGCTCAACTTGGCGACCGTCGTGCGTGATCCGGAGTCGAAACAACCTCGGTTCGCCCGGCTCAAGATGCCGCCGTTGCTCTCACGTTTTACCGTCTTGCCGTCGGGTCGGTTCTTGCCGCTCGAACAGCTGATCGCGCCGCACTTGGAAGACCTTTTCCCCGGCATGTTCATTGAGGGCTCGTGGGCATTTCGGGTGACGCGAAACGCTGATTTGTCCTTCGATGAGGATGAGGCCGACGACTTGTTGTCGGCCGTCGAGCTCGAACTTCGCCGCCGCCGGTTTGGCGAAGCGGTACGGCTTGAGGTCGCCGGCGACATGCCCGACGATGTTCGTGAGTTGTTACGCCGTGAGCTCGAACTCGACGAGCAGGACGTCTACGCGATCGACGGGCCACTCGACTTGACCGGACTTTTCGCCGTCGTCGGCGCAGTGGATCGACCTGACTTGCGCGATCCGCCGTTCAACGGCGTCACGCAGCGACGCCTCAATGGTGTCGCGGAGTCGGGCTCAGGGATTTTCCGGGTTCTACGCGAGCGCGACGTATTGGTCCACCACCCCTATGACTCGTTCGCGACCTCGGTCGAGGCCTTTGTCGAGCAGGCCGCAAACGACCCGTCGGTGTTGGCGATCAAGCAGACCTTGTATCGGACCTCGGGCGGGGCGATCGTCAAGTCGCTCATGCGGGCGGCTGAGCAAGGAAAACAAGTCGTCGCGCTTGTCGAGCTGAAAGCGCGCTTCGACGAGGAGGCCAACATCACCTGGGCTCGCGCCCTGGAAGAGGCTGGCGTTCATGTGGTGTACGGGGTTGCGGGGCTAAAGACGCACGCAAAGGTCGTGTTGGTCGTGCGTGAAGAGCGTGAGGGACTGCGCCGGTATTGCCACGTTGGTACTGGCAACTACAACTCCTCGACCGCACGGCTCTACGAAGATCTCGGCGTCTTGTCGGCCGATCCTGTGTTGGGTGAAGACCTCACCGACTTGTTTAACTACCTCACGGGTTATTCCCGCCAGCAGCAGTTCGAACGTATTGTCGTCGCCCCCTCGGGGGCTCGTGGCCGACTCTTCGAGCTGATCGAGGCCGAGGCCGAACGACCCGACGGACGGATCGTGATCAAGGCCAACTCGATTGCCGACCGCGAAATGGTCGAAGCTCTCTACGAGGCCTCGCAGCGCGGCGTCTCCATCGACATGATCGTCCGGGGGATCTGCTGTTTGCGCCCTGGAGTTGCGGGTTTGTCCGACAACATCAAGGTCCGTTCGTTGGTCGGTCGTTACCTCGAACACTCACGCGTGTATTCGTTTGGCCGCGGCGACCGGCAAACGGTGTTGATCGGCTCAGCCGACTTGATGACACGCAACCTCGACCGGCGCGTCGAGGTCCTTTTGCCGGTGAGCGATCCGGCCCACGTCGCGCGGCTCAATCAAATGCTCGAATTCGAACTCGCCGACACGGCGCTGGCGTGGGAGTTGCAGAGTTCAGGTGAGTACGTAAAGGTGAGTGGCGACGAGTTTGAGACGCACGTGCGTTTGCAAGAGGCTGCCCGTGCCCGCACAGGCCGAGTGCGTATGAGCCGCGACCAGTTGATCCACGACGTTGGTTCACGCGAGATGGTTCGTGCCGCGGGCGGCGTGATCTGGCGCCCGAGCGAGTCGGGGACTGAGGTTTTGTTGGTGCACCGGCCCTACTACGACGATTGGTCGTTTCCTAAAGGCAAGGTCGAGCCGGGCGAGGACGACCTTGAGACGGCCGTTCGTGAAGTGTTGGAGGAGACGGGCCTCGAGTGTCGCGTTGGCCCCGAGCTGCCCGCTGCGCGGTACATGGATCACCGCGGAAGGCCCAAAGAGGTGCGCTACTGGGCGATGGAGCCGACGGCGGGCGAGTTTGCAGCTAACGAAGAGATCGATGCCGTTGCGTGGCTCTCGCGGGAACGAGCGAGTGAACTGTTGACCTACGACGGCGATCGTGAAGTCCTCGCTGCGTTGAGCCTCGGCTGAGCCACATGTCGTCGTCGACGTTGTGGCTTGTGCGCCACGCTGATGCCGGTTCCCGCGGCCGCGGGAAATCCGACCTCGAACGCCCTCTTAGTCCGCGTGGGCGCGCTGAGGCCGAGGCGATCGCGGCGTGGCTGGCCGCCGATGTTGTTACCCCGCGGTTGTACTGGTCGAGCCCCTACCTGCGGTGTATCGAGACGCTCCAGCCCGCTGTGCTCGCGGCTGGTGCACGCGTCAAGGTCGTCGCCGAGTTGGGCGAGGGCGGCGGAAAGCTTGATTGGCCACAGCTCGTCGCGGGAAACGCCGTGGTGGCGTGTTCGCACGGCGACGTCATCCCCTTCACTGTCGCTCGGCTGGCAAAACGCTTCGGCCTCGATGTCGGCGGGGTCGTGCGCTGTGCGAAGGGTTCGGTCTGGCGTTTCGCCGGTGACGACGAGGTGTTCCACTCGGTGAGTTATCACGAGTTCGGTCAACCGGACTTATGAACGACGTATGAAGCCACTGCGAATCGCCGCGATCGACCTCGGTTCAAACTCGTTTCACTTGCTCGTGGTCCAAGCCCGTCCCGACGGAGCGTTTGTGACGCTGACGACCGAACGCGAGATGTTGCGGCTAGGCGACGCCGTGGGCGCGAGCGGTCGGATCCCGCCGGCGTTGGCCGATGAGGTCGTTGCCGCGGTGCGCCGCTTGCGGGCGTTGGCCGACGCGCACGCAGCAGACGAGGTGATTGCTTGCGCGACGAGTGCGCTGCGCGAGGCCGACAACGGCCCTGCCCTTGTCGACCGCATTGCCGACGAGACCGGAGTGCGGGTTCGTGTCATTTCCGGCCACGACGAAGCCGAGCTGATTTTTTCGGCAATCCAAAAGAGCGTCTTGATCGAGCCGGGACCCGCAGTCGGTTTTGACCTCGGTGGCGGCAGTTTGGAAGTGATGGTCGGCGACGCGGCTGAGTCGTCGTTATTGGCCAGCGTCAAGCTCGGTGTTGGTCGTTTGGTCGCCGAACTGGCCTGCGATGACCCGCTGACCAACGACGACGTGCGGCGAATCCGTCGCCGTTTGGAGATGGCGCTGGGGCCCATCGTCGCCGACGTCCGCGACCTCAAACCACAAATGGCTATCGGCACGAGCGGCACGATCTTGTCGCTCGCACGGATGATTGCCGTGCGCCGCGGCGAGACCGTGCCGCGGTCGCTCAATCAGTTCCGGTTTACGCGTCGGGAGCTGGAGGAACTCAGCTCGCAACTCGTGGCGTTGCCGGGCGCCGAACGTCGACGCCTCGCCGGGCTCGATGAAAAGCGGGTCGACCAAGCGCCGATCGGCTCGCTTGTGGTCCTTGGACTGCTCGACCTTTTCGATTTCGACTCGATGGTTACCGGTGAGTGGGCGCTTCGCGAGGGCATAGTGCTCGACGCGATTTCTCGCCACCAAGTCGAGGAGTGGGATGAGGATCCGCGGGGGCTGCGCCGTCGCAGCGTCGTCGACTTGGCTCGTCGATGTGGGTGGAACGAGGCCCACAGCCGCCACGTGGCCGCGCTCGGCTTGTCGCTGTTCGATCAACTCGTCGCCGCCGGGCTGCTCGACGAGTCCGACGAAAGCCGAGAGCGTGACCGCGAGCTGCTCGAGTTCGCCGCTTTGTTACACGACATCGGCGAACACGTGTCGCAAAGTTCGCACCACAAACACGCGGCGTACCTCGTAGAGCACGGTGGGTTGCGGGGGTTTACGCCCGTCGAGGTCGTGGAACTCGCCTGTATCGCCCGTTATCACCGCCGTTCAGAGCCGAAGGCCACGCACCTCCCCTACGCGCAACTCGACCGAACGTCACGAGCACGCGTCGACCGCCTGTCGGCCGTGCTGCGTGTGGCCGACGGGCTCGATCGCACTCACTTGCAGGTCGTTCCAAGTGTTGTGCTCGACGATCGCGGCGATGTGGTCGAGTTGGTCGTCGGCCACGGCGCCGACGTGGCCGCGGATTGTGAACTTGAGGTGTGGGGCGCGCGGCGCAAACTTGGTCCCTTGCAAAACATCATCGGCCGCCCACTCGAGGTAGTCGGCCCGACGCGCGACGACAGCGAAATGAAACAGGAGTAGCGAGTGACTCGGGTGTTGGTTACTAACGACGACGGCATCGAGAGTCCTGGTCTGTGGGCGCTTGCCGGTGCACTTCGTGACAAGGGTTTCACCGACGTCGTCGTTGCTGCTCCCGACTCCGAACGTTCGGGCGCCGCGGCGTCGTTGGGTGCGTTTTGGTGGAGCGATGGAATCGGCATCACTCGTTGCGATCGAGATGGGTTCGAGGCCTACTCCCTCGACGCGCCGCCGGCACTGGTGGTGTTGTCGGCCGTGTTCGAGCTCATTGGCGCGCGGCCAGAACTCGTTGTTTCGGGAGTGAATCCGGGATTCAACACCGGCTGGGCAGTACTTCATTCCGGAACCGTCGGGGCGGTATTGACCGCGGGCAACGCCGGCATTGCCGGCGTCGCAGTGAGTCGAGCGTGGGGAACCGACGCGGGCGACCATGCCGCAGCGTTCGTTGGCGCGACGGTGGCGCGCGCGGTGGTGGCGTCGGGCCAGCGGGCGGTGATCAACGTCAACGTGCCCGCAGGCGAGGTCACCGACATGGGCGGCGCGGCCTGGGCCGACCTGGCCGACGTTGGGCCGATACAGGCGTCGATGCGCCTTGGGCCCGACGGACGGGCTCGGTTGGTGCTCGACGAGGAGGTGTGGCCCGTCGCCGCGCCCGACACCGACCAGGGGCTTGTGCAGCGGGGCTGGATCTCGCTGTCGGCGCTACGCAGCGTCGGCGCGCACGTCGACAACGGCCACCCTGGGGTCCTTGATGCCCTGACCGCTGCGATTGCTGGCGATTCCTAAGCTCGTGGTGTGAGCAATGGCTGGCGGACGTTGGGCGAGTCGCGCCGCGGCGGCTCGTCGCGCGCCGCGGTAGCCCTTTCGCGTCTCAGCACCGGACCGTTCGGCCGGCTCGCGGTCACGCACGCGCTGTCGGTTGGAGCCGACGCCGTGCTCGCGCTTTCGCTTGCCGGATCGTTGTTTTTTTCGATTAGCCCCGACGCGGCCCGGGGCAAGGTCGCGCTCTACCTCGCGTTAACGATGGCGCCGTTCGCGCTCGTTGCGCCGTTTTTGGGCCCACTGCTCGACCGCAGCGCCGGTGGGCGCCGGTGGGTGGTTATCGGCACGGCCGCGGGGCGGGCCGTGTTGTGTTTCATGATGGCGGCCGACCCGACGTCGTTGTTGTTGTTTCCGCTGGCGTTTGGTGCGTTGGTGTTGGGCAAGGCCTATGCGATTGCCCGCAGTTCGTATGTGCCCGCGACGGTGCGTACCGACGCCGAACTCGTGCGGGCCAACTCGCGGCTCGCGCTCATTGGCGCGATCGCCGGATTGATCGCGGGCATTCCCGGGGCGATTCTCACCGGCGTGTTCGACGCGCGACCCGGTTTGTATTTGGCGTCGTTGTTGTTCGTCGGGGCCGCGGTGGCCGCGACGCGGCTCAAGTCCTATCGCGACGACAACACCGTGGGATGGGGAAGCTCGCCGGCCTCGCCGGGGTCGCCGGCCTCGACGCCGCCGAGGTCGCACGACCGCCGCGGCGAGCATGTGATCGAGGTTCGCTCGATCGACGACGAGTTCGTGCAAGCCGGGATGAGCCCGCCGCCGACCAGCAGCGACGGAGCCTTTGGCGGTTTCGCCGGTGGGCCGGGCGCGACGGGCTCCGGTGGGCCAGCCGGGTTAGCCGAGCGGGTGTTGGGTCAACGGCCGGAGGTGCCTGCCAACGTGGCCATCGCGGGCACGTCGATGGGCATCTTGCGTGGGATCGTCGGGTTTCTGTCGTTCGCGGTGTTGTTCGCGCTCAAGCAGGATCACGCGGATGCCGTGTGGTTCGGCCTGATGGGGTTTGTGAGTTTGGCCGGGTCGTTGTTGGGAAATGCGTCGGCGCCCGTGATCCGTCAGAAGGTGCACGAGGAGCGGATGTTGCAAGCCCTCGTTGGTGCGGTCGCGGTGGTCGCGCTGTTGGCGATCCAAATCGGTGGCAAGTGGGGGGCTGCTGTGTTGGCGCTCGCGGTCGGGTACGCGGCGGCCTGCGGTCGGTTGGCTTTCGACTCGTTGGTGCAACGTGACGCACACGACCACAACCGTGGCGCGGCATTTGCCGGGTTCGAGACGCGATTCCAAATGGCGTGGGTGGTCGGTGGTTTTGTGCCGGTCCTCGTGGCGATTCCGCTGCGGGTGTCGTTCGCAGTCGTGGCCGCGGGAGCGGGTTTTGCCTGTTTCGCCGCGATCGCGGGCACCCGTGCCCCGTGGCGGCAGCAGGGCGAGCAGTTAGGCCGCAGCGGTTAGTTAGGACCCGGCGATGTCGTCGGAATCGCTGGGCGGATTGTCGAGGTCTGCCGGGCTCTCGGTAGCGGGGTCGACACCGCTGTTGGCCGTGTCGTCGGGCAGGTCGATCCGCGCAAGCCACAAACCTGGTGCCTCAATCTCGGCCGGCGTCGGGAGCTCCCGCGGTGAGTTCCACAGTCGATTGAGCGACTCCAGCCCGCCCCGTTCGACGACGCCAGCGACCCAACGAGCCCCGCGGTCGTGAAGTTCTCGGTCGTTGTCGACGCCGAGCAACAGTGCGGCCAAACGATCGGCTGCAGTCGCGGCGACCACTCGACGACGACTGGCTTCGC
>CAZWPY010000058.1:0-19968 GCA_964635475.1 uncultured Acidimicrobiia bacterium
TCAACTCGATGACATCGAGAACCTGTTCTTTCACGCTCCCCACGCTACCGGGGCCCCACCGTTACCCGAACCGCCCCCGGACTTACGCCGCTCTCGTCCCCACCGAGCAATACGCCCGATGACAGTCGCGAGTCGCGTCGGGCCTACCTTTGGCAAGACGCCGAGTCGCCGCCTTGAACGAACACCGTCCTGGTGACCCACCCGCGGCCCGATCGGCGAGGAAATCGTGGGATTACAGTCGCCCCAGAGCCACCGACTGCTGGAGCCACGATGACCAGACGACTGATACCGGTCGTTCCCTCCCAAAAGCTCGGCCGAGTCCGACGGTGGTACGCAAGCCTCGCGGCTACTCGCGCCGCTCGGGCCATCTCGCGTTGGATCAACTGGCGCCTCGATCCCGTGCTCCTACGACTCAGCAACGGCCGAGTCAGCACGACGTTGTGGTACCGCTCCGCCGTTCTCGAGACTGTCGGCGCGCGAACCGGACACACACGACGAAACGCTGTCATCTACTTCAGCGACGGCGACGACATAGTGGTCACGGCCTCGAACGCCGGGGCAGCCGCACATCCGTCCTGGTACTACAACCTGCTTGCGAACCCAGACGTGACCATCGGTGGACTCCCCAGACGGGCCGTCGAGGTAGCTCCTGGGCCGGAGAAGCAGCGTCTCGAGGCGTTGAGTGACCAGACGTTTCCGGCATTTGCTTCGTACCGCGCCGATGCCGAGGCCCACGGGCGATCCGTGCCGGTCATTCGCCTGGTTCCCCCGAACGCGCCGTCAATCCCTCAGTGACAGTTCCCACGCAACGACGCGACTGGAAAGGCCCCGCCGCGGCGCGCGATCAGCTTGCCGATGCAGCGTCGGTAGCACCGGGCGGGTCGACGTGGTGCACGTGGGCGCCGAGGGCCGACAGCTTGCCGACGAGGTCGTCATAACCCCGGTCGACGTGGTGCCAATCGTTGACCGTGGTCGAACCGTGGGCGCCGAGGCCGGCGACCACTAGCGCTGCACCGGCGCGGATGTCGTGCGCACGCACTGGCGCTCCCGACAGTTGCGCCACCCCGCGCACGATCGCGTGGTGTGCCTCGGTGCGAATGTCGGCGCCCATGCGCACCAACTCGTCGATGTAACGAAAACGGCCCGAGAACACGTTTTCAGTGACAATCCCCACCCCATCGGCGGTAGCGAGCATCGCGACCATCATCGGCTTGTAGTCGCTCGCGATCCCCGGATATGGCAACGTCGCGAAGTCGACTGCGCTCAGTCGCCCCCGCGAGAAGGCCCACAAACCATCGCTCGTCGGGGAAATCCGCATGCCCATGGCGCCGAGCTTGTGGATCAGCATGTCCATGTGGTCGGCCCGCGCGTCCTCCAGTAGGACCTCGCCGCCCGCCACGCCAACCGCAGCTAAGTACGTGGCCGCTTCGATGCGGTCGGACACCACGGAGTGCTCGCAGGGGTGCAACTCGTCGACGCCGGTGACCTCGATCACGGGCGAACCAGCGCCGACCACCTGTGCGCCCATCGAGTTGAGAAACATCGCTAAGTCGACGATCTCGGGCTCGCGGGCCGCGTTCTCGATCACCGTGACACCCTTGGCCAACGTCGCGGCCATCAAGACGTTTTCGGTCGCACCAACGCTGGGAAAATCAAGGAAAATCTTGTTTCCCACGAGTCGCTCGGCGCGTGCCGTCACATAACCGCCAGCCAACTCCACCGTGGCGCCGAGCGCTTCGAGCCCGCGCAGGTGCATGTCGATCGGCCTCGGCCCGAGATCGTCGCCGCCGGGCAGCGCCACTCGCGCCTCACCGCAGCGAGCGACCAGCGGACCGAGCACGGCTATCGACGCCCGCATCTTTTCGACGAGCTCGTACGGCGCCACCGGTTCAAGCTCCTCGGGCACGTCGAGCACCAGCCGGCCTTCGCCAGCAAACGACGCCCTGACTCCCAGCGCACCGAGCAACTCCACCATGAGCTCGACGTCGGTCAGCCGCGGTACCCGGTTGAGCACGAATCGACCAGGCGTGAGGACGGCAGCAGCCATCACCTTGAGCACCGAGTTCTTCGCGCCGGAGATACGAACGGTGCCGTCGAGGGACGGGCCCGGCTCCACCACAACGCTCGTCACCACACCAAACTACGCCTGTCGTAGCCTCCGACTCGTGACCGAACTCGCCCGCGCTGTCGATCGACACCATCTCGTCGAACTCACCCGGGCGCTGGTCGCTATCGACACGCAGAATCCGCCGGGCAACGAATCGGCCGCGATTCCCGTCGCCGCCCGCGCGCTCGCACAGTGGGCCAGCGCCACCGACGTGATCGAGCCCGAGCCTGGCCGCGGCTCGGTGGTGATCACCGTCCCCGCCAGCCGAGCAAACGACGCGCGCAGCGCGCCGACACTGATTGTCAACGGCCACCTCGACGTCGTTCCCGTTGTCCGCGAGAGCTGGACACGTGAACCCTTCGGCGGCGAACTCGACGGCGATCGCCTCTACGGCCGCGGCACCGCCGACATGAAGGGCGGCATCGCTGCGGCGATCGAAGCCGTTGCGTTGCTGCGGCGACTCGGTGTCCCGCAAACGTGCAACGTCGTGTTCCACCTCGTGGCCGACGAGGAGCTGGGTGGGGGCAAAGGTTGCGCCCAACTCGACGCAGCTGGACTACTCGTCGGCGATGCCTGCATCGACCCCGAGCCGACGTCAATGCGGATCTCGGTAGCCGAACGAGGAGTTCTCACCGCCACGCTCACCACCCACGGCACGCCCGGCCACGGATCACAGCCACACGCCGCTCGTTCGGCCGTCGCCGATATGGCGAAAATCGTCACCGCACTACACGGCGCTGATTTCGGCGACGCCGAGCACCCTTGGCTCGGCCGACCGAGCGCCAACGCGGGCGCCGTGAGCGGCGGCACCAGCGCAAACGTGGTCGCTCAAACCTGCTCGCTGCTACTCGATCGCCGCGTGCTGCCGGGCACGACAGAGGCCGACGCGATTGCCAGCGTCCGTTCGAAAGTGGAGCCACTCGGCGTTCACGACTGGCAACTTGCGGTCGACTTTTTCGGCTCGGCGTCAGAGATCGCGCAGGACCACCCGTGGGTCGACACCGTGCGCAACTCGTTTGTGGCCGCGCTCGGCCGCGAGCCCGAGTTGGTCGGTATGCACTTCACCACCGACGCTCGTTACGTCCGAGCCCGCGGCATTCCCGCGGTGGTGGTCGGGCCAGGCGACATCGAGCAAGCGCACCGAGTGGACGAATCCGTGTCGGTCGCTGCGCTGGTGGACGCTGCGGTGTTGTACGCACAGCTCTTCTCAACCCTCGACACACCAGTCCCCCCGCTCTAACCCAGCCGGCTGCTCGCGCTCATGGCCCGCCGAAAACGCGCGTACGACTTCGACGCCGTCTCCCACGCGCTCAGCGCCGGTCCCGTTCTCGAGGTTGAAGTCGCCCGAACCGACGATCGCGTCGAGTTCGACTCACCCGACGGACCATTCACGCACTACCGCCGGATCGTTGAGCGCACCGACGGCGGCCGGGCGACAGAGACGGTCGACCTGCGCCTCGCGGGGCGCGCGTTCGCGTGGTTGTTCGAACCACTGCACCGCCATGCCATCACCCGTCGGCCCGACCATCGACACACGATTCCGTGGTACTTGCCGCCGGATCGTCTCGACGCCCGCAGCGCGCAAGCCGTCGACACT
Source organism: uncultured Acidimicrobiia bacterium (assembly GCA_964635475.1). GTDB lineage: Bacteria > Actinomycetota > Acidimicrobiia > Acidimicrobiales > CAZWPY01 > CAZWPY01. The sequence goes on from CAZWPY010000058.1 coordinate 3,705, forward strand.
CTCGCGGTGCTCGCCTTGGTTGCCGGCTTTCTCACCGGGCTCCCGTCGCAAACCACCGCGTTTGCTGCCGACACATTCGGCGCCGGCGAGTCGGCCCAAGCGTGGCTCGGAACGGGCATCCGCTTTGGCGCCGCCATCGCCATGGTGCTCGTCGGACTCGCCGACCGCTGGGGCCGTCGCCGGGTGTTGCTAGCCGCAGGCTGGATCGGCTGCCTTACGGGCGCCTGCGGGGTGTTCGTACCCAACATCGCAGCTCTGGCAACGGTGCAGGTGCTCGAGCGCTCAATGGCTGCCGTGATGGGCATCGTGATCCCGATCATGGCCGCCGAGGAGGTGCCGTCGGGCGCACGGGCATTCACTTTCTCAGTGCTTGCGCTCGCCGGCGGCATGGGCGCGGGTGCCGCAGTCGTCACGTTGCCGCTGGCCGACCTTTCCGCAGACGGGTGGCGCTACATCTACGCGATCTCGCTGCTCGGCCTGCCGTTGATGCTCGTGGCGCGGCGCCTTCGCGAAACCCGGCGCTTCGAGCGCCCGCACGCGCACACCCACTTAAGCGACCGGCGCCGGCGACTGCTGCTGCTGTGCCTCACCGGGCTGCTGATGAACGTGCTGTTTGCCCCGAGTTCGTTTTTCCTCAATCAGTTCTTGAAAGACGAGCGCGGCTTCTCGGGCTCCAGAGTGGCGTTGTTCGTCGCCATCACCAGCACCACGGGCATGTTGGGCATGGTGATTGGCGGACGACTAGCCGAGTCTCGCGGTCGTCGAATCGTCGCCGCAGTCGGCGTCGCCGTCGGGGCCGCGGCCGTTGTGGCGACGTTCGTGGCGCACGGGTGGCCGATTTGGGCCTGGTCACTCGTGTCGAGCGCCTTCCTCGCCGCGCTCGTTCCCGCTTATGGCGTATACGGCCCCGAGTTGTTCCCAACCGGTAGCCGCGGCGCGGGCAACGGCGTGACGACGGTGGTTGGTCTAGTCGGCAGCGCTATCGGCTTGTTGGGCGTGGGCTGGCTCGCGGAGCAGTGGGGCTCGCTCGGGACTCCGATGGTCCTCGCCAGCGTGGCGCCGCTGGCCGCAGCAGTAGTGATCCTCGTGGGCTTCCCCGAGACAGCCCACGTCGAGCTGGAAACGCTCAACCCAGAAGACGCGAGCGCTTCGCCGGGCGTCAGCTAAGCCGCCCGCGAGTGCCGCGACGTGGCGCGCCCAAGTCCTTCACCCACGAGCCGACGGCGGCCACGACCTGATCGACATGACGACGTAGCCCGTGGTCACCGCCTTCTAGCCACACGTGGGTAACCGGGCCCTCGATCACGCTGGTGGCGGCGGTGAGCTCATCGGGTGTGGCGAAAGCGTCGCGAGTTCCCGAGACGAACAAACACGGCACGTTGACGGCCGGCAAATGTTCCGTGCGGAGCTTGTCGGGCCGGCCCGGGGGATGCAGCGGATACGAGATCAACACAAGCCCGGCCGCCGCTCGGCCTTGCGCAACCAACATCGACGCCATGCGCCCGCCCATCGATCGGCCGCCAATCACAAGTCGACCGGCGCCACATTGCGCCTCAGCCTCATCGAGAGCTTCGGCCAGGGCCGCAATCAACACAGGAGCTCGATCGGGTGCTTTGCGACCCGCGATGCGGTACGGAAAGTCCATACGCCACACCGGCAACGGCGCGAGCGCTGCCTCGATCGCGACGAGTGAGGCCTCGTTGCGATCAGAACCCGCCCCGGGTGCGAGCAACACGCCCGCAGGTTCGGGAGAGCCGCGCCGAGCCACTACCGCTCGGCGCCAGACACTGTGTCGGACACTGTGTCGGATGCCGTCTCAGACGCTGTCTCAGACGCTGTCTCAGACGCAGGCGCGCCGGCGTCCGGGTCAGCAGCCGCCGCCGTGGCCTCGACCCGTTGCGCCAAGCGCAACAACACGCGACGGGCCTCCGTGAGGGCGACCATGCGGTCGCCGGCCGTCGTCGCGTCGCCGCCGTGGTCTGGGTGCGCCGCCCACACCAGTTCCCGAAAACGCTCCGACACGCGCTCACGAGTGACCACGTCGGTGGGTGCAAAACCAAACAACACCAATGCGCGAGTGGCCGAGGTCGCCCGTCGGCCGGCTGTGGGCGTCGTGACATCACCCGACATCGACGCGACGAACCGGTCGTCAAGGGGTCCGTCCCACACGAGCGCCTTACGCAAAGCGGCAAAGCAACGTTTGCGCTGCGAACGGGGCACGTCGTTGGCCGCATACGCCGCCGCCAGCAGTTGCGGCACGGGACGGGCATGGTCGTCGATGTCGAAGCGCAGCGCCTCGCCATCGAGCCACAACCGGTGCGTGCTGCGGTCGAGACCCACAACGTCGCGCTGCAAACGATGGCGCAGCCGCGGCTGCGCGACTGATCCGCGCCCCTCAAGGTCGTCGAGCAAGTCGCAGAAGTCCTCGATGGCGTCGTCGTCGACGCCGGGCCATTTCGACGCGTCGGCCACAACGCCCGCGAGCAACACCACGCCCCACGCGGGTTCCGTGTCGACGGGGAGGAGTGATGAACCGATGGCCACCCGTCGGGTGGGAGCGATGGCGCGCGAGTGGCGCACCTCGAGTTCGGCCAGCAGCACGGCGGTCAGGGTACTGGGCGCTATTCAGCGACTGAGCACGCGCTCGAGGAATCGCTCTGTGAGCATCATCGAGTCACGAACCGTCGCGCGGCGGCGCCAACCGTGGCCCTCGCCCGGGAACTCGTGATACTCCACGTCACGGCCCAGTTGCAGCAACGACGTCGCCATCGCTCGCGAACCACCCGGTGGCACGACGATGTCGGCAGAACCCTGCAAAATCAACGCCGGGACGTCGATGTCGGTACACCACGACAACGGAGACCGCCGTACGTACTCCTCGCGCACCTGCGGCCAAGAACCTATGAGCCCATCGAGGTAGTGGCCCTCGAAGCGATACGTCGATTCCTGCAAGGCAACCAGGTCGCACACACCGAAGCTGACTGCCGCACCCGCGAGCAAAGCCCGAACGGGCGAGTCGCGGCGGCACAGGCCAAAGATCGTGAGGCCGGCCGAGCTCGCACCCATGAGAATCACGCGACCCGCGGGTGCCGCGCCGATCGAGTGGGCGTGGTCGAGCACCGCGGCACAGTCGGTTACGTCGGCGCGGCCCCACTCATGTCGTAACGCTTGTGCAAACGCCCGCCCATGCCCCGACGAGCCGCGGTAGTCGGGCACCAGCACGTCGAACCCACGCGAGACCCAGTACGCAATCGGCGCATCCCATTCGATCGCTCGTTGCCCATTGGGCCCACCGTGAATCAAGCAGATGGTCGCGCTCCGCGCACGGCTGGGAAGTGGTCGGTAGAGCCGGGCAACGACCTCGGGCCCGGATCGAGACGGACACGACACGATCTCCGGCTCCACCAGCTCGTCTCGATCAACGACGCCTTCGCCAAAGCTTGTTAGCAAACTCCGGCGCGTGCCGGTAACCACGTCGACGGCAGCGATCTCCGGCGGCGTCCGTGCGCCCGACCGCACGCCGACCACCGCTGATCCGCGAGCGTCGAGCCCGTACCACCACGCCCGCGCAACCACTTCAGGCGCCTCAGGCCCTTGTAAATCAAGGCGTTCCAGCGATCCGAAGGCGCGGTCGTTGAACAACGCCACCACGACGTCGGGCGCAGTGTCGACATCGGGTCCCAAGCGCGCCCACGTCCACGCTCGCTGCCCCGGACCCCACGTGGAGCGCCCCACCTCTCGTGCGGAGCGCCACGACACTGCCACCCCCAACGCGGCCGCGCCTCGGTCGACCTCGGCCAGCTCAACGTTCATGAAGCCGCTCGCGTCGCTCAAATAGCCCAGCCAGCGACCCGACGGATCGAATCGCGGCTGCGCGACCGCGACGCCCGCGCCTCCCGCGAGCACAGTTACCGGCCCGAACTCCGTGCCATCCCAAGCGGCAGCTTCGATGCGCGACTCGTCAAAGGCCATATGCGGTACATCCCACGCGTGCCACGCCACGATCGAGCCCGAGGGACCCCACACCGGATCGAGCACGAAGTCGGCCCCGGGGCGAAATCGCACAGTGGGGCCCTCTCCGTCGGCCCGAACGACGCACAACACGGCCATGTCCTCGACGAACAACAGCCAGCGCCCGTCGGGCGACAGTGTCGGAGACGCGACCTCGCCCCGGTGCTCGCCGCTGCCGCGGTCGCTGGCAGGGCCGGGAATCAACATCCGCGGCTCCTCGACGGCCACTCCTCCTGCGGGGGCAGCGACGTCGGGGGCGGCCACGCTCCAGCACGCGCCCTTTCGATCGAACACCACCGCACGCGACCCCAGGGCTGACCAGACACCGCCGCCGGTGGGGTGCGCACGGGCCACGTCACGCGCGAGCACCAGCGGCTCACCGCCGGCCAGCGGCACCCAGCACAGGTCGGCTACGCCGTCGGCGATCGAAAGGAAACCCACGCCGTCGCCCCACACACGCGGCTCGCTCAACGTGCGCCCGGCCGTGAGAATGTCGAGTGCGAGCCCCCGTGAGGTCATCGCTGTGACCCTACGCGGACACCCCGAGTCGCCCGGCGCCTTTCCACCCGCTGTGCGTGTAGAAACTCGCCCATGAAACTGGGCGCAATGCTGGGCTACTGGGGCGCGAAGCCGCCCGCCGATCCAATCGGTACCGCAAAGATGGCCGAATCCCTCGGCTACGACTCGTTGTGGACCGCCGAAGCATGGGGCTCCGACGCGTTCACGCCCCTGGCGTGGATGGGGGCGCACACCTCCACCATCAAACTCGGCACCGGCATCGTGCAGATGTCGGCCCGCACGCCCACAGCCACCGCGATGGCCGCGCTGAGCCTCGATCACCTGTCGGGTGGCCGCCACATCCTCGGCATCGGCGCGTCGGGGCCGCAAGTGGTGGAGGGCTGGTACGGACAGCCGTATGCCAAACCACTCGCCCGCACGCGGGAGTACGTGTCGATCCTGCGGCAAGTGTTCGCGCGCGACGCAGCGGTGGAAAACCCCGGCCCGCACTACCCGTTGCCCTACCCGGGTGGCACGGGTCTCGGCAAGGCGCTGAAGCCGATCACGCACCCGCTGCGCGCCGACTTACCGATCTTCCTCGCGGCTGAGGGTCCGAAAAACGTTGCGTTGTCAGCCGAAATCGCCGACGGCTGGATGCCGATCTACTTCGCGCCAAGTCAAGACAGCTTCTACCGGACCGCACTCGCGGAGGGTTTCGCACGCCCCGGCGCGCGCCACACGCTCGACACGTTCGAGGTCGCGTGCCCGGTACCCGTGGTCCCGCTCGATGATGTCGATGCGGCCGTCGACTTCATGCGGCCGATGCTCGCCCTCTACATCGGCGGCATGGGCGCTCGAGAGATGAACTTTCACTTCGAGGTGTTCGTGCGTATGGGTTATGGCGACGAAGCCAGCAAGATCCAAGACGCGTACCTCGACGGCCGAAAGGACGAAGCAGCGTCGTACGTGACACGGCAGATGATCGAGGAGATCTGCTTGGTCGGGCCGGCCGACAAGATCCGCGGCGAACTCGCGAAGTGGCAAGAGACCGTGGTCAGCACCTTTCTCATCGGCGGACCGCCCGAAATCCTCCCGCTCGTTGCCGAGACGTTGCTCGGATAACACCCACGCCGACCGCTAACGCCATCCGGTCGAGGGGGCCGGGCCGGTAGCCTGGGGAGTGATGACATCGCCCCAGTCGCCCGACCGCAACCTCGCCCTCGAACTCGTTCGCGTCACCGAAGCCGCAGCCCTCGCAGCCGCCCGCTGGATGGGGCGAGGCGACAAAAACGCAGCCGACGGCGCTGCGGTGGGAGCAATGCGCACCGTGATGCAGTCGGTCCCGATGGACGGGATCGTCGTGATCGGTGAGGGGGAGAAGGACGAAGCGCCGATGTTGTTCAACGGTGAAGCGATCGGCGACGGGTCCGCCCCGTCGGTCGACGTCGCTGTCGACCCGATTGACGGCACAACGCTCACCGCCAAAGGCCGACCAAACGCGCTGGCAGTGATAGCGCTGTCGAACCGCGACACCATGTTCAACCCCGGACCGTGCGTGTACATGGAGAAGATCGCCGTCGGCCCGATGGCCGCAGGCGCGATCGACTTACGCGAGACGCCGACGTGGAATCTCGGCAGCGTCGCTAAGGCGCTCGGTAAGTCCGTACAAGACGTGACCGTGGTGATCCTCGAACGCGACCGTCACGACGACCTCGTCGGCGAGTTGCGAGAAGCGGGCGCGCGGATCCGGTTGATTCCCGACGGCGATGTCGCCGGGGCAATCTCCACCGCATGGGAGGAGTCAGGCGCCGACATCTTGTTCGGCATCGGCGGTACGCCCGAGGGCGTGATCGCGGCGGCGGCGCTCAAGTGCCTTGGTGGTGAGATGCATGGCCGCCTATGGCCACGCAACGACGACGAGCGCACGGCAGCAGAAAGCGCCGGCTACGACATCGGCCGCATACTCACCGCCGACGACCTGGTCGCGGGCGACAATTGCTTTTTCGCCGCGACCGGGATCACCGACGGCGAGTTGCTCAAGGGCGTGCACTACGGCGCGGGAACCGTGACCACGCAGTCGCTCGTCATGCGCAGTCGCAGCGGCACGTGGCGTCGCATCGAAGCCAGCCACAAACTCGACAAACTCGAAGCCATCGGCGCCACCTACGCGTAGCCGCAACGTCCTGGCCCCGGGGTTCCCGTGACCATCTCTACAGCAGTGTGGGGCACGGGCAACATGGGCCGCCTCGCCATCCGAGCTGTGCACGGCCACCCCGGACTGAGTCTGCGTGAAGTCGTCGTAGCCAATCCCGACAAAGTCGGCCGCGATGCCAGCGAGCTCGCGGGCTTGGAACACCTCACCGGAGTCGTGGCGAGCGCCGCGTGGTCGGGAGCCACCGACGCGGTGGTCTAGACGGCTTCGGGTGACTTACGCCCCGACGATGCGCTGGCCGATGTGTGCGAGTGCTTACGCCGTGGCGCCGTCGTGGTCACTCCATCGTTGTACGCGTTATACGACCCGCCAAGCGCCCCGCCCGAGGTGAGGGGTCCGGTCGATGACGCCATCGCAGCCGGAGGCGGGCGACTGCTGGTGACCGGCATCGACCCTGGTTGGGGCAACGATTTGCTCCCGGTGTTGATGTCGGGGCTAATGAGTGAGATCTCGTCGATCCGCTGCCTCGAGCTGTTCGATTATTCGACCTACGACCAAGAGGAGTCGGTGCGTTACCTCGTCGGCATGGGACAGCCGATGACCGACACGCCGCCGATGGTCGCCGAGGGCGTTCCCACGTTGGTTTGGGGCGGGCAACTGCGGCTGATGGCCCGAGCGCTCGGCCTCACCCTCGACTCCATCGTCGAACGGGTGCAGCGGCGCCCGTTGGACCACACGGTCGAGACCCAACTCGGCACGTTCGAGGCCGGAACACAAGGCGCGTTGCGCTTTGAGGTTGTTGGGGTCGCCGATGGGCACGACCGCCTCGTGATCGAACACGTCACTCGGATCAGCCCGCACGTCGCGCCCGACTGGCCTGCGCCCGCCGACGGCGGAGCCGGCGCCCACGTGTTGCAACTGCGGGGTTTCCCCGATCTCGACGTAACCATCACGGCCACCGACGCCGCAGGCAATCGCGCAGCGGGCGGCAACGCGACGGCTGCCGGTCGCCTTGTTGGGGCGATCGAGTGGCTCTATTCCGCTGCGCCCGGTATCTACGACGGCTTGTCCGTCCCGCTGTCGCCGGGACATCGGCGGTGGACGTGAACAAGCGCACGGCCAAGGAGCAAACATGAACGAAGCGATCGGGCCGGCACGGATTGAAATTCCCAACGGCTCTGACCCGATCATGCACGTGTGGGGCACGATGGTTCCCGGCATCGGACCTGCGGCAGCAGCATTCGCGCAAGCGGTCTACACACACTCGACCCTCGGTCTGCGCGAGTTTGAGGCCGCCCGGCTGCGAGTGGCGCAAATCAACGGATGTTTGTTTTGCCAGGACTGGCGAACCGAACGCAACGGCGAGAAGGTCGAAGCCGGGTTCGAAGTGGCCGTCGAGCAGTGGCCTGACACGACCGCCTTCGACGAACGCACTCGTTTGGCCGCCGAATACGCCGAGCGTTATTTGCTCGACCACCACAACCTCGACGACGACTTTTGGGCTCGCATGCGTTCCCAGTACAGCGCCGCCGAGATCGTGGAGTTGTCGATGTGTCTCGGGTCGTGGATGGCCTTTGGTCGCCTCAATCGTGTGCTCGGCCTCGACACGGCTTGTTCCCTGCCCGGCCACGTCGCCCGCTGAGCAAACTCGCCGCCACTAGCCGGGCACCCGGGCCGGTTACGAGGCGGCCCAGGTCACTGTTGTTTCGCGTTCGGTCTCGCCCGAGACGAGCCGCAGTTGCAACGACTGTGACGACGCCACGACCGCTGCGTCGAGCGCCGTGTGCAAGTCGTCGATCGTCACAACAGCCGTGTCGCCGGCGCCGACGATGAGGTCGCCTTCCTTGATGCCCGCCGCTGCAGCGGCTGAGTCGGCGGCAACGGCTCGTACCAACAAGCCATCGCGAGGCGACAAACCAACAGCCGCGCGGAGCTTTTGCGCCACTGCTGACGGCGCCAGAGTCACGCCGAGCTTGGGTGTCTCGACCCGCTCGCCCGCGACCAACTTGGCCACCCTGTTCTGGAGCGCATCATCCGCGAGGCGGGCCAGGTAGAAGCCCTCACCGGCACGGTGGGTGTTGATCGCGACGACCGCACCGGCCGCGTCGACGACAGGACCACCTGAAGCTCCCCGGGCCATCGGCGCCGTGTGTTCGAGGCCACCACGAATCGTACGTCCCCGCGGCCCGCGGAATTCGGCGTCGACGCCGGTCACGTCGCCACGAGTGATGCGGAGGCGCCCGCCGCCGCGGCCCGCCGAATACACCCCCGAGCCGTCAGCGACCGAGTTGCTGTCGCCCCACGTGAGCGTGGGGGCTCCGGCGGTATCGACCGCCAGCACCACAAGGTCGCCATCGACGTCGATACCCGCGACCTCGGCCTGGGTCACACGACCGTCGTCGAATGTGATCGACGTCGTGCGATCGCGCAGGTTGTGCGCGTTGGTGAGAACTCTGCCGTCGGCGACGACAAAGCCCGTGCCACGACCATCGCGGCCCACGCTGACCACGCTGTTTACCAGGGCCTCACGAACTCGTTGCACCGTTGTCGGGGCAGATTGTGTGTCTGTCATTGCCACTCCCTTGTCACTAGCAATTTGCAAGTCACTAGATCATGCCAGACTGTTGGAGTTATGCGAATCACACCCACAGCAGCGAGCAGTGCAAGCCCGCGACGCGCCGTCGACCGCGCGACCGCCTGGGCAGCGGAGCTGGCCGGCGACCGGTGGGTGATGGTGATCACCAGCGTGCTCGCCGACGGCCCACGCACGTTCTCCGAGCTCGAGGCGACCGGCGCCGCGCCCAACATCCTCACTGCCCGACTGCGCAGGATGGCCGCCGCGGGTTTGGTGGTGGCGGCGCCGTACTCGTTACGTCCCCGTCGGCTGCGTTACGAACTCACCCAACCCGGCCATGAACTCGCGCACGTGGTGCAAACACTGCGGGCCTGGGGCGCCCGACACTCCGGCGCCGCCCCACTACCGACCCACAACGCGTGCGGCACGCCGCTGGAGCCAACCCTGTGGTGCCCCACCTGCGCCGAGCCGGTGAAGATCGCGGCGTCCTCTGACGACTCCGAGCTCTACGTGCTCTGAGCCGTCGGAGGGGCGTGCAAGCGATAACCGGGCGGTAGATCCACCAGCTTCGGCTTAGGCGACGCTGCAAACATTTGCCGCGCCCGTTCCGCGAGAGCGGCAAACTCGTCGTCATTCTCAGCAACCGGGCGGATCTTCACGACGACGTAAGTATCGAGGGGACAGTGCCGGAGGTGGCTGAAGTCAAAGACCACATCGGTCATCTCACCGGTGAGCGGGTTCGTTTGGCGACCTGTAAACGTCCAGGACGGCGGGTCTCCGACCATCTCGCGCAAAGTTGGCGGCTCGCCCGCACACAACGGATCGTCGCGGGTCGTCGCCCAGATCTCGACCTCAAACCGCACGCCCCGACACCTCCTCTGCCCAGGAAGCCGTTGCACCCGCGCGCAACGATCGCGGTGTCACCACCACGCCAGTCTTACCCCGCTGCCTTCGACGCGCCCAACGTCGTTACTTTGCCGTGTGGCCGTCAACGCGAGCGCGACGTGCGGGACTGACTCCGCAGCGCACGATGCCGGCGCGCCTCCCTCAACTGTGCGCAGGCTGGCACCAGCGGCCCTGCTAGTGCTGGCAGCGCTCGCTCATGGTTGCTCGGGCAGCGACTCCGCGCCTAGAGCGGCGAGCAGCCCCTTGAGCGACCCGTCGTCCAGCGGGGCGAGCCACACTTCGGCGCGGCGCTCGGCGTCGTTGTCGCCTTCGGCATCTGCGGGGCACCGCGCCGACGATGACGAGATCAATTCCCGGCTGCAGGGCCCGGGGCTAACGGCCGATGTGCTGACGGCCGGCGCGCTCGCACTCGAATACCTTCACGACGGCGTTGGAGAACTCATGTACGACAGTCGCCTTTGCATCCAGTCAGTAACGGCTAGCTCGGTCCCGAGTGGCACCTGGTCGAGGGTGTTCTATTTCCCCGATCGAACAGACGCGAGGCTGCTGGCGCGGCTAGTGGAAGGTGCCCCAGCAGGTCTCACGCTGGTCGCTGTTCCCGCCAGCGAGGCCAGGGCAGTCGGGGCTTCCCCCTAGCTCCGGCCGCCCGCGATGCCAACTCCACTATCGACAAGTCGGACGCGGTCTTGGCGGCTCGCGCTCGCTTTCGGCCGCGCCGTCGTGTGTGCGCCGTTGTGGAAGACGTCGCAGCTCGCGACTGCGCCTAGGCGAGTCCGCGCAGGCAGGGAAACGCTGGCAGGGAAACGGGTCAGCGGCGGAGTTGGATGAAGGTCCGGCCTTCGATCCAGTTGGCAAAGCGGGTTTCCTCGGTCCAGCCGTGGCGCAGGTACCAGCGGTGCGCGTCGGTGTCGGCGAACGTGCGGACCGCCCAGCGGGTAGCGCCGCGAGCGGCCGTTTCCGAACGAAACATCTCGACAAGGCGTAACCCAATACCCTCGCCGCGGTGAGGTGGCTCGACGATGAGCGAGCTCAGATAACCAAGCCCGCCGTCGACCCAGCCCGATGCGAGCCCGAGCACCCGGCCGCGGCGGCGAGCGACGAGGGTGAGGTCGTGGCGATCCCAAGCGATGCCCAACTCCCGGTCGTGCTCGGTCCACGCCCGGGAGGCGAACTCCTCCACGTCGGGCGCAGCCACCGCCGACAACGTGACCTCGATCTCGAAGCCGCCTCGTCCGCTCACGGCCGCGCGGGCCAACACGAAGTCGCACAACGTGTGCCACACCGACGCCGCGTCCATCTCAAACACCGTCAAGTACTCGATCGCCGTGTCCATCTTGCACGCGCGCAAAACAAGAGCAGCGGCAAGCAAGTCCGCGCGAACCACTCCGCGAGCGAGCGTGAGGTGCGGCACGTACTGCGGATACTGCTCGGGCAAGTCCATCGCGCCCGCCCGCAACAGCTCACGCAGCGCCGTCAGACGCTCGGTGCCGCGCTCGTCGACAGCCATATACAACGTGTCGGAGGTGTCGAACACACGAGGCGGACCCAAGGTGACCCCGATCGGGCGCGACTCGCGATGAGAGGCAGCCGCCCGCACGGCATCGAGGACCTCGTCGAGTTGCTCGTCGGCCACATTGAACGGCCGGATCAGCGTGATGTGTGGCGCTATTCGGCGCAGGTGCGGGTCGCCGATTGCTTGGCGGATCGCATCGATACGCACGGCCGTCGTTCGATCCGGCAGCACCACGATGCCGAGTCGCCGACGCCGTCGACTCACTGCGCTGCGGCGATCGCGTTTCGAACAGCGGCAGCGACCTCGTCGGCGGTCGCACCGGGAGCGAGCACCGCGGCGACACCGCAGGCCAGCAGGTCGGGCACGTCGGGCGGCGGGATGATCCCGCCCACCACCACCGGCACCTCGACACCCGCGGCACGAAGCCCGCGTACGACCGGCGGAACCAACGTGAGGTGCGCGCCCGACAACATCGACAGGCCCACACAGTCGACGTCTTCTTGAATGGCCGAGGCCACCACCATGTCGGGGGTCTGGAAAAGGCCCGTGTACACAACCTCAAAGCCCGAGTCGCGCAATAGCCGAGCCACGACCTTCACTCCCCGGTCGTGGCCATCCATTCCGACCTTGGCCAGCAGCACCCGCATCGGCGCACCCGCGGAGCTCGGCTCATCAGCTCGGCCGCTCACGTAACGGGCGTTTCCACGTAACGGCCGAACACGTCGGCCAGCGCCGCGGAGATCTCGCCGATCGACGCGTAGGCCCGCACCGCGTCGATTAACGCGGGCATCGTGTTTTCGGTCGGCTCGGCCGCAACCCGGCGCACTTCGGCCAACGCAGCGTCGACCGCGGCAGGGTTGCGGTTGGCTCGCACGTCGGCGAGCCGTTTTACTTGCGCCTCCTCCACGTCGAGCCCAATACGCAAGATTTCCGGAAGCGGCTCCTCATTGCCCTCGGTGAACACGCCGACGCCAACCATCACGTGCGCGCCACTGTTGCGGGCACGCTCAAGCGCGTATGCCGAATCCGCTATCTCGCTCATCGTCCAACCCGACTCGATCCCGACGACCGCGCCGTCGAGCATTGAGCCCGAGCCAAACTCCAAGAGTCGCTCAAAAATCTCCTCGGCTTGACGCTCCATCTCGTCGGTGAGCGCTTCGACGTACCACGAGCCGCCGAGCGGGTCGGCCACGTTGGCCACTCGCGACTCGTGCGCGATCACCTGCTGGGTGCGCAACGCGATGCGCGCCGCGCGCTCGGTCGGTAGCGCCAGCACCTCGTCGAGTGAGTTCGTATGCAGGCTCTGCGTGCCGCCAAGAACGCCGGCGAGGGCTTCGATCGCGGTGCGCACGATGTTGACCTCGGGCTGGACCGCGGCAAGCGATACGCCAGCGGTTTGCGTGTGGAACCGCATCTGCATCGAACGTTCCTTGCTGGCGCCGTACCGCTCCTTCATCCACCGGGCATAGATGCGCCGCGCCGCGCGGTACTTCGCGATCTCTTCGAAGAAGTCGATGTGCGCATTGAAAAAGAACGACAGGCGGGGCGCGAAGGCATCAACGTCGAGCCCGGCGCGCATCGCGGCTTCCACGTAGGCAAATCCGTTTGCCAAAGTGAACGCGAGTTCTTGCGCGGCCGTGCTGCCCGCCTCACGGATGTGGTAGCCCGAGATCGACACGGGATGGAACTTCGGCATCTCCGCGGCTGTAAACCGAATCGTGTCGGCCACCAAACGCACGCCCGCACGCGGCGGAAAGATGAACTCCTTTTGCGCTTGGTATTCCTTCAAGATGTCGTTTTGCAATGTGCCGCCCAATGCGGCGCGCGGCGTGCCGACCTTCTCGGCGCCGGCCACGTACATCGCGAGCACGATCGCAGCCGGGCCGTTGATCGTCATCGACGTCGTGATCGCGCCGAGATCGATGTCACGGTAAAGGTCCTCGACGTCGGCCAAGGTGTCGACGGCCACTCCACAGCGGCCAACCTCGCCCAAACTCATCGGATCGTCGGAGTCGCGGCCAAGCAATGTGGGCAAATCAAACGCTGTCGACAGGCCGTCGCCGCCATTGGCGAGAATGTCTTTGAAACGCGTGTTGGTGTCGAGCGCGGTGCCGAAGCCCGCGAACATCCGCATCGTCCACAACTTCGAGCGATACATCGACGCGTACGGGCCACGCGTGTAGGGATACTGACCGGGAAACTCGCCCTCGTCTGGCCCGTAGACCGGATCCACGGGCACACCCGACATGGTCGCGAAATCGGCTTCTCGGGTCGGGGCTGCGGCAAACGCGCGCTCCCACTGCTCACGAGCGGTCACGGCGAAAGCCTAGTTTCTGTGCTGGCGATCCACTTTTGCCCCTACGCTGCGCCGGTGTCCGAATTCGGCGTCATACCGGTGCAGCAGAAGCGGCCCACCTACGCGAGTTCCGCGCTACGAACCGTCGGCGGCTACGTGGTTCTGCTGTCGATCGCGTCGATCTTGCCGGCAGCGGCGTGGAGTGACGGGTCGACGTGGCATGGCTGGGAATTCCTCATGATCGGACCGATCGGGCTCCTCCAAGGCCAGCTCGGCTGGTACGCCAACTCGCTCGTGATCGCTGCGGTGATCATGCTGGTGATCGGGCATCGCGGAATCGCCCGTGGTCTCGGCCTCGGGGCGGCGCTGCTGTCGCTCAACACATTTACGCTCTATTCGACCGGCACCTGGAAGGACGAGGCGGGCAACAAGATGGACCTCGAACGCCTCGACATCGGGGCGTACGTGTGGTTCGCGGCAATCGCCTGGGTTGTCGTCTCGATCTGGCTCACGAAGAAACGAACGGAGACGCCGTGATACCGCTTTCGGCCGAGACGCTGGCCACCTATGTCAACCACGCATTCGCTGCGATGAACCGCGTGCTCGACCGGGTCGACGACGACACTGTGAACGTCACGCCTGACCCGTGGGGGACCAACTCGATTGCCGGACTCGTCACGCATTGCTGTGAACTCGCGCCGTCGTGGTTCGCAACCCCGGGCCTCGGCCGCGAGACCACACGCGATCGCGACGCGGAATTCACGACCCAAGCGACCGTGGCGGAGTTGCGCGAACGGGTGGCAGCGTCACACACCGCAACGCTCGCACTGGCTCGTGAGTTCGCCGACGCACCCGCGACAGCGACCGACCACCCGCTGCGGGAGTTCCTTCCAGCGAGCGACCGTAGCGACGCCGCTCTCGCGATCCACGTGTTGGAAGAACTGTTCTGGCACCTCGGGCACATGGAAGTGACCGCCGACGCCCTCGGCCGCTAGCGACCGATCCCCCTGGGACCCCTAGCCGACGGGCACCCCGGCGGCCGCGAGGCGCACGTGCGCGCGACGAAGTGCGGCTTCGACCTCCGCGTCGTGTTCGGTGCGTAACGTCGCTTCGGCTCGTTCGGCCGCTTCGCGGGCACGATCCACGTCGATCTGTGACGCCAGCTCCGCGACGTCGGACAAGATCGTGACCGAGTTGCTCGATACCTCAACAAAACCGCCGTGCACGGCTGCGATTTCCTCGACGCCAGTGGTCGTGCGGATCTTCACCAGTCCGATGCCGAGCGTGCCGAGAAACGGGGCGTGGCCGGGCAAAAACGCAATGTCGCCACCCGCGGTGCGCGCGATGACCTGCTCGGCGGAACCCGAGTACAGGATGCGTTCTGGCGACACCAGTTCTACGTGCATCTCGGCCATACGGCTCAGCTCTCCTGGAGTTTCTTGGCCTTCTCCAGCACCGACTCCACGCCGCCGACATTGAAGAACGCTTGCTCAGGCACGTCGTCGAGCTCACCGTTGACCACTGCCTCAAACGACTCCACGGTCTCGGCGATCGGGCAGAACACACCCTTGAGGCCGGTGAACACCTCGCCGACAAAGAACGGCTGCGACAAGAAGCGCTGGATCTTGCGGGCTCGTGCCACGGTCACGCGGTCTTCTTCGGAGAGTTCATCGAGGCCGAGAATCGCGATGATGTCCTGCAGTTCCTTGTAACGCTGCAGCACTTCCTGCACACGACGGGCCACCGTGTAGTGGCGATCACCCACAACTTCGGGGGTGAGGATGTTCGACGTCGACGCAAGGGGGTCAACCGCGGGGTAGATACCCAGCGACGCGATTTGCCGGGAAAGCTCGGTCGTCGCATCGAGGTGGGTGAAGGTGGTGAACGGCGCCGGGTCGGTGTAGTCGTCGGCAGGCACGTACACAGCCTGCAGCGAAGTGATCGACCGGCCACGAGTGGAGGTGATGCGCTCCTGCAACTCGCCCATCTCGTCGGCGAGCGTCGGCTGGTAACCCACCGCGGAGGGCATACGACCCAGCAGTGTCGACACCTCAGACCCGGCCTGCACGAAACGGAAGATGTTGTCGACGAACAACAACACGTCCTGGTTTTGCACGTCACGGAAGTACTCAGCCATCGTGAGCGCCGCAAGCGCAACGCGCAGACGCACGCCGGGCGGTTCGTCCATCTGGCCGTAGACCAAAGCGGCCTTTTCGATAACACCGGACTCCTGCATTTCGAGCCACAAGTCGGTGCCTTCACGGGTGCGCTCGCCCACGCCGGCGAACACCGACACACCGCCGTGCTGGGTGG
>CAZWPY010000059.1:0-19905 GCA_964635475.1 uncultured Acidimicrobiia bacterium
GTGGTCCTATTCCCGAAATAGTCGGAGAGCTTGACCCACTGCAGGCCAGCGGTCCCCGCAGCCCATGTTGGCGGTGCATGGAGCCGCAAGTCCAGCGTTTCGTAGTGCAGCGGCCCCCATAAGTGGAGCAGCGGACCTTCCAGGTAGAAGGCCATTCGGCCGCAAAACGCCACGTAGACCAGAGCTACCGCCGCAACGAGGCCCAGCGCTGAAACAATCCCCAGGCGCCCGGTAGCGACCTGAACGATGCCAAACGGCGCCGCACCGAGGATTCCAATCAGGCCACGCAGGTTGTGAGACAGTCGCCGGGCAGCACGGCGGGGCGGGAGCAGGTAAAGCCCGTGTGACCTGACAGTCCAGGGCTGATCGCTCAGCCCTCCGCTCGCTGACCCGTCCACACCGAACAGACTACGTAGCGGCGTCTCTCCCTGGGGCGGGACGAAAATCGCCCGGATTCCACGAGCCGGCGGCAATCGGGGGCGCGCTATCGAACGGGTCGAGGACCGCGGCTGGCTCGACCGTCTACCGAACCAGGATCAGCTTGTCTGTCTCGTGTCGGCCGGCACATTGAACACCTGTCGGCCATTTTGAGCAGCCGCCAGGATCTCGGCCAACCGCGGCCAAGCCGACGGTTCGATCGGCAACGCGTTGACCTTTCGGCGTCGTCGGTGGAGCAGGAACCGCACGATGTCTTGACCGCTCGCGGTCCACGTGACCTCAACGCGAGCGACAGCAGATGGCTGAACCGACCTGTGAAGGACGGGACCCCAAATATGGATCCCCTCATCAAGGAGCGCGAAACCCATCGACCTAATTCGCAGCCAGCGGAGGCCCAGCGCCAAGCCAGCGGCGCCCGCCGGACGCTTTCCGTCGGGTTCGCGTGGCAGGATCATTCGGACCAGCCTGAGGCCCCGCTCGGCAAATGAGCTGCCCGGGTCCGGCTGCGCGACGTCTCGCTGCACCTAGATACGGAGTGATCATGATCAACGGCGCACAAGCGCTCATCCGTACCCTCGTCGACTCTGGCGTCGACGTGTGTTTCATGAACCCGGGCACTTCGGAGATGCACTTCGTCGCCGCGCTCGATGCAGTGCCCGAGATGCGTGGCGTGTTGTGCCTCTTCGAGGGCGGCGCCACCGGCGCGGCCGACGGTTACGGTCGTATGGCCGACCGGCCCGCGTCCACGTTGTTGCATCTGGGTCCGGGCTTGGGCAACGGCCTGGCCAACCTGCACAACGCCCGCAGGGCACGGACGCCGATCGTCAACATCGTCGGTGACCACGCCACCTATCACAAACGTTTCGATGCCCCGCTGGAGTCCGACATCGAGTCGCTCGCCCGCACGGTGTCGGGCTGGACTCGCTGGTCGGCTCGCCCGGGCGACGTCGGCGCCGACGCTGCCGACTGCGTCGCGGCGGCCACCTCGGCCGGCGGCAGCATCGCCACACTCGTCTTACCTGCCGACGTGAGCTGGGGCGACGGCGGAATCGTGGCCACACCGATCGCAGCGCGCCCGCCGGCGCGACCAGCGGCGAACGTCGTGACCGAAACGGCACGAGCGATCGCGAGCGGCGGACAGACGGTCCTCATGCTCGGCGGCGGCGCGTGTCGGGAGTCGGCCCTTCGCGCCGCGAGCCAAATCGCACAACACAGCGGGGTATCGCTGCTGGCCGAAACCTTTCCGTCGCGAATCGAACGTGGTGCGGGCCGACCGGCCGTCGATCGCCTCGGCTATTTGGCCGAGTTCGCAGCCGCGCAATTGGCCGGTGCCGCGCGGTTGGTCCTCGTCGGAGCCAAAGCGCCTGTCTCGTTTTTTGCCTATCCCGACAAGGCGTCGTACCTCGTGCCCGACGGTTGCGATCTGCTTGTACTCGCGGGACCCGACGACGACGCCACTGCGGCACTCGAAGCCCTACGCGACGAGCTCGGCGCCACGTCGAGCGAGCCGGCCATCCAACAGGCCACTCGGCCCGAACGCCCGACCGGCGCGCTCACTGCCGAGACCACTGCGGCGGCTATCGGAGCCGTGCTGCCGGAAGGCGCGATCGTGGCCGACGAGGGCAACACATCAGGCCTGTGGGCACCGATGTTCACTGCCGGCGCCCCCGCGCACGACTGGCTGTGCCTCACCGGCGGGGCAATCGGCTACGGGATGCCACTTGCCACGGGCGCCGCAATCGCGTGCCCCGACCGGCCCGTGCTGAACCTCGAATCAGACGGCAGCGCGCTCTACACGATCCAATCGTTGTGGACCCAAGCCCGCGAGGGGCTCAACGTGACCACCGTGCTCTACAACAACCGGTCCTACGCCGTGCTCAACATGGAGCTCAACCGTGTCGGTGCCGGCGAGCCCGGGCCACGTGCACGCGAAATGCTCGATCTCACCGGTCCCGATATCGACTTTGTGAAAATCGCGAGCGGCCTCGGAGTCGACGCGGTTCGCGCCGAGGACGCCGAGTCGTTCACCAACGAACTCGAACGTTGTTTGTCCGAGCCCGGCCCACACCTGATCGAAGCCCCCGTTCCACCGCTGTAGTCAAAACGGCGCGGGCCAACCCAAACTGGAGCGTCCACGGCCTCAGGATTCCGCCGGCGGCCAGGCCGCACGGTCACGCGCGTCGGCCGAGTACCCGACGAACGCGCCTTCGTCGAAGCCGTTCGGGTCCGGCACGCGAAACGTGAGGCTGATGCGTGGGTGCGCGCCACGCTGCCGAGGAACGGCGTGGAGGTAGTCGACCTGACAGCGGCCGCCCATGGCCAACAGATCGCCCGAACTCAAAGTAAAAGTGCGGCTCGCGCCTTCGTGACCAGGTCGTGGTTTGATCACGAAACGGCGCGGGCCACCCAACGACACGATCGCCACCGTCGGATCGACCGACCAGCGGGCGACCCTGTCGCCGTGCCAAGCGACCGCGTCGTTGCCATCTCGATACCAATTCGCCCACAACATTGTGAGCGGCTCGCCGAAGTCGTCCGACAGGCTCCGTGAAATCGCACGCACCGACTCCGGAACTCGTCGGTGCGAGACGGCACAACCGACCGTGAGTCGCGGCTCGGCAACAATCTGGCCCCACATCACCCGTGTTCCCTGCCGCCAGGGCAGCGCGCGCTGGAGGTCGAACAACAAGTCGTCGGCCCCGCGTAACCACAGCGGACACACGTCGATCCAGCTCGTGTCGTCGAGCCACTCTCGTGCACGCCGTTGCGGCTCGACAGCGAGCTCGCCGCATGCGAACAGGTCGGCTTGCAGCGCCACCCCCTCGGCCGTGAGCGAACTACCCGAACGCATGTTCGACACACTACCGGGCGAGCGAGACAGCGCGCGCTCGTGTTACGCCAATCGACCCACCAGGCCGGTCGGCAACCCGTCGAGGCTGACGGCATTGTTCGTCGCTCGATAGTCGTAGAGCTCGGCCTCGGTTTTCGACACGGCCCAGTGGTCGAGGGCACTTCGTTCGCCCTCGTACCCAAATAGCGGCACGCCGTACCCGCACGACGTCTGCACCAACTCGACGCGCAGCTCCACGATCTGACGAGCACCCGCGGGTTCGACGCCGGCAAACGCCTCCGCCAAGAAGGCGTTGTAGCGCTCGCTGCCCCGAGCGTGGACCTCCCCTGTTCCATAAAGCCGCAGGATCGTCGGCGGACCATCAAACGCGCACAACATGATCGTCATTCGCCCCGAAGCAAGCAGGTGCGCCGCTGTCTCGTTTCCGCTCCCGGTGCGATCGAGGTACACCACCGTGTGCTCGTCGATCACCCGCAACGCGTCGAGCCCCTTGGGCGACAGGTTGACTCGCCCGTCTCGCGCCGCGGTCGCTGTGAAGAACACGTGCTGGCGTTCAATGAACTCACGGTGTCGGGGCTCGATCTGCTCGTACCGCTTGGCCATGTCGCTCTCCGTCAGCCGCCTCGAACGCAGTCTTGCTCGCGTCGGAGCCATCAGTGCGACACTTTGGCAATGCCGCTCTACGCCCTCGGCGACACCGCGCCGCAGATCCACCCCGACGCGTTCGTCCACCCAGAAGCAGTACTCATCGGCGACGTGACCGTTGGGGCGGATTCATCGATCTGGCCGGGCGCAGTGCTGCGCGGCGACAATCCCGGCGGTGTACGCATCGGCGCGTCGAGCTCGGTGCAAGACGGCGCCGTCATCCACTGCACCCACGAGCCAACAATCGTTGGGGATTTCTGCGTGATCGGCCACCTCGCGCACCTCGAGGCCTGCGTGATCGAGGACTACGCGCTCGTTGGTTCCGGGGCCGTCGTACTGCACGCAGCCATCGTGCGAACCGGCGCCCTGGTCGGAGCCGCCGCGCTTGTGCCCGGCAAAATGGAGGTGCCGACGGGCGCGCAGGCGCTCGGAGTTCCGGCCAAACTCCGGCCCGATTCGGCCACAAGGGAAATGATCGAGATGAATGCGATGGTCTACGTGGCCAAGTGTCGCCAGTACCGATCTGCACTACGACGGATCGACTAGCACGTCGGTCCGAATTCGCCGCGCCGCGCCCCGCAGCACACTCGAACACGGTCGAGCACCCAGTCGAACGCATACGATCGTCGAATTCAGGGGAGGGTCCAGTGAAACGACACCTATCGCTCGCTGCTTTGGCGCTGCTCGGAGGCATGACTCTCGCGGCGTGTGGCTCAGACGACGAGTCATCCGACTCAACCTCGGCCGATTCGACCGCGGCCTCAGCGGAGCAGGGAGCCGAGGCCAGTTCCGACGCAGACGCGGCAGAACAAGCAGAGGAGTCCACAACCGCCGAGGCCGAACCGCTGCGGGTCCTGGTCACCAACGACGACGGCGTCGGCGCACCAGGTATCGCCGCTCTCGTCAGCGCCTTGTTGGCCCGAACCGACGTTGCCGTCACCGTCGTCGCGCCAGCCGAGAATCAGTCCAGCACCGGCGGCTCGACCATCGCCGGCCCACGAGTTCAGACCAACACCACCACAGCAGGGGGTGCCCCCGCTGTTGCGATCGCAGGCTTCCCCGCCGATTCGGTGATCTGGGCCCTCGACGAAGGGGGGATGGCACAAAAGCCCGATCTCGTGATCTCGGGGATCAACCTTGGCCAAAACGTCGGCCCGCTCATCGAGATCAGCGGCACAGTCGGCGCTGCTCGCGCGGCCGCGTCGCGCGGGATTCCGGCGTTGGCCACCAGCTTGGGCATCGGCGACCCGATGCAGTGGGAGACAGCAGTCAACATCACGATGCAGTGGCTCGACGAGAACCTCGCCGACATCCGCGCTGACGATCACGACGAGCCCGGTCCGCTGTGGAATCTCAACATCGCCAACTGCGCGCAGTCACGCGGCATCGTGGTCGTCGACCCGGCCGCCGCCACCGACGGCCGAAATGGTGTGGTGGTGACATGTGACTCGACCGCCACCGACCCCGTCGACGACATCGACGCCTTGATCAACGGCTTCGCCCCGCTGTCAGAACTGAAGCTCGACTAACTCAAGAAGATCGGTTAGCCCGAGCGCCGCCCGGCCAGGGGCACGCAAGGTCAGTCCTCCGAGACGTTCGCATCGGCCACGAGCGGACAATCCCTAACGTCGCCCGGCTCGGCGATCGAGTACTGGAACGTGGGATTGCCGAGGAATCCGTCGTAAATCACGCCCCACCCGTCGTCGAGGTCGTCCACGAAGACCCACCCCATCTGGATTGTCTCTGCCCCTTCGCGGCACTGGTCGTCGACATAGAAGACGGCGCGCTCGCTGTGGGTCGTGTCCGCGGGGATCTCGATCTCGATCGGCGACTCAGGAAGATTCGTGTAGTCGTCGCCGGGCGTCGCTGTTCCGCCGAAGCAGTAATTCCATCCCCACCCGCCACTGTCAATCCAGTAGCAGTAGCGACTCGGGGCCTCCAGGGAGTAACGAGTCGGCTTAAGGACCGGGTACCACATGTCGAACAGGAGCTTGTTTCCCGATCCTTCAATGGCTGGCCCGCTCAGCGACACATCCATCGGAGGGGGCAGCGCCCAGAAATAGACGCGCCAGCTGCACACCACGGGCGACCCATTTATTACATATTTCGCCTGGATGCTGAACTGGTGCCAGCCAACGGCCTGGCTCGGCGTGAGCGCATAGCCGGCCGGACCGCCATCCCAGTCCGATGTGAGTACGTCAATCTGCTGAACCCCGAGGGCGGCGGGAGTCGACTCCGGAACCTGCACCCCGGCCAGGCGGGTGACGACGTTTCCTAACATCCCCGCCGGGTTCCAGACGATCTGCATTCGTGCAGATCCATTCCCGTAGAACGTCCACTGCAGATTCACATACTGAGGGCATACAGCTGCGAGCTTGACGTCGGACTCGCTGGTGTCAAACTCGGCCCAGGTCGAGCGGGCAACACGACCGTTGTCACGATCCGCACGAGACGGAGCCAGCGGCGTTGTCGCGCCGTACCCGACGTCTGCCGCGCCAAACGAGCTCTTGCTGGGTCCGCTTGCGCGTTCGTCGGCGCCGGCGCTGGGAACTCCCGTGAGCACACCGAGGGCAATAACGAGACCAACCCCAACAGATCGCCACACATGTCGCATGGCGTGAGCGTTGCATTTTGGTTGCGGAGTGTCAACGGCCTATCAAACCGGCAGTTCCGCGACAGCGCTTCGCGCGCTGAGTGGTTGGTGAGGCGGCCAGCGCCGTACCCTTGTGGGTGGTGGACGCTCTGGACGTGTTGGACGAACTCGCGGAGGGTTCGGCGCCTCTCGCGCGGCTGACGATTGCGACGCCCCAACAGGTGTCGCTCGACCCGTCGCCACTACTGGCGGGGGTCGCAGAGGTCGACATCACCCCACCGCCAGGAATGCCCAAGGCTGGCTACTCCGCCAACGCCAACGACGGCTCGGGTTTTCGCACTCGCTTGCGTGCGCGCATTTTCCACCTTCGCAGCGGTACGGCGTCGATCGCAATCGTCGCCTGCGACCTGCTCGGTGGTTCGAGCATCGTGCGCGACCTGATCCTGCGCCGCATCGTGGCCGACACCGACATCCAGCAGGGCGGCCTATTTCTCGGAGCGACCCACACCCACGCCGGGCCCGGGCAGTTCCTCGGCTCGGCTTTCTACAACCGTTTCGCGTCCAACAGGGTTGGCTTCGATCCTCGCTGGACGCGATTTCTGGTGGAACAAATCGCTGACGGAATCGTGGCCGCGGTGGAGTCGCGCGAACCCGCGCTCGTCGCCACCGGGTCGACCGACGTGTGGGGCCTGACCCGCAATCGCTCGCTCGAACCCCACACGAAAAACAGCTCCGTGAACGACAAGCGGCTCACGCCGGAGCGCAAGTACGCCTCTGTCAATCCGACGTTGCACATGGTCCGAGTCGACGCGGCACAGTCCCGCACGCCTCTGGGCGCGCTCAGTGTCTTTTCTGTGCACGGCACCGGAATCTCGATGACGAGCAGGGAATACAACGCCGACCTGTGGGCCTACCTCAACGACGAGGTCGCTCGGCGGGTCGAACACGCGTCGGGCGAGCGAATCGTCGCTGGCGCGATAGAAGGCACCCACGCCGACGTCGCGCCGGCCCTTCGGCCGGGCCGCCCTCCTTACTCCGAAGCCGAACGAGTCGGGCGCGGGATCGGCGAGCACACTGCGGCGCTGTGGGCGTCGCTTGAGTCGCGACTCACTGGCGAACTCGAACTCGCTTCGGCGTGGCGCTCACTCGCGCTCGACTCCGGCGCTGATTCGATCGACGGAATCCGCATTGCCGCCCCGGCGGTCGGGGCCGCTCTCGTCGCGGGGGCAAACGAAAACGAAACCCCCATCGTGCGGCACCTGCCACCGTTTCGGGCCGGGACCCCCAACCGGTGGCGCCGTCGCGGCGGCCAGGGAACAAAGTGGGTGCTCGGCTCCCGGCTGCAGCCACTTGTCTTACCCAAACGAGAGTTCCCCCGCGTCCTGCCGCTCCAGCTGCTGCGGATTGGCCAGTTGCACCTGCTGGGCACACCGTTTGAGATCACGGTGGAAACGGGCCGCCGGGTCGCAGCCGCTGCACGTGAGGCGCTCGGCCCGACAGCGACGGTGGCAGTCTCGTCGGTGGCCAACGAATACTGCGGCTACTGCGCCACCGCTGAGGAATACGAACTTCAGCACTACGAGGGTGGGCACACGCTGCACGGCCCCCGTTCGCAGGAGTGGCTCGCCGCCCAGTCTCGTCAACTCGCCGCCGACTTGGAGGCCCGTGGTTCGTTTTGCGACTCGGTCGAGCGCACCTATTCCTTACCGATCAAGCGTTATCTGGCATCGACGCGGCGTGCATCGAGTGGGCGGCGCGTGACTGACCCGCCGTGGTTCGACGATCCCGACGCCGCCCACAATGAGTGCTGGGCGCTCGACTGGCTCGGGCCCGGCCCAAACACGCTCACGTGGCATGCCCCGATCGCAGGTGTGGAGGTCCTCGACGGCGCAACCTGGACGACGCTCCACACGCGTGGCGCGCTGGTCGACGATCGCGGAACCTCGATGAGCGTGGAATACGTCGGCCCTGAAGGCCGCACAGGAGACCACCGCTTCCGCGCTCGCTGGTTCGAACCCCAGCTCGACGGCACGAAACGCTACCGATTCGTGTTGTTCGCCAACAACGGCCAGCCACGCACCGTCAGCGCCGTCTTGGGTGACCGAAGCTAAGAGGCCCGCACCGGGCTCGGGCGAACGTCGAACCCGAGTCGGAAGCTGTGCGCGGCCGCAGCAAACACGTTCGGCTCGTCGACCACCTCGGCGACAACACGCAAGTTCGTGATCCGCTGGCTGAGCGCGGTGAACAACATCGTCAGTTCAAAACGTGCCAACGACGCGCCCAAACAAAAATGCGGTCCGAAGCCAAACCCGACGTGTGGGTTCGGGTGGCGCCCGATGTCGAACTCGTGCGGCGATGGAAACACCGCTGGATCACGGTTCGCGGCCGGGTACGCCAATAACACGCGGTCGCCGGCCTGAAACACCTGATCACCCACGGCAACCTCGGAGGTGACCGTTCGGTAGAAGTTGTGTAGCGGCGTAATCCAGCGGATCATCTCTTCGACCGCCGCGGGCACCAAACTCGGATCGTCGGCCAGCGCTTCCCAATCGTCGGGGCGCTCGCACATCAACCGCAGCCCGCGAGTGATGACGGTACGAGTGGTTTCAGCGCCGCCGGAAATCACCAAACCCGTCTCATTGACGATGGTGGTGAACGCCATCCATTGATCATCGATCCGAGAGTTGGCCCACACCGAAAACAAATCCGGCGCTGCATCGACGGGGCAACCGCGCCGCGAACGGAGCAGATCGGGCAATTCGCCGGCGAATTCCGACAGCGCGGCCGTGAAGTTGTCGCGATGGACCTCGTTGAGGTGGGCTTGGTCGATCTGCATGAGCCGCTCGGACCACGACTTCACGTCGGCCCAGCGTTCCTCCGGCCACCCCAGCAGTCGCGCGGTGAGCCGGCACGGCAACTGCGCGCCGAGCGCAGCGACAACCTCCACCTCGCCGTCATCGACGAACTGGTCGATCAGTGACGTGATCGTGGAACGTAACCACGGCTCGTGGGCCCGCACGGCTTTGGGCGTAAACCTCCGCGACACCAACGACCGCTGGGCAGCGTGACCGGGGTCGTCTTGGGCGATCATGTTGTCCTCACCCGGTCCCCAAAACGCGCGGTACCCCTGACCGCTACAGAACAATTGCGGGTGGCGTTCGGCGAACATCACATCCGCGTACCGAGTCAGCCCATACACGCCACGGGCGTCACGAAAGGCGGGCTCGTGAACACGCATCCAGTCGTACGCGGCGTGCGGATCGCCCAAGTAGAAGTCGGGGTCGAGAAAGTCGACCACCGGTCGTGCGTCGAGTGGCCCTCGTGGCGGACCCAGAATCCCCATGGAGCCGCGCCTGCCCTCGTTAACCCTGCGGTGGGACGGATTGGAACGAGTCGAGCATGTCGGCCATCACGACTTTGATGAACTCGTCGGCCTCTTGCGTGAGTCCGCCGGCAACGCCACCGTAAATGGCCCCTGAAAACGGTGCCTCGTCGCGGTGCTCGATCGCGTAGGCGACGGCGTCGTCGAGATCAGCGGCAAATCGCTCGGCGACACCGGGCTGGGTTTGCGGACGGGTAACCGCCATGTGAATGGCATTCGGGTACTGCTGGCCGTTGAAGCGCCAACCGCGACCGCGCATGAAGTCGTTGACCAAGTAGATGTCGAACTCATCGGATGTAAAGGAAAACAGGAAGGTCGGCTGTCCCAAGATGCGCAACTCTGGGTGCGAGGCCACCGCGGCGATCATCTGCTGGGCAGTCGAGAAAACTTGCTCGGCGTAACGCAGGTAACCCTCTCGGCCCAGCTGCACCATCGCGGCCCACGTGGCGGCCAACAAGCCACCCGACCGTGAGCCCTCGATGCCCGGCGAGGTGTACTTACCGCCCGACCAGTCGGTCAAGTAGAAGTACTGCGAATTGCGTAAAGCCTTGTCACGAAACGACAGCACCGACGTGCCTTTAAACGCATATCCGTACTTATGGGTGTCGGCTGAGATCGACGTCACACCCGGTACACGGAAGTCAAACGCAGGAATGTCATATCCGAGCTGTTCACCAAACGGCAAGATGAATCCGCCCAGGCATCCGTCGACGTGTAGGCCAATTCCGCGCTCGAGCGCGACACCGCCCATGTCGGCGATCGGGTCGATCGTGCCGTAGCCGTAGTTGCACGCTGAACCCACCATCGCGATCGTTTGATCATCGATGTTGTCGGCGATCCAGTCGACGTCGGCCAGCGTTGAACTCGGGTCGACCGGCGCGCGGCGCAACTCCACTCCGAAGAGGTGACACGCCTTGTCGAATGCGGGGTGCGCGGTCTCTGGCTTGATGAAGTTGGGACGGGAAACGCCGCTTTGTGCCGCGTACTCTCGATACGCCAACACCGCGTGCAAGATCGACCCGGTCCCGCCCGTGGTCACAAGGCCTGCCGGTTCGGAGTCGGTCACGGCGCCCGCGTGGAACAAGTCGAGCGTCATCGCGATGATCTCGCCCTCGAAGCGGGTCTGGCTCGGACACATGTCACGCTGCAAGGCGTTGACGTGTGCGTACATACCAAAGGCTTGATTCATAAAGGCGTAGTGGTCGTGATCGCCGCAGTACATCGTGCCCGAACACTGACCCGACTCCCAGGCTTTGTCCTCCTCGGTCGCCATCGTCTGCATTTCCTCGAGGACGTCGTCTCGAGACCGACCCTTGTCGGGAAACGTGCGGTTGACGGCGAACCGATCGGCATAAGGGAACGTGTTGCTCACGGGAATACCTCCGCCGGGAGTTTTCCACGAACCGCACCCGCTGGCGTCTGGCCGGTTCGGCTGGCGCCGAGGTTCTGGCCGGTTCGGCTGGCGCCGAGGTTCTGGCCGGTTCGGCTGGCGCCGATAATGATGCACAACCATGGCGCACACACCTCAGTCCGCTGCACTGATTCACGGCGTCGACCTCGGACGCCACACGCACTTCATCGACGGAGAGTGGCGTGACTCCACAAGCGGCGAGACGTTCGTCACGCGCGACCCGGCAACGGGCGCCCCGCTCGCGACGCTCGCGGCCGGTGACGCCCGCGATGTCGACGCGGCGGTCCTAGCCGCCCGCCGTGCGTTCGACCCGTGGGCCAACTCGGCCGGACGTGAACGCGCTCGCGTGCTGTTCGCGCTCAGCGCCGCCGTGGCCGCGAATCGAGAGTCCCTCGCACGTCTGGAAGTACTCGATTGCGGAAAACCACTTGCCGATGCGCTGGCCGACAACGACGAAGTGGCGTTTATGTTCGAGTACTACGCGGGATGGGCCACAAAGATCACCGGCGACATACCGCCAGTGAGCGCCGCGGCGATGAGCCTGGTCGTGCGTGAACCCGTTGGGGTGTGTGGACTCATCACACCGTGGAACTACCCGATGCTGATGGCAGCGCAAAAGGTCGCCCCGGCTCTGGCCGCGGGCTGCACCGTCGTTCTTAAACCCGCGGAGCAAACCTCGCTCACCGCGCTCGAGCTCGCCCGACTGAGCGCCGAGATCGGGCTGCCCCGCGGCGTGCTCAACGTCGTCACCGGCAACGGCCCTGCCGCGGGCGCGCCGCTGCTCACCCATCCGGGGGTCGACAAGATCTCGTTCACCGGATCGCGCGACATCGGGGTGCTCATCATGCGCACGTGCGCAGACCAGCTGAAACGAGTCACCCTCGAGCTCGGCGGCAAGAGCCCCAACATCGTGTTTGCCGACGCGGACTTGACCCGCGCCATTCCCGGAACCGCCGCGGGGATCTTTGGCAATCAAGGAGAGGTGTGTTCGGCGGGCAGCCGCATTTTCGTCGAAGACGCCGTGTACGACGACGTCCTGCGCGGCCTGGTCGACGAGGCGAGCGCACTGCGGCTCGGCTCGGGGCTCGACCCCGACACTGCGATGGGGCCGTTGGTGTCGGCCGAACAAAAAGCCCGCGTCGAGTCCTACATCGATCTGGGTCGGGCTGAGGGCGCTGCGCTCACGTTCGCCGGCATCCGACCCGACGCCGCCAACCTCGCAAGCGGCTACTTCGTCGCGCCACACGTCTTTGAAGCGCGGGCGAACTCGTTGAGGATCGCACAGGAAGAGATCTTCGGTCCCGTGGCCACAGTGCTGCCCTTCTCGGAGTTCGACGCGGTGATCCGCTCAGCCAACGACTCCCCTTACGGCCTCGCCGCAGCGATCTGGACACGTGACATTTCGCGGGCGCTCGCCGCAGCGAAGGCAGTTCGCGCCGGCGTCGTATGGATCAACGACAGCCAGCCCGCACCGAGCGAGTCGATGTGGGGCGGCTTCAAGCAGTCCGGAATCGGCCGGGAGCTAGGCCCCTACGGACTCGACGCGTTTCTCGAAAGTAAGCAGATCTACATCAACCTCGAGCAGCCATGAGAGCGTTGCTCGGCCGCGCTGGCGGACTACTCGTCGGCGTCGTGCGCGCGACGGCCGCAGTCATGGTGCTCATCGTCGGCACCGTTGTGGTGATTCTCGTCTCGCCCCTCCCTATACGCGTCCGAGGCATTTCGCTAGCGGCGTGGGTCACGACCTTCGTCTGCCGGCTCGCACCACCGCTGTTTGGCATTCGCATCGAGATCTCACCCGATACGCGCGCCGCAATCCGGGTCCACCGCGGACTGCTATTCGCCAACCACTACTCGTACTTCGACATCCTCGCCCTACAAGCCATATGGCCGTTGCGTTACCTCAGCGCGAAGGAGAACGAGAAGCTTCCGCTCATCGGTACGGTGGCGCGCTCCATCGGGACGGTCTTTGTCGACCGCTCCGACAGGGAGTCACGCACAGCCGCACGCGATGCTGTTGCCGACTCGCCGAAGTTCCCCGCGCTGGTGATATTTCCCGAGGGCGGGCTCGGCCCCGGACACGAGCTGCGGCCATTTCGTTACGGCGCGTTCGAGATCGCCGTCGAGGACTCGTTGTTGGTCTTGCCGATCGTGATCCGCTACGCCGATCGCGAGGCCGTGAGATGGGGCGAAGAGGGACTACACGTCGCCTTGTGGCGGATGATGCGCCGCACCGCGCCGACGTCGGTACGTCTCGAACACCTCGAAACCCTGCAGTGCGGCGCCGGTGACGACGCGGAGGCCCTCGCCGTCGACATGCATCGAAACCTCAGCGCGCGCCTCGGACTCGATCCCGTTCAGTGACCTCATGGTTCCCCACGGGACCGACCGATGAAGGTCGCCGCGAAGTCGCGCAGCGCCGCGACCGTTTCGCGCACCCGAGTCCACGGCACGACCATCAGGCGATCGACGCCGGCGGCCGCGTACGCCTCGATGTCGGCGAGTCCCGACACCGAGCCCATCACGCTGATTTGGCACGCGCCCCCTCGTCCCTGCCCGGCCTCTGTCGCGCGTATCGCAGCCACGGCCGCAGCCGCGGACTGCGGCGTGTGCTGCATTCCGAGCCACCAGTCGCCTAGCCGAGCAGCGCGACTCAAAGCCGCGGGCGACTCACCGCCGATCCCGATCGGCACGCCACCAGCCTGGAGAGGTTTGGGCTCAAACCCGACCTCGGGAAACGCCCAAAACTCGCCGTCGTGAGCAACAACACGCTCGGACCACAACCGGCGGGTCACGTGTATTGCTTCATCAAGTCGGCGGCCGCGGCCTTTCGGATCGAGTCCGGCTGCGCGCCACTCCGAGGTCATCCAACCGGCGCCCACCCCCAGCTCGGCGCGGCCGTCGGAAATCACATCGAGGGTGGCGAAGGCCCGCGCGCCCACAAATGGGTGACGAATCGCGAGGAGGTACACAAACGAGCCCAAACGCGTGTGTTCGGTAATGCCCGCCAGGTAGCCCAAGTAGGCAGCGACATCGAACACCGGCGTGTGCGGATCGATCGGCGGGTGTTCCTCGCCGGGCACCAGCTGGCCCGCCATCTCGGTCGGCAGCACGAGGTGTTCGCTCAACCAGACCGACTCATAACCGCACTCGTCGGCCACGCGCGCCGCATCGCGCCACAACGACGGATGTGTCTGACCAAGCACCACCCCGAACTTCACTCACCCTCCCAAGTGGCGCACCTCATGCCCGCCGTGTCGTGATCCTCTCACCCGGTAGGCGCCGGTAGTCGCACAACGCCGCCCGCCAATCGACTACGCGCCACCTAAACGAACGTTCACTCATCCACCTCTTGAACGAACGTTCAATCAGTGTTACGGTGCCGCCATGACCGCGACCGACGTACAGCCCGCCATCGACGTATGTGACCCTCGCTTCTTTGACGATCCGTGGGACGCGTTCAAGTGGATGCAAGCCCAGCCCGGGCTCTACCGCGACGAGGCCAACGATCTCTACGTCGCAACCCGCCATCGCGACGTGTTTCACATATCTCGTGAGTCGGAGACCTACTGCTCGAAGTACGGCGTGCGGCCGAAAATCGCGGGCGACATGTCGATCATCACCCTCGATGGCGAAGAGCACACACGTCAGCGGCGCCTAATCAACAAGGGTTTCACGCCGCGGCGGGTGCGCGACCTCATTCCCCACGTCCGTGAACTCACCAACCAGCTCGTCGACGAGATCGCCGAACGCGGCGACATCAATTTTGTCGACGAGTTCGCCGTGCACGTCCCGCTGATCATCATTTGCGAGATGCTCGGGCTCGATCCCGGGCAACGGGAAAAGATGTATCGCTGGTCCGACGACATGATGGCCGGCGACGGCCACACCGAGGCCGACGATCCGATCCTGCTCGCGGCCGCGACGAGCTTTGGCGAATACGCCACGATGCTCATCGAGCTCATCGCCGAGCGGCGGGCCAACCCGGCCGATGACCTGATCGGCATCTTGACCGAAGCCTTCGATGAGGGTGGATTGGCCAAGGAATTTAAAGCGATTCAAGGCGTCTCCGACGACGATGCCGCCAAGGTCGCCGAATACTCCTCACTGGGCGACGACGAGCTTTTGGCGTTCCTCACTGTCTTGCTGGTCGCCGGGAACGAAACGACTCGCAACGCGATCACTGGCGGTTTGATCGCACTGTCGAGGTTCCCCGAACAGCGCAAGCTCATGCTCGACAACCTCGACGTCGATGACTTTCTCGACAAAGCCGTCGACGAGATCGTCCGTTACGTGTCGCCGGTGCTGGGTTTCATCCGCACGGTTACCCACGACCACGTTTATGACGGGACCTCACTCAAAGAGGGCGACAGGATCCTGTTGATCTATCCGGCGGCCAACCGCGACGCCGAGATCTTCGACGACGCCGACGTACTCGACCTTACGCGCGACCCCAATCCCCACCTCGGGTTTGGCATCGGCCCACACTTTTGCCTCGGCGCGAACCTCGCCCGCATGGAGCTGAAGACCGTCTTCCAGGAACTGCTCACCCGTCTCCCCGACATCTCTGTCCCTGCGGATTTGGTACCCAAACGAGCAGACTCGACGTTGGTACTCGCGCTGAAGGACGTGCCGGCGAGCTTCACCAAGTGCCCCGTGAACCACGCTCAGCTCGGTTCGCACTAGTGGCCGCGGGCGCCGGCGCGAGCGCTGGAGCTGAACTCGACCTTTCGACTGCACCACGCGCCGACTCGATGCGCGAGCAAATCCTCGACCGTTCGCTGGAGTTGATGTCGGCTCACGGGTCGGCACGAATGAGCATGCGTCAGCTCGCGCGTGCGTGTGGAGTGAATGTCGCCGCGATTTACCACTACTTCGAGTCGAAGGACTCTCTGCTCGAAGCGGTGATCGACGAACGCCAGTACTCCACCCGATTGGCCGTCGAGGTGCCGGCGCTCGACAAAAGATGGTCGCCCGAGCGGCGGCTGCGCGCGATGTTTCACGCAGTGTGGGAAGGCGCTCTGGCCGAAGAGCCAATTTGGCGCCTCGTGCTGGTGGAAGGTCTCGCGGGCACGGCGGCCTCACTTCCCGCCGGGCGCCGACTGCTCGCCGTATCGCGTGACGGCTTTGCAGCGTGGCTGGCCGACGCAATCCCCGAGGTGGCCAAGACCGACGCGGTGGCCGAACTCATGGTGAGCCAGCTTTTGCTCGCAATCCTGCAACACATCTATTCACCTGAAACCGCCACCGCCGAGATCGGCGCCAAGGTCGCCGACGCGCTCGTCGCTGTTGCCTTCTGAGACGCGGGCTGAGTTAGCCGTCGCCGCCGGCTACGTGGCTCAGAACTTGAAGATCGTGATGTAGGTCGCGTCCTCAAGGACCTCGAAGCTGTCGTGAGTCGAGCCCGCGCCAGCCACCGCGCCGTGACCCGCGCTGAGCACGACACCATTGGACCGCACCACGCCGGAGACGACGTAGGCGAATTCGGTGTGGGTGTGCTCGTGCGCACCGCCGACGTAACCGACCCGGGCTCGTACCTCCACCATCGTGTACCCGTCTGCTTCAGCGATCACACGCGCCTGCGCGAGCCCATCTCCGCCCCAGGGTGTCCACGCTGCTCCGACGACGGGGCCAAACGACCACTGACCTCGCTGCCCCTCGTCGGCGAGATCAGCCACAGATCACGATCCCGATTCGCCGGCCCCGGCGCGGCTTTGGATGACGTTGAACACCGCGCCCTGCGGGTCGCTCAATGTGGCCATGCGGCCCGGCTCAATGTCCATCGGTCCAGCGAGCACAGTGGCTCCGAGCCCGACTGCCGCTGCCACCGTCGCATCGCAGTCGGCCACTGAGAAGTACACGCTCCAGCAGTTGGGCAGACCCGGCATCGGCGGCGCCATCCCGCCCGCGATTGCCTCGTCCGCACCCGTTCCCGACAGCGAGAACCCCGTGTAGACCATGTGGCCCATATCCATGTCGTGCGAGTCCCAACCAAAGACTGCCGCAAGAAACGCCTTTGAAGCCGCCATGTCCGAGCTCATGAGCTCGTTCCACGTGTAGCTGCCGGGCTCATTCACCAGCGTTGCGCCGATGTGCGCCCGTGGTTCCCAGATCGAGATCACTGCCCCGACCGGGTCGCTGATCACCGCCATCCGCCCGGACTCGAAGATGTCCATCGCGGGCATGACAACCGAGCCGCCAGCGGCAACCACCTGCTCGAGAGTGTGATCGACACTCTCGACGCTCACGTAGCTGTTCCACATCGGCGGCATACCCGCCTCAGCCATCCCCGGACCCATCTCACCGACACCCGCGACATCACAGTCGCCGAGACGCCACATCCCATAAACGACGGCGCCACTTTGCGGATCGAGCTGATCCTCCACCGCCCAGCCGAAGAGCTGGCCGTAAAACGCCCTCGCTCCCGCAACGTCGGTCGTCATCAGGTCGATCCAGTTCGGTGTACCGGGTTCGTAACTGTCGCGTTTGGCCACGTTCGTGCTCCTTTCGAGGGTCCCAGCCCCACCCGCTCGACAGTACACACGCCGCGAAGGGCAACGGGCCCCGCACAGAGGATCAGGCGAGGCCAAAACCACGCCGAGCACGACCAGTCCCACTCGGCATCGCGGCCTCGCAATCGCCCCCGCGCCGGGTGCTCGGCGCGGGGGTCGGATCTATTGCTGCCGCGATCGCCAGCCGCCGGGCCGAGCGCTGCGAGTCAGTCGGCCGCAGTGGTTACGCCTTGATGGCCTCGACCTCGAACTCGAGCGTGACCTTGTCGCTCACGATCACTCCGCCAGTTTCCAGGGCGGCGTTCCAGGTCAAACCCCAGTCCTTACGACTCACAACCGCACGGCCCTCAAGGCCCAGTCGGGTGTGGCCCCACGGGTCGACCGCCGATCCGCCAAGTTCGACGTCGAAGGTGACGGGCTTGGTCACGCCCTTGATCGTCAGGATGCCCGACCACTCGAACGCCACATCTCCGAGCGGATCGTCGGTCACCGACTCGTACGCCGCTCGACCACCGACGAACTCGACGAGCTCGGACTCGGCATCGGCGATGGCCTGCTCGATCATGCCGTCGTCATCGCCAGGACCCCACCACTGGTCGCCCTCGTCTCCCATGTCGTCGAGGTCGTCGAACACGTCGAAGGACTCGAGCGGCTCGAGCCCGGCAGCGATGCGGGCGATGGTCGCCGCGTTGGCCTCCCGACTCCGGTTCGGCACCGCGACCGCTTCGAGGAACTCGGGTCGCCACCGCTCCACCGCCTCCAGCGTGTCGTCGGTGCGGTGCGTCGGGATGCCTTTGCGCTCGTGGGCGAACCGCACGAAGCCCGCCAGGACGTCGGGAACCCGGACCATCAGGTCGTCGTCGAGACCGAGCACCTTGCGCGGGTACAGATCGACGAGGACGATCTCGACCGACACCGGGCTCCAACGGAGCGGGTCGCCCGGGCCGTAGTCGCAACCGAACCAGATGAGCGGATCGGCCAGTTCTCGGACCTGCTCCTCGTCGAGGCCCTCGACGTGCCCGCTCGGAGCGGCCACGAAGTCGTCGAGCAACGCCGCCCGCTCGTCCTCGGACCACTCCGGCCGGTCGTAGCCCTCGCCCCCGGCCGGCAGGTGGCCGATCACCCACTCGATCATGGGGCGCGAGGACGGCCAACTGTCGGTCTGGAACGGCGGGTACGAGCGCTCACCATGGGCGATCGCCTGCTCGATCCGTGCTCGGGCGACGGCCGGGTCGACCGCCTCGGTCGGTGCGGCGTCGGGGTCGATCTCGACGAGTCTGTCGAACACTGCCCCGTGCTCTTCGGGGATCACGAACGCGTCCTTCACGAGGGTGCCCATGTTGTGATCGACGTAGACGAACGCGGTCGACGCCGCCCCGTCGGGCCACCGCCAGGACACGATCACGTTCTCCCCGTCGCCGAGGATGTCGGTCTGGACGTGGGTCCCGGTGATCTCGATGTCGCCCATCCGTCCCACCCATCGGGGGAACCGGGCCATCGCGAATGGATCGACCGCTGACCGCAGGCGCTTCGCGAGCACGGCGTCGGGGTGCATCGCCGCGACCGCTAGGGCGAGCGCATCCATCTCCGTCCAGCCCGTGCCCACGAACGACTCGAAGGTGGTCCGAGCGTCGGGCCGGTCGACGTCGTTCCCGGGCATCCGGTCGAGCGGGCGCGGCGTGGTGACCTCGATCAACACCGACGCCCTGGCCATCAGTTCGAACGGTGACGGCTCACGGAGGAGGAGGGCGACGTCGTCGACGAACGGCGGCGGGCCGTCGATCGCCTCTCGCTGCTTCCCGGACCGACCGCCACCGGGTCGCGTGCGCTTCGGTGTCGTCCGCCCACCGCGCCGATGCTTCTTGTTCGCCATGCCCCCGACGGTAGGCGGACAGTTGGGGTCAGACCCCAACTGTCCGGTGGTCCACCGTGTCGAACCCGCCGGGTGTGCGGACAGTTGGGGTCTGACCCCAATTGTCCGGTCAGCCGCCGGCGACCGGGGGGAGGAGGGCGACTTCGTCTGCGTTGGTGGGGTCGACCACGTGGTCGGGCTTGACGATCTCGTCGCCGACG
>CAZWPY010000060.1:0-19680 GCA_964635475.1 uncultured Acidimicrobiia bacterium
CACAAACGCGCCCGCCCGCGCCATGGCGCGGCCGTGCACGCTCGTGGTGGTCACTGGAACAGGTACCGAGGTCGGCAAGACCTGGGTGAGCGCGGCCGTGCTCACCGAGCTCAGCCGCCGCGGCTGGACGGTGGCCGCCCGCAAACCGGTCCAGTCGTTCGACGGCGACGCCGCCGGCCGGCCGCTCGAGCCCACCGATGCCGACATCTTGGCCTCGGCGACCAACGACACGGCCGATCGTGTGTGCCCGCCGCATCGCCAGTACCCACTGGCCGCAGCACCGCCGCTGGCCGCGCAGCGGCTCGGCCGAACCGCGCCGACACTGGCCGAGTTGGTCGACGAGACCGCGCTCTCCTGGCCGAGCCCCGCGGTCGACATCGGCCTCGTCGAAGGCGCGGGCGGTCTGCTCTCGCCGCTCGTGGCACGCGAGCAGGAGCCCGGACCCGACACCGCGCGGCCGCCCACAGCCCGAACGATCCCCGGCGCAAACGACTCCACGCTCGGGCTCATCAGCGCCCTCGCTCCCGACGTCGTGATCGTCGTCGCCGACGCCGGGCTTGGCGTGATTCACCACGTCCGCGCCACGGTGGGCGGGCTCACGCCTCGGCCGGCGCCGGGGCCGGGGCCGGCACCGGCGTTGATCGTCCACCTCAATCGTTATCAGCCGGCCACGCCCACCCACGCCGAGAGCGCAGCCTGGTTGCGCGACGAGGGCGCCGGCGTATTCCACCTCAGCACCTCGCCCGAGGACACCGCGGCGCTCATCGAGCAAGCGGCCCCGCAACACTGTCGCTGGTGCGGCCAGCGAATCGCCGACGGTCACTTCTGCCCCGACCGACCCTTCGACCCACCGCGACACTGCCCCCGCTGCGGCCGAGTCTCCCGAGTTGCCGTCACACCCCTCGGCCACTCCACCACCTGCCGAGTGCACGGCTCGCTCGGCTGACGCCCCCGGCTCCCACCCTTATTCAATCTTCCGGTTTCACGGTCCTTATTCAACCTCTCGGTTGCAGCCTCCTTATTCAACCTTCAGGTTGACAAGGCCCCGCCGATTTCGTATGGTGGCCACATGTACACAACCAGTTGGTTGACAACGACAGCAACCCCCGGGACGAGCACGCGGTGACGCACGACGCCGAGCAGCTGTCGAAGGCGTTCGCCGCGCTCGCTGATCCGGTGCGGCGCGACATCGTCAGCCGCCTGACCGACGGCGACGCCACCGTCGGTCAACTCGCGCAGCCCTACCCGATCACGTTGCAAGCCGTGTCGAAACACCTACGCGTCTTGGAGGACGCCGGACTCGTCACACGTTCACGTGAACAACAACGCCGGCCGGTACACCTCGAAGCCGACGTGTTGTCGATGATGACGGGATGGCTCGAGCGGTATCGCCGCCGGGCCGAGGAGCGATACACCCGTCTCGACCAACTACTGGAACGCACCAGCGCCGCCAACACCCCCGACCCCGCGATCGCCGCGGGACCTCACCGAGCCAGACCACACGAAAGGGAGCAATCCGCATGACCACCTCGTCGCCTACCCACAAACCACGGACCAAAATCAGTGCCGACCCGCGGGTGCCGGCTATCACGATTGAACGCGAGTTCGACGCGCCGCCGGCGGCAGTGTTCGCCGCCCACGCCGACCCCGCGCTTTTCGTGCAGTGGATCGGCCCACGCAGCCTCGACTCACAGATCGACTACTGGCGTTGTGAGCGCGGCGGCTCATGGCGATACGTCGCGCGCCGCGACGGCGAGGAGTTCTGGTTCCACGGCTGCTTCCACGACGTGCGCCCCAACGAGCTAATCGTGCAGACGTTCACCTATGAGGGTTACCCCGACGGCGTCGCGCTGGAGAAGCTGGAACTCACCGAACTGCCCGGCGGCCGGACCCTGCTGCGAGCAACGTCGCTCACCGACTCATTCGAGGGCCGCGACGCGTTCCTCGCGAGCGGCATGGAAAGTGGCGTCAACGAGGGTTACGAAAAGCTCGACGAGTTGCTGCGGCGCAGCTAACCCACACGGCCGGGAGCTAACCCCACGGCCGGGAGCTAACCCCACGGCCGGCGAGCTAACCCCCCGCGGCCGGCGAGCGAGCCCGTCAGCTCACGACGTCGAACGCGCCGACGTCGCCGTCGAGTTCACGGCGCAACTTGCCGGCCAACGCGCCCCGCAGGCTGCGGCGGGTCATCGCGAACGGAACCGGGTGCACGGTGTCGGCCAAGTGTTGGGCACGTTGCACCGCCGTGGCGACAACCTGCGCCGGCTCCACGACCTCGTCGAGAAATCCCGCCGCCACCGCTTGTTGCGGATCGACCACCTCGGCGTGTTGCAAACAGCGAGTGAACCACGCCTTGGCCAGCCGGTTACGGCACAACTCCGTCGCGAATTGCGGCACGGGCATCCCGATCGCGACCTCGTTGAGCCCGAGTTTGAAAGGCCCCGCCGCGCCCACTCGCCAGTCGGCGGTCGTCAACAAGATGCCGCCCATCGCGAGCGCGTGGCCGGTAACCGCCAAAACGACAGGCTTTTCGAACATAAAGATTCGCAAGCCCAACGCGGCACCGGTGCCGAGCATCGATCGCAACCCATCGACGTCGCCGCTGCGCATCACGCTCAAGTCGAACCCCGCGCTGAACTTGCCGTCGCGGCCAGCCAAGACAACCGCCTTTACCGCGCTGTCGGCCTCGGCTTCGTCGAACGCGGCGTTGAGCTCCGCCAGCGCCGCGAACGACAATGCGTTCACTTTGCCGTCGTCGAGCGTGACGACCATCACATCGCCGTCACGAGAGGTTTCAACGAGTCCCACTACTGCCCCTTCGAGTTGTTGTCACGCCCGACACACGTCGACCGACGTTTCCGAAACATCACTAGCCACGGCTCACAAGCCGGCGAAAATCACAACACCGGCGGCCGCAACGGCCGCTCCCGCGCCCGCTCGCGCGATCAGCCGGTTGCGCAACCCCACTCCGGCGAGCGACCCCAACGCGTGTAACGCCGCTGTCGTGATCACGGCGCCGACCAAGAAACTGATCGGGGTCACCACCGCGGGAGCGCCCGACGAGATCGTCTGTGTGTGGGCGAGGCCGTGGAACATCCCCGCCACAGCCGCACCGAAAGCAACCCACGCCGCACGACCTTCGAGCCGACCAAGGGCCAAGACCGCACCCGCGGCCACAACAGTGAGGGCAACGCCGGCCTCGACAAAGCTCGCGCTCGCACCCGCTCGCCCGGCGATCATGCCCGAGACCATGCCCGAGACAAACGCAACGGGAACTATCCACGCACGACGGCCGACCAGCGCTGCCAACGCTCCGACCACAACCATCGCGAGCAGATGGTCGAGGCCGAGCAACGGGTGTGTCAACCCGTCGGCCATGTTTTGCGCCGACGTCGGCGTGTGCGCCACAGCCGGAGCCGCCACCGCGACCGCTCCGATCGCGGCGCCCGCACTCGCGCCGAGCATCGTGACCGCACGCATCCGCCGGCTCGACCCGATCACGTCATCATTCACAATGAACCTCCTGCAAAACGCTCACGATCCCGCCTCGGCCAGAGGCCCGCTCAGCGACATCTGCCGCGTCGCACAATACGTCGGTCGCACCGGGCCGCTGGGCACGGGGCTGTCGGGCACGGGGCTGCCGGGCACCGGCCGCTGCACAGCCGCCGGACGCCGTCAGCTCGTGACCAACACGAGGCTGTAGGTGAACTCGCCCGACGCGAGCCGAACCCAACCCTCGTCAGGGTCGGGCCAACCGCCGTCGCCCCCTCCCGCCGCGGCCAACCCCGGCGCTTCTGACTGAGCAGGAGGCGGTCGCCACAACGAACAGGCCGTCACAACCAGTGAACGGCCCGACTTCAACAACTCGCCCGTCACCGCGATCGGCCCGACCCGTGGTCGCGCGAGAAAGTTGATCGACGCGTGCGACGTGACAGCCAGCTCCGCGCGGCCGACGTTGGCCAACACCAGCACGTAGGCCGCAAGGTCGAGCAAGCCGAACTGCGCGGGTCCCGACACGGTCGCCCCGGGACGGAGCTGTCCCTCCGACGTGCTCGACCACAACAACACGCGCCGCGGGCTCAGCCGGGCGATCTCAAAGTTGCTCCCGGCCTGCGGAAACGTCTCGGCCAGCAGCGCCATCACTTCGCTCGCGTCGAGCCCGAGCCGCTCAGCCACCGCTGGCCAAACCCCGCGCCGCTCGGCCCAGTCCGGCCGGAGCGACGCCCAACTCGCGTTCGAGCGCCGCCGCGATCATCGCAGCCACGTCGATACGGATCGATCCGACCTCGTCACGTACGAAGCTGTTGAGCCGGCCGGCAACCATCTTGCGTAAGGTCGGCACAAGCCCGCCGAGCCGCGCTACTCCGCCGCCCTCGGCGCTGGTGACCTCGACGGCCGCGGCCGTGATCGGCCCGATATTTGCTTCGATTTCGAGTGACTCAAGCGCAACGACCACAACGGGCAATCGCACTCGGGCCTCGATCTCGTAGTTCTCCTCCCGCAACCGCAACACCGACAGTTGCAGGTCGACGGCCACGTCGAGCAACACCTCGAAACGCCGCTCACGTGCCGGGTCGGGCGACTCGCTCTCCTCAACTCTGTCGAAGACGGCCACAGCCGTCCCCCGCGCGCGCCCGCGGATCCCCAGGTCCTCGTCGAGGGTGATCGGCGGTGGCAGCCGACGCCCGACCTGAACAGCAACCAGGTCGGGCGTCACAGCCGCATCGATCAACCGCTCGCCGAATTCGGCGAAGCTCAACGTGTGCGCGCCGGACGGCGCTAGCTCACGATGGTGCGCCACTCACACCTGACGGCCGAGGAAAGCTGCAAGTCGGTCGGCAGCGCTTGCACCTTCAGGCGCCTCCTGCTCGAAGCCGAAGATCGCGCCCTCTTCGCTGCGAAACGACGGCTGGATCGCCTCTTTCGACGCTGCCAACAACTGCTCGGCGAGCTCGGGGTCGAGGTCGGTGTCCTGCCCCGTCGCCTTGGCCAGATCCCACGCGTGGGTAAACGTGTCGGTCGCCAAGATGCCGACCAACGCCGACGCGGGCATTTCCGCGCCCAAGTTCACCGTGCCGTCGAGCGCGCCATCGGCACCAAACGCCTCCGCGGCAGCGGACGCCGCGGCGTCGTAGGCGGCCGCAAAGTCACCCTGGGAGGCACCCTCGCCCGATTGCGAAGGTGGTTCGCCCTTCAACGTCGCGACGCCCCAATGCTGCGAACCAACCATGTGATCGACCAGGTCGCTCACCTTCCACGCGCGACACGGCGTCTGCTGCGCCATTTGATCCGCGCTTACCTGCGCGAGCACACCCTTGGCTACGTGCTGGGCGCGCTGCAAAGCTTCCGTTGACAACTTGACCTCCGAGTCCGGCACCCGACCTGGGCACCGCTGACTCCGTCACTCTGCCACCCCCCAGGGACAGTCATCCTTCACGAGCCAGCTAATTGCAGTAAACTGCAATTAGTGCCCGCTCACGACACGCCGCCGATGGCCATGAGCCGCAAGGACCGGTCTCGCGCGGCGATCCTGGCAGCTGCCCCGCCACTGCTGATCACGCACGGCTCTGCCGCGATCACGATGGAACGTATCGCACGAGAGGCAGGCGTGGCGCCGCGCACGTTGTTCAATCACTTTCCGACGCGAGGCGAGCTGATGGCCGCCGTCGCGCACGAACGAGCAATCGCCGTCGCCGAGTTCATCGACAGCACCCGCGTGCGCAAGCCGTCGGCGCTCATGCGGGCGTTGGCCGACCGAATGGTCGACGCCGGATACACACAGGGCCAGCACTACTTCGAGTTTCTCGCCGAGATCACACGCAACAGCGCCACCGCCGACACCGTGCGTTCGGGTGTGATCGGGCAAGCCCTCCAACGGTTCGCACAACGCTCGTTGCCGCCCGGTCCGCACGCCGACGTCGTGGCCGACCTACTCGGCGGCGCCATGGTGGTCGCGGTGTCGAACCTCGCGGCTGAGCGCACCTTCGATGTGATCGAGTCGCTGCTCGCTCAAGGCACCGCCCTC
The DNA here is from genome assembly GCA_964635475.1 of uncultured Acidimicrobiia bacterium. GTDB lineage: Bacteria > Actinomycetota > Acidimicrobiia > Acidimicrobiales > CAZWPY01 > CAZWPY01. Next base: position 6,026 of record CAZWPY010000060.1, read on the forward strand.
GACGTCCTCGTCACGCACCTGCGCTGAGCGCACAAGGAGGCACCATCACATGAGCGCTTCTCACCCTGTCTCGTTCCGAGATGATCCCCGCAACTACTTCGCGCAGTCGATCACCCGCATGCACACCATCGACCGCTCGGAGCTCGAGCAGATGCAACTCGATGCGTTACGCACGCGGGTCGGCGAACACCTCGACTCGATCGAGATGGCCGCGAACCTCGCGCGGCGGGTCGGCGTCGGCGCGACCGACATCGCCGCGTTCGACGACGTCGCGCCGCTGCTGTTTGCCCACACGGTCTTTAAGTCGTACCCCTCGACACTGATCGTCAACAAACGTTTCGATCTGATGACCTCGTGGCTCAACAAACAGACGAGCTACGACCTCTCTCACGTCGACACCGACGGCTGCGCATCGATCGACGAGTGGATCGATCGCCTCGACGCGCAGACGCCACTGCAGGCGATCACCTCGTCGGGCACCACCGGCACGATCTCGATCATCCCGAAAAGCAAACACGGCGCCGCCGAAAACATGCGCCTGTGGCGCCTTTTCCTCTTTCAGCGTTTCGGCGTGGAGCCCACACCCGAAGTGCTCACGGGTGCCGTCGACGTCGTGTGGCCCAACTATGCAAGGGGAAAACTTGGCCACTTGCGGATGGCAGAGATGTTGCGCAACGAGTTCACCGGCAACGACCCCGCCCGCTTTCACGCGCTCTACGACGATGCAATCAGTTCAGATTTGCTCTTCCTGTACTCGCAGATGCGTGCCGCGGCATCGCGCGGCGAGCTCGACACCGTGAAGGTCGACCCCGAACTCGCGGCGCGGCGAGTCGAGTTCGAAGCCATGCAAGCCAACCAACAACAGGCCATGAGCGACTTCTTCGGCCGGCTCACCCGAGAGCTGCGCGGCCAGAAAGTCTTTATGACTTCGGCCTACCCGGTGATGTTCCACCTCGCGCGTTCGGGGCTCGATGCCGGAATCTCGGGCGTTTTTCATCCCGACTCGGCCATCCTCGTCGGCGGCGGAACCAAAGGTTTTGTCCTTCCACCCGACTTCATGGACACGATTCGTGAGTTCCTCGGTGTGCCCGTGCTGCAGGAGGGTTACGGCATGTCGGAGATCAGCGCGCTGCACTGGGCCTGCGAACTCGGCAAGTACCACGTGCAGCCGTGGGTGATTCCGTTTGTGCTCGACCCCGACACCTCCGCGCCGTTGCCGCGGGTGGGCGTGACCACAGGGCGGGCCGCGTTTTTCGACCTGATGAACGAGAGCCACTGGGGCGGAATCATTTCCGGCGACGAGATCACGATCGATTGGTCCACGCCGTGCCGCTGCGGACGCACGTCGGTCGCAATCGAACACGACATCATGCGTTACTCCGAAAAGGCCGGAATCGACGACGACCGGATCAGCTGCTCGGCGACCGAGCAAGTCCACAGCGAGGTCGTCGAGTTCCTCCGCACGGTCAACGTCTAACCCGGCGCTACCCAAGCACCCCCAAGCACCCCCGAGCAGCACATGACGGCCCTAAACACACACGACGGAAACGACGCCACCTCGCCTCGCGCACGGCCCGATTTCGTTGTCCCGCTCATCGAGCGTGGCCACGTCGTGGTCGATGACGAGCCCGTTGCTTTCGGCGCCCGCGGCCGCGGTGTGTTCCACGCGCCGAGTCCAAGCCGGCATCTCGGGCGCCTCGCGCTTCGATCCCCTGGCGATCTCGCCGACCTCCACGCTGTCCCCATCGCCGAGATCGTCGACGTGCTCGTCGAACTCGGCAACAACCTCTCGCCTCGCAACAACGGCCACGTTCAAGAAGCCATGGCCGCGGCCGCAATCGCCAATGAATACCCCGAATCGATGTTGCGCCAGTCGTACGCGGCGCTGCCGTTCAGCTTCTCCGCCGAAGCACTGTGGGAGATGGTCGATACCTCGATCGGTCGCGAGTACCTCGACGGTTGGGTCGCTCGCACGCACTACGACGGTCGAGAGATTCGCACTCGGGCATTCGGCGCACGCTGCGTGCACATCCCCGCGGGCAACGGCGCACTCGTCGCCGCGATCACGATCATCCGCAGTGCGATCACCAAAGGCGACGGCATCATCAAAGCCCCGTCGAACGACCCGCTCACCGCAGCCGCGTTGTGTCGCACGTTGATCGACATCGCTCCCGACCACCCGCTCACTCGCCACCTCACGGTCGTGTACTGGAAGGGTGGCGACGCCGCGGTCGAGGGCCACCTGTACGACCCGCGCCGCGTCGAGAAGATCGTTGCGTGGGGCGGCGTCGCGGCCCTGCGCCACGTCGGCACCTACATCCAACCGGGGCTCGAGCTGATTGCCCTCGATCCCAAACGTTCCGCCACTTTCATCGGGCGTGAGGCGTTCGCCAACCGCGACGCACTGGCCGATGTCGCACGCCGCCTCGCACTCGACGTTGGCGTCGCCAACCAGTACGCGTGCGCCAACGCACGAGTCGCCTACGTGGCAAGCGGCACTGGTCCCGACGGTGTGGCCGATCTCGTCGCGCTCGGTCGCCACATCGCGGCCGAGTTGCACGCACTACCGCCGCACATCAGCACCCCCGTGCGCCACGTCGACCACGGCCTGCGAGACAACATCGACGCACTTCGCCTCGCCGACGACTGGTACACCGTGCTCGATGTCGCGGCCCACGATCCGGCCGGGCCGCGAGGCGGCGGCGCCGTGATCGTGTCGCACTTGCCCGAGCCGGTCGACTTCGCCGATTCGCTCGCCGGTCGGGTGCTCAACCTTGTCCCCGTCGACGATCCGCTCGACGCGCTGGGTCGAGTAAACGGGTTCACGCAGACCATCGGCGTCTATCCCGACTCGCTCAAACAGACCCTGCGCGACATTGCACCCCTCTACGGCGCACAACGGCTCACGTCACTGGGTTACGCGTGCCACGTGAACGCCGCGATGCCCCAAGATGCGATCGAGCCCGTGCGGCGTATGTGTAAGTGGATCGTCGACGACCACTGCGACCCTGCGTCGGTGATCATGCTGGGCGACGTCCCCGAGCTCGCGCTGTGACCCGTTCGACACACGCATTCGACGAGCACTCGATCACCGACGATGTCCTCGCCGGTGTCGATGTCGCCGGACGCCACGTCGTGATCACCGGCGCCACCTCGGGCATCGGCCGTGAGACCGCACGTGCATTGGCTCGAGCAGGGGCACACGTGACTATCACCGCGCGCAGCGCGGAGTCGGCCGCAAAGGCGCGGGCAAAGCTGGCCAGCCTCGACGTCCACGACGTCGCCACCATCGAAATGGAACTGACGGATCTGACTTCGGTCCGCCGCTGCGCCGACCAGCTCACCCACAGCCACCCTCAGCTCGACATCGCGATCCTCAACGCCGGCGTCATGGCGGTGCCGCTCGCGCGCACGCGCGAGGGCTGGGAACTACACCTCGCCGCCAACCACATCGGTCACTTCGCGCTCGCCCGCGAGCTGCTGGCGCTGCTCGGCCGAGCGCCCGCCGCACGTGTGGTCGTGTTGTCGTCGGCGGCACATTCGCTCGCTGCGATTGATCCGGCCGACCCGCACTTTGTCGGGCGGCCGTACGACCCGTGGGTCGCGTACGCACAGTCGAAAACGGCCAACGCGTTGTTCGCGCTCGAGTTCGACCGCCGCCACGGCGAGACGGCCGCGGCATTCTCCGTCCATCCGGGGATGGCGGCCACCCGCATCGGCCGTCACCTCACCGCCGACGACCTTGAGCGCGTGATGAATACGGCGGAGTTGTCGAACGAACCCTTACGTCGCGTTGAGCAAGCTGCGGCCTCGGTCGTGTGGGCCGCGGCCCACCCGGCGGCCGTACACCTGCGAGGGAACTACATCGCCAACTGCTCCCGCGGCGAGGTCGCCGCTCATGCCTGCGACCCCCGCGCGGCGCGCCAACTATGGGACTACACCGAAACGCTGCTCGACCACTAGCAACCCGAGCCGCAGGCACACTCAGTTAGACCTTGGTTGATAACACTTTGCTCAAAGAGTGCTGGCCACGAGCTCACACGGGCGTGGCACAGTCTTGCGACATGACCTCTGAACCCAGCACCAAAGCCCGCTGCCGTCGAATCGGCGTGAAAGCGGCCGCCATGTTCGGCCTGCTGGCCAGCGCGATCAGCGCGCTCGGCGCGGTCGGCACGGCGGCATCGGCCAACACCGCCGCGGCGACAGCGACGAAACCCACGCTCAAGGCCGGTCGCCAGACTGTGACGTTGACCGTCGACGGACAAAACCGCACGGCTGTTGTCTATGTTCCGACGAAGCTCTCGGGCGCGACGCCGCTCGTGTTCGGCTTCCACGGCCATGGCGGCAGTGGGGCCAACTACGCCCGCAAAACGCCGATCAACTCACTGTGGCCCGCAGCAGTTGCGGTCTATCCAGACGGGCTTACGGGCCACAAGGGCCTCACCGATCCGACCGGCGTGAAGTCGGGATGGCAAACGACAGCGGGCGAACTCGCCGACCGCGACCTGCACTTCTTCGACAGCCTGCTCGCCTACGTGGCGGCGGCCGTGCCCATCGACCGTGATCGGATCTACGCGACCGGCCACTCCAACGGCGCCGCGTTCACCGCGCTGTTGTGGCAACAACGCGGCAGCCAACTCGCCGCGATCGCCACTGCCGGCGGCCAGCCCGGAGCCAAGACGCTGACGGCGCCACCTCGTTCGGTCTACATGCAGATGGGCCGGCAAGACCCCATCGTCCCCTTTGATCAACAAGTCCGTTCGGTCAATCTGGTCAAGGCCCGCCTCGGCATTGCGCTCAACGCCTCCGGCACCAAACTGAGCGCCGACACCACGTCGTTTCGCTCGGCAAACGGTCTCGAACTCGTCGTACAGATCACCGACACCGGCCACACGCCGCCCGCGTCATTGGCGCCGCAAGTAGCCGCCTTCTTCCAACGCCACCACCGATAGCCCAGTGCCACCACCGATACCCCCGCGCGGCGTGCAATAGCTTCGCGGCGTGCGTAACCCGGTGTTGGGAGTACTGGCCAGGCTGGCAACAACCCGAGCCGACACGGCCGCCGCGCACGTGGCCCACATCACGCCGACCGCCTCGCTGTATCCAGGATCCGCCGCAATGTTGGAGCGAACTAGCGCCCTCCAGCCGCCGCAAGTAGCCGTGCCGCGCCGCTCGACCGACGCCGCCGGGAGCCTTGCGCGGCGGGCCTCGGTCACGCCAGGAGCGCAGTTGCGGGTCGGGTGGCTGTGGCTGACCGGTATGCACAACGGCCAGCCGGTGCACGCGCCCATCGTCTCGTGGTCCGCACAAAAGGGGCAGACACCGTCGCTGAAGTATGCCCGCCTCGGCCTAGTCCTCACTGTCCACAGCGCGGCCCGCCTCGAACTCGACATCACCGACGTGGCGACGCGTGAGCACCTCGAGAGCACGATTCAATACGGCGGCGGCGCGCTCACCACCGTCACGCCCGGCGGACTCGGCATGGTCGATTCGTCGTCTGATCCGCACACGGTCGACCCGGCGTTACTTGCACGGCTCACTCGCCTCAATACGTGGGTCGCCGATGTCACCTTCGCCGCCGGTCTGGGTCGCCGCCAACTACTCGCGCGACCACGCAATCCCACACAGCTCGAGGTCACCGCCGAGCTAAAGCTGTACGTCGAGGAGCCGACGCCGCTCACGCCAACCGTGGGCGCAACGCTCCAGCTCTGGCATTCCCGCCCGATCGACAACACCGCGTTCGCCGCGCTGTACTCCCCGCAGCGCTACCACTTCTGGCAGGGATATCGCAGCGAATTCGCCGACGACCACACCGGCTCACTGGTCAACTCGACCTGGCCCGAAAGCCCCGTCGCGCTCACGGCGCAACAGTGGGCCGCAGCGCAAAAGCCCGACACCGAGCCGATCACCGTCATCACGGGCCCGCCCGGCAACGGCAAGTCGCAAACCACCGTCGCCGCGGCACTGCACGCGATCGAACAAGGGCACTCGGTACTGATCGCGGCCCCGAGCACCGCGGCGGTCGACGCGCTGGTCGAACTGTTCGACGCCGCACCCGGACCCGACCCCGTGGTGTTCGGCGGCGACCGCCAGCGCCACGTCGGCGACGACGTGGTGGCAGCCACGGCGCGCGCCGCCACACCCAGCAACGGCGCCACCGTCGCCGCTCGGCTCGATCACGCCCGACTCGCCGTCGAACAACTGCGCCTCGCGATTCACGATGCGCTTGAGGCCGAGACCGACATCGAACGCTCGCTGTTAGCGCACAACACCAGCGTCGACTTCGGCACCGGCGGGGTCGACAACCTCGACGTGCTCGCGGGCACGGGCGCTGGCTCAGCGCACTCGACGCAACTCGCCGGACCACTGCTCGACAGCCTCGCCGCGGCGGTCGCACGCGCCCGCAGCCTGCGCGGTCCGCTGGCCACGTGGCGAGCGCGCCGCCTCCTGCAACGGGCGTCTCGCACGGCTGGCTACGAGCTGCGCGCCAGCGAACCACGCGACGCGTGCGCGGAGCTCGACGCGGCCATCTCACTGGCTCGTCGCACAGCGCGAGTCGCGGCCATTCGCCGCGAGGGCGGCTTGTCACTCACCCAATCGTGGGTGCAACTCGTCGCCGCCGAGGAGCGCTACCGCACCGAGCACGGCGCTTGGCTCCAGCACTATGCACGCAGCCTCGAACTCAGCGAGAAGTCCCGAGCGGTAGTGAGCGCCACGGCAGCCGCGTTGCGTTCGGGTCGTGCCGCCCGCCGAACGGCGCTCGCACGCCTCGACGGACACGCACTCGCCGCGGCGTTGCCCCTCTGGGTCGGGACGCTGCGAGACATCGACGACCTGTTGCCGCTCGCGCCCGCAATGTTCGACGTCGCCCTCATTGACGAGGCATCACAGGTCGACCAAATCACCGCCGCGCCGGCGCTACTGCGCGCGAAACGTCTCGTCGCCATCGGTGACCCCCAACAACTCCGCCACGTCTCGTTCGTAGCCGGGGACGCCGTGACTGCCGCGCTCGATGCCGAATCAATCCACGACCCAACGCTGCGCTCGCTGCTCGATCAACGACGCACGAGCCTGCTCGATCTGGCCGTCGCCCGCGCGGCTCCGATGCCGCTGACACAACACTTTCGCTCGGCGCCGCACCTCATCGACTTTTCGTTACAACGTTTCTACGAGGGTTCGACGGTGGCCACCACCCACCCGCGCAACCACAGCCGCGACTGCATCCACGTCGTTCGAGTCGACCCGGCGGCAGCGGGCCCGGGGCGCGACCCGCAACAGGCCGAAATCGCTGCCGCGCTCGACCTCGTCCGGCTCGCCCTCGCGACCGCCCAAGCAACCAACACTGAGACGTCGATCGGGATCGTCACACCCTTCCGCGCGCTGGCCGACGAGCTGCGCGACCACGTGACCGCCCAATTCACCCTTGAAGAATTGGAGCTGATCGGACTTCGCGTCGGGACCGTCCACGGTTTCCAAGGCTGCGAGCGAGATCACATGATTCTCGTGCTGGGCATCGCGCCCGCCGCGCCGATCGGCACTCGGACCTTTGTCGCCGAGCCGCACCTGTTCAACGTGATGACAACCCGAGCACGCGAGTCGCTGGTGGTCATTACCTCCCTGGCCAACGACCCGCCCGGACTCATCGGCGAGTTCCTTCGATACGGCTCGACCGCCCCGCTCGCGCCCCGGTCGGCCCCGGCGCCCAACCAACTCGTGGCGCAACTGGCTGAACACCTTGAGAACACAGGGGTTGACCTCACCGTGGGTTATCCAACGGGTCGCCACAAGGTCGACCTGGTTGTGTGGGGAGCCGACCCCGAGCGCGCGCTAGCCGTCCTTGTGGGCGTCCACCCCGATGGCCCCGACGCGCACATCGAGCGCAGCGTGGAGTTGCGCCGGGCCGGTTGGCGAGTGCGCGAGGTCTACGCGTCACGTTGGAGCCACCGCGTGGGCGAACTGGCCGTCGAGTTGGTTCTAGCGGTTACGTCATAGCCTCAGGCACATGTGCGACACGCTCGTCAGCCTCACCGACACTGGCGTGTTGTTCGCAAAAAACAGCGACCGCGACGCGAACGAAGAGCAACGCCTCGTGTGGGTTCCCGCGCTCGACCACGAGCCGGGCGAGCGGGTCAGGGCAACGTGGAGCGCGATTCCCCAGGTGGCGCACACCAACGCCGTCGTGTTGTCGCAACCCTGGTGGATGTGGGGCGCGGAGATCGGCGCCAACGAACACGGTGTGGTCATCGGCAACGAGGCCGTGTTCACCCGGCTGACCCGTCGAGCGCGCCGCGCCCACCTCGATGGCGCTTTGCTGGGCATGGATTTGCTGCGTTTGGCCCTTGAGCGGGCGACGAATACCCACGAGGCCGTCGGCGTAATCGTCGAGTTGCTGGAACGGCACGGGCAAGGCGGGCCGTGCAGCCACGACCACCCGCGCTTCACCTACGACAACAGCTTCATCGTTGCCGATCCCAACGGCGCGATCGTTCTGGAAACCGCTGGCCGCCACTGGGCAACAGAGCCGGTCGCAGGACCAGGCCGATCCATCTCCAATGGCCTGACAATTCCCGATTTCGCTCGACGTTTCGCCGATCCCATACGCGGCCGGGTGGCGCGCTGCGCGTTGCGGCAAGCCCGCACGACCGCCGCGGCGGCCCACGCCGTCGGCCCACTCGATCTCATGACGGCGTTGCGCGACCACGGCCCGACGGGCACGCCGCAGTGGTCACGCGCGAGCGGGGCCCTCAGCGCGCCGTGCGCACACAGCGGCGGAACGTTGACCGCGACGCAAACCACGGCGTCGTGGGTGGCCGATCTCACCGGCGCTCGGGCCCAACACTGGGCGACTGCGACGTCGGCCCCGTGCACGTCGATCTTCCTGCCGGTCGATCTGGCCGCACCCGCCGGCGGCGCCCTCTACAGCACGTCGTCGGCGAGCAACACGGCCAGTGCAGATTCGTACTGGTGGCAACACGAGCAGCTGCACCGCCTCGCGCTGCGCGACTGGTCGGCAAGCACGGCTCGTTTCGCCGCCGAGCGCGACCTCGTGCAACGAAGCTGGATCACAGCACCTCCCTCTACCGCCGCCGCCGTTGCCACCGCCCGCGACGTACGCGCTCGCTGGTTGGCCGACCTTCACGCAGCAGCACTCCCCGACCGCCGCCCCCGCTGGCTCCGCCAACACTGGTCCCACCTCGCCGCCGCCTCCTCGCTACCGCGACTGGTGTAACCACCCGAGCGATTCAAGGTGAGCCCACGCGGCCTCGATGTGCCCATCGGTGAACATCCGCGCCTTGCGGTCGCTCCAAGACCGCACGCACGCGGTGGCATCGCTTGCCGATCCGATCGCCGGGTCCGACGCACACCAGTGGACAGTTGCAAGCAACTCCATGCCATATGGCGACTCAAAACCGTGCGTTAGATCAAGCGTGCGCTCGATCCGATCGATGACGGCATTGTCCGTGACTGTTCGCAACGCCGCCGCCGCTCGGTCAGCCGCGCCGTCGAGCAGCCGAATCGGTTCGGACTCCTGAACTGGCTTGCTGCCATCGCCGTACCCCTCGAGGTAGTGGCCCTCAAGCCGGATCAGGACGTGGCGCAGCGCGTCGGCGTAGGGCCCGTAACGGCCCTTTACGAAGTTGACTCGGGGCAGCTGGCCTGCAACCTGCAGGAAGTACATCAACTTCTGTGTCTCCACCAGGCTCACGTCGCCTGCCCGCTGTGAATAGCGGTGCAGCAGCGTGAGCAGCGCGGCTCGGCCTTCGGTCAGTTCCGGGCTCGTCGTCGCGACACGCATCGCTGCCGCCGTGGGGGCGACCCCTGGCGCGAACAGGTGGACGACCACCGACAACCCCGCCAGCCTGCGCCGGATCAGCGGCTCGACGTCTCGCCAGTCGAGCCCGCCGTTGCCACACCCCAGCGGCGGCAGAGCAACGGACGTGATGTCACACTCCTCGATTACACGCGCGAGGTCACCGAGGCCGTGATCGATGTCTGTCAAGCGGGACTGCGAACGCCAGTGTCCCTTCGTTGGGAAGTTGACGATCCACCGGGGGCGTTCGAGACCGTTGTCGTACACGAACATCTCACCGAGCGCGACCTCGCCTCGCCGGCACGCTTTCGCATAAGCGGCGAAGTTCGCCGGAAAGGCTCGCTTGAATTGCAGCGCGATCCCCTTGCCCATGATGCCGACGGTATTGACCGTGTTAACGAGCGCGTCGACAGGGGCCTCAAGGAGGTCTCCACTTCCGTTCACGAACTCGGTCATCAGAAGTACCAATCTCGGCGTACATAAACGGGGATCACCGGGGCCCCAACGCTAGCGAGCGCAGTGCGGGCTTGGTGAGCCCGGGGCTCCGACATGGCACCGACATACAGAAAGGCGCTCCACGGCACTCGGCGGTGCACAAGAAGTTCGGCCATCCGCCGCTCCCTCCGATCCAGCTCGGTGCTGGTGTTGGCGAATGATGCGTGCTCCATGAGTGGCCAATCGACGAACTCGTTGAGCGACCCAAGGTCGGCCGTGTGCCGCGCGTACTTGAGCGCGGCGTTTCTGTCGGTGACCACAAGAGCCAAGCGATGATTCACGATGGCCTCGATGCTGCTCACCAAGTAGACCAGCTCGTCGTCACCTCCTCCGTAGGTAGGTACCCGGCCCCTATGAATCGCGTACAGCATTGGTGATCGCGCCGCGAAATAGAAGGGCACGTAATCAGCAACGACTCCCCCAGGGCCAGCCCGCACAGGCTGAGAACGTCGTCGCTTCTTGATGTCGCGGTTGGCGACCTCGGTGAAGTCCGGGTTGGTGGAATCCAGCGCGCTGTCGCACAACAACCCCGCTCGCGCGACCGAGGCGACATTGTCGACGTGAGTGAAATGGAACAGCAGCCCGCGCTGAGGAGTCGTCATGCCCGAATGGCCCCCTGGTCGAATTGCCCGGAAAAACCTGATCGTTGTGTCCGTCATCGTAAGGAGCCGCTGTGACAGCCGGGCAGGGCCGCAGGTTGGGGTTACAGGCGACGGCGCGGGGCCGCGGCCTGGCGACTAGAACTCGGCCCATGACAACTACGCAGTCCGCCGATGTCCCTGTGATCGTGGTTGGGGCAGGGCTCGCGGGGCTGGCGGCGGCGCGAGCCGTACGCGCTGGCGGCCACGACGTAATCGTGCTCGAAGCGCGTGGGCGTGTCGGTGGACGCACCGAAGGCGGACACACAAACGACGGCACGCCAATCGAACTCGGCGGCCAGTGGATCGGGCCGACGCAGTCTCGGATGTATGAGCTCGTTAAAGAGCTCGGTCTCACCACATTTCCCACCTACAACACCGGATCGACGGTGATCCACCTCGGCGGCAAACGCTCGCTCATGAAACCCACGCGCGGTGCGGTCCCCAAGCTGAGCCCGTTCGTGCTCGCCGACCTCGCGCAGGGGCTGGCCCGTTTCAACAGGGCGGCCGGTCGCGTACCGCTCGATGAGCCGTGGCGGGCCAAAGCGGCCGGCGCCCTCGACTCACAGACGTTTGCCACCTGGATCAACAAAACCCTGCGCACCAAGCTCGGTCGCGAGTACTTCCACGTGGCCTGCGAAGCGGTGTTCTCGGCCGGGCCCGACGAGCTTTCGGCCCTGCACGCCATGTTCTACGCCCACTCCGGCACCGATCTGGAGACCCTCATCTCCGTCGACCGCGGCGCCCAGCAGGACCGCATCGTCGGTGGCTCCATCCGCATCGCGGAAACGATGGCCGCCCCTCTCGGCGACCGGGTGCAGCTCAACCAGCCCGTTGCGCGCATCGAGCACCACAACTCCGGAGTGCTCGTCACCACCCGATCTGGCCAACAATTTCACGGCTCGCACGTGATCGTCACGTTGCCCCCCACGCTGGCGGGCCGTATTCACTACTCCCCCGCCCTCCCGTCGTGGCGCGACCAACTCACGCAACGGCTCCCAGCGGGTTCGGTCGTGAAGCTGTACGCGATCTACGAACGCCCCTTCTGGCGCGACGAAGGACTGAACGGACAAGCGGCCTCCGACATGGGTCCGGTCAAGGTCACCTTCGACAACTCGCCCCCAGAGGTCGCAGCGGGAAAGCAACCGGGCCCGGGGATCCTCATGGGATTCCTCGAGGGCGCGGACGGCCGCGAGTGGGTCCGTCGCACCGAGGCTGAGCGCCGCGCCGCCGCTCTCGACTGTTTTGTTCGTTACTTCGGCCCTGCGGCCGCACAACCGATCGAGTACATCGAACGCGACTGGATGGCCGAGGAGTTCAGCCGCGGCTGTTACGGCGCCCACTTCACACCCGGCGTATGGAGCGCGTATGGCCACGCCCTACGAGAGCCAATCGGCCGCATCCACTGGGCCGGCGCCGAGTGTTCGGCTGTCTGGAACGGCTACATGGAAGGCGCCGTGCGCACCGGCGAGTCGGCCGCCCAAGCTGTACTCGCCGAGCGCTGACGAGCTGATCGATCACGCCCCGCACGCGATGGTGCGCAGGCCCTAAGGACCTGCGCACACAACCGTTGTTGGGTGGCGGCGTCGCACCGCTACGGATCAGCCAGTGAAGGCGGGGTGGGTACGGATCGGAGGCGCCACCGGAGCGCTCGGCGGATTCGAGACGGGCGGGTTGTAGGTCGACGCCGTCGTTGAGCCGGTGGTCGACTTCGTGGTCGACGCAGTCGTGGACCCGGTCGTTGAGGCAGTGGTTGAGGCGGTTGTTGAGCGGGTCGTGGAGGCTGAGGTGGTGGGTGGCTTCGATGTCGTGGTCGAGTACGTGTGCGAGATCGTCGGGATCGACGTCGTGGTGACAACGGTCGAGACCGCTGGCGGCAACGACGGCAGCGTGGAAATCGTGTGCGAGATCGTTGGCGGCAGTGACGACGGGACTTTGATCGGCAAATCAAGACCCGGGAGGTCGGTGTCGATCGGCGGCTTGGCGTTGGCGTCAGTGGAGGCAAGGGCCAAACCAACGTTGACCGAGGCGAGGATTCCGAGGGCGAGGGCCAAGCGGCGGGCGTTTGTCATTACGACTCCTTTGGTTCTTGCGAGCTCCGTGCCCGCTGTTTGACCAAAGAGATCGCCGGTCCCCGAAGAACCTGACACTTTTTTCGAAAAAAGGTTTCCGACGCCGCCCGCCCGCCTGTCGGCCGCGATCTGCCCCACCGAGCAACTACGCGGCGCGCCTCATCCGCCCAGCCGCGTCGGCCTCTAGTAGTCCGGCGATGAATACGTCGAGCGCGTCGTAGGTGAGCGGCTCTCCCGCGCACTTCGCTCGTGGGGTTCGTCGATTGAAGTGCGGTGGCGGCAACGGCAAGGTCGGATCACCGGGTAGTCGTTGGTCATTTGGATCTCGTGTTGTGCCCAACGACTCGTGGTGTTGATTAAACACCTCGAACTCCTGGTTACCCAGGTGTTTCACGCGCCAGCGGTGATGGTGGATCTGTCGATGGTGAAAACCACAAACCAAAAACAGGTTCTCTAGCTCGGTTGGACCACCTGCTGAGTGAAACACCACGTGATGAGCTCGTAAGAACCGCGTTGCATCACACCCAGGCACTTCACAACGACCACCACTACGCACGCGTAATGCCTTGTGCTGATGCTGAGTTGCTGTTCGTACCGAATTGCTCAGCCACAACGGCTTGCCCTCGTGACTCACAATCA
>CAZWPY010000061.1:0-19493 GCA_964635475.1 uncultured Acidimicrobiia bacterium
TCGTGACTCACAATCACTGCGACCTTCGCGTCGTCGATCACCGAAGCCAGTTCTTGTGGCTCCACACGACGACCATCACGGTCGTAGGTAGCACTACCAAGGCGCACGTGAGTGGCAACAGGTGCCAACAGATCGGCGATGTCGTTTAGCTCCGCGTGGATCAGTACCTGTGAAACACCAGCACCGTTGTGCTCAAGTGATGCACTTGCCAAGTGACTCACCGCGTCGTCGAGATCAGTGGCTCCTTCACGACAGCGCACAAGAGCTCCACGCAGTAGTTCACCAGTAGCTCCCCGTAAACGAGCTCGTAGGTGATACCAACCGGAGTCGTCTACAAACTCACTCCACGAGCTGAGTTCGTTCTCCAGATACACCGGTGTCTCGCGATAACGGCGATACAGACCTAGTGCCTTAGCCAAGCCAGCCACACCCAAGGTCCGCGTGAGACAGGTGAGCTTGTCGGCGTTGTCGGTGGTGATCACCTTGGCGACAGAGTCGAGCGCAACGATTCCCACACGTCCATCACGAGCGTCAGATACCAGCTCACCCAACGAAGCCAATTCAGCACTGACGCGCACATACCGTTTGGCTTCAGCCGGCGAGAGTCCACCCGCGAGGCTCAGCCACTGAGCAACGCTACGAAAGCCAGCGGCTTGTGGGTTACCCCGTTGCGCGAGCACGGCCAACTCCTCACACAGCTCGATATCGAGCGCATGGCGTTGCGCGCACAAGGTCCCGACACGATCGAGCGTTTGCTCCACTACCGGATCAGGCCCCACTGCCATGTCGCCATCGTATCGAACATATATTCGAGTGTCAAGAGGGAGTTCATAGACTGTCCTGACTGAATCCCTGACCCGGCTAGTGCCCTGGCTGGCTAGTCCTCGTCCGCGCCAGGGCGCACGACGGTCGCATCCGGCGGGTCGTCGCATGGGTCGTGGCAGCCCAGCGCCATCGCTTCGAGAAAGCCGTCGGCCCGCTCAAGGCGTGGTGCCAACTTCGCGAGAGCCCAGAACGCGGCGTCGTGATTGGGATGCGAGAGGTGCGCCATCTCGTGAACGAGTACGGCGTCGAGCACGTAGTCCGGCACCACTTTGAGTCGATCCGACAACCTGATGACGCGCCGATCCGGCGTACAGGAGCCAAATCGCCGGAGCTGTCGACTCGACCAGGACACGACGAGGGGCATGTCGAGGCCGAGTTGGCCGCTCAGCTGCCGGGCTCGGCGCATCAGGTCGTCGTCGGTGCGCCGGCTGTCACCACGCGCCTGTCGAACGACCCGGTCGACCAGTTCGGCAACGCTGCGTTGGGTCTGCTCACGCGAGAGCCGGGCTGGCACCCGCACCTCGATGGTCGTGGCGTCGACCAGTCGGGCCGAACAGGTCTTTCGGCGTTGGGCGGAGCGGATGACACGGACGTTCCACTGGGTATCGGCTGTGCTGTCCGGCTGGCAGTCGGGGTCTGACTCGTTCACCCTCGCGAGACCTCGTTCACCCTCGCGAGACGAAGGGCAGCGAACACACCTCGGCCGACACCGCGCGGCCGCGGCCCTCGATCGCGACCTCGTCGCCGACTGCGACGTGAGGAGCGACAAACGCCATCGCGATCCCAACCTCAAGAACAGGGGAAAAGTTGCCGCTCGTCACCTCGCCGAGCGCTGCGCCCGCCGTGTCGACGACGCGGTAACCCGCGCGGGGAGGCTGTCGCCCCTGCGTGCGGAGTCCGACCAGCTGACGGGCGGGTCCGTCGTCACGCTGTTCAACCAAGGCAGCGCGCCCCCGGAAGTCGGCCTTCTTCCAGCCGACGACCCACCCGAGGCCTGCCTCGAGCGGCGAGATGTCGGGCCCGAGCTCGTGGCCGTGAAGTGGCAATCCCGCTTCGAGACGCAACGTGTCGCGGGCGCCCAAACCCGCGGGCATGACGCCCACCTCCAGCAGCGCCTCCCACACGAGTTCTGCCGGACGCCCCGCGGGCACAGCAATCTCGATCCCGTCCTCACCCGTGTATCCGGTGCCGGCAACCAACACGGCGATCCCGCCGAGCATCACAGATCCGACCCGGAATCGTCCGACCTCGGCCAATGCTGGGTCGAGTTGGCGCACCGCGGCGCGTGCACCGGGTCCCTGCACGGCGATTACCGCGCGGCTCTCGGTTATGTCGTCGCCGCCGACGGCTGCTCGCACCCGCTCGGTGTTGGACGCGTTGGGCATGACATGGAAGTCGGCTGGACCGACCCACCACACGATGATGTCATCGAGCACCCCGCCCGTATCCGAGAGCAGGTGTGTGTACTGCGCTTTTCCGACCTCGATCTTCGACAGATCGTTGGTCAGCGCGAACTGCAGTTGTTCGAACGCGTCAGGGCCGACGACCCGCACGGTTCCCAAGTGGCTGACGTCAAAAGCGACCGCCGACGTGCGGCAGGCCATGTGCTCGGCCAGCGTTCCGCTCGGGTACTGAAGCGGCATTTCCCAGCCACCAAACGGCGTCATTTTCGCGTCGAGACGCCGATGCTGGGTCGCCAGCGGAGAATGGCGTAACGCCTCTGCCCCAGGGTCAGCGGGTTGCGGGTCGGCGCTGGGTGTGTCTCCAGAAGTCGGGTCGGCCATTCCCCTACCTTAGGAGTCGGCGCTGGCAGATCTGCAGGAACGCCCGCCGCCAGACCGACCGTCGCGGGAACGGCCGTCGCGGGAACGGCCGTCGCGGGAACGGCCGTCGCGGGAACGGCCGTCGCGGGAACGGCCGTCGCACACGACCGCTGCGCGCTCGACCGTTACGAGCCGCTTGCTGTGGCCCACGTCGGTTCGGCGAGCACGGCCGCGACCGGCCGCAGTGCCACAACCGCCGCGTCGATCTCAGCCACGACGGGCGCGAGCGGCACGATGTTGAGCACGCCTTGACCGCTGTGGAGCAGGTCGATGACCTCCTCGCCAGTGCGGACGAGCAACGAGTCGTTGCCGGCGATGACCAAGTTGGCCGTGGCGAGGTCGGAGTCGAAGTGGTCGCGCAAGAACTCGATCGCTCGCCGCGCGCGCTGGAGCGACACACCCGAGTCGAGCAAGCGGCGGATCACCTTGAGTTCGATCAGGTCGGAGTACGAATACAGCCGCTGGCTGCCGCTGCCTTGTGCATCGGCGATGCTCGGACGCAGGAGGTCCGTTCGGGCCCAGTAGTCGAGTTGGCGGTACGAGATGCCCACCAACTTGCACACTTGCGGGCCACGAAAGCCCGTCCGCACTGTGGTCTGATCACCGGTCATTACGTGTGTCGGGTTGTCGCCCACCACTTCCCCTTTTGTTCGGACCACCAGGACGCGGCGTAAGCGTGGTCGAGGGCCACCACTTATCGTCACACCATGTTGCTCATGTTGATGTTGAGACAAGTAAGCCTCAACTGATACGTGACTGTCAAGACACGAATCACAGTGAGGGAACTACACGGCGGGCTGGATCACTCCCCCTCGAAGTCCTCGGGCCGAACTTCGTCGAGAAACGCCCGAAAAGCCTCCAATTCCTCCTCACTCGCGCCAGGCGCATCGGCCACGGTCGCGTCCAAATCCTCGTCGTCCTCGTCGTCGATCTCGTCAGGCGCTGGGACACCCGCGAGCGCGACCACCTCGTCGGCGGCCCAGAGTTCCGCGCCGACACGGACGGCGAGCGCGACGCCGTCGCTCGGCCGACACGACACCACGGTGTCGTTGCCCTGCGGGTCACGCAGATGCAGTTCCGCGAAAAACGTGCCGTCACGCACGGCAGAGATCGCAACGCGGGTCACCTCGACGCCGACTGCGACAAGTACGTCGCGCAACAAGTCGTGCGTAAGGGGGCGGGGCGGAGTCGTGCCTTCCAGCGCCAGTGCGATTGCTGACGCTTCGGCTGATCCGATGAAGATCGGAATCAACGTGTCGCCCGCTCGCAGCAAGACGATGGGCTGGTTCGACTGAAAGTCGACTCGTACACCGACCAAACGAACCGGGACCATGGCTGTCGGCCTCCTTTCGGTGGCTTGGCGGTGGCTAAAGCCTGTCTCGATATGCCCGCATGAGCGAACGCAAGACGTGAAAGTGCAGCTCCGAACCCAACTCGACCAGGCTCTCGACGACACCTCGCGCCTCACGTCGAGCTTCGGGGTTACGTTGCCGCACCAGCGTCGCGACTCGTTGCTCAAGGAATCCCACCTCGCGGTCGACGGCAAGCCGGTGCAGCCGCAGGTGGCGCGGCTCGACGCCGTGGCGGGCGAACTCCTGGGCCAGCTCGGCCACGGCCAGCGCGTCGGAGTCGTAGTACGCGGTCCCGGCGATCGAGCGTGTGCTGAGCAGCCCGTACCGTTCGAGCTCAGCCAAGGACTCCGGCGAAATCCCGACGCGCGCACAGACCTCGTCGGCCGCGTAGGTGGCGGTGTCGTCCTGGTCGAACACACTGTGAGCTGGCCGACCCGTGTTCATCAACACCGGTGTGTCCGAGCTCGCCGCTGGGGCGACGACCGCAGCCGCAGCCGTGTTCGGCGTGCTGGTCCTGCCCGACTCACGGGCCTCGGTCGGTGTACTGCGCTCGCTCGGTTTATTGGCGTGGCTCGGTGTACTGGCGTCGCTCGGAGACGTCAGCGCCGCGACGTCGTGGTTCGGCGTCGCCGCGGGCTCGACAACGCCGTCGTGCGGACCCAGCGCGCTGGTGTGGTCGGGTTCCGCGTGGGGCGCCTCGCCATCCTCGATCCGGCGGCGAATCTCCTTGAGCGGGAGAAAGTTGTCGCGTTGCTGCAACAGGATCCAACGCAACAACGCGACGTCGGGGGCGAAGAACTTGCGATAGCCCGATGGTGTGCGCTCGGGGTTGATGAGCCCTTGGCTCTCGAGGAAACGGACCTTTGAGATCGTGACGTCGGGGAACTCCTCGCGTAACTCCTCGAGCAACTCGCCGATCGAAATATGAGTTCCTTGTGTCACTCTGGCCTCGTTCGCCCTGACCTCGTCCGCGTACCTTCTCGTGCCTATTCGCCGGGCTACTCGCCCGCAGCGGTCAGGAACGTGATCTTGAACTTGCCGACTTGCAATTCGTCGCCGTTGCCCAACACGGCGCTCTCGATTCGAGAGCGGTTGACGTAAGTCCCGTTGAGCGAGCCCATGTCGGAGGCCACGTAACCGTCCGCCGATTGTGTGATCTGAACATGTCGCCGCGACACGGTGATGTCGTCGAGCACGATTTCGCTGTCGGGGTGACGCCCGATGTTCACCGGGTCAGTGCCGAGGGCGAACTGCAACACCCCTTCTGCTCCGCGGCGCACGACGAGGATGCCCTGCCCCGGTTGAGCCTGTTCAAACTGGGTGATGATCGGTGCCTCGCCGGCAACAAACGGGGTGTCACCGGCGGGCGCGGAGTACTCGTGTGTGGCCGACGAGGGCGGAGCGTCGGTACTTCCGTCGTCGTTTCTCGCGTGGACAATCGCGGCTATGTCCACCGCGACGGTCGGCGTCAAGTCGATATCAACGGGTTTGTCGGCTGCGCCGGTCGCCGCGTCGGTGGCCACGTAAGTGGCCGCGCTCGGGGCCGTGAGGGCCGCGCCACACGACGAGCAGAAGCGGGCGTCGTGGGGATTGTGGTGACCACACTGGTGGCACACGTTCGGCTCTGTCATAGCTGCTCCCCCACTTCAGTTCGTGAACTCGCCGTACTCGCCCGCACTCAGCAGGTGGTCGACCGACTCGCCGTCGGCCAGCGCGATGGTGCACAACCAGCCCTCACCGTAGGGCTCATCATTAAGCAGGTTCGGCGCGTCGGCAAGGCGCGTATTGACCGCCGTGATCGTGCCGGCGACGGGTGCGAACAGATCTGAGACCGACTTCGTCGACTCGACTTCACCCAAAGAGTCACCCCTGCCCACGCTTATGCCAATCTCGGGTAGCTGCACGTACACGACGTCGCCGAGCGCATCTTGCGCAAAGTCGGTGATGCCTACGGTGACGTTGTCGCCATCGAGCCGAGCCCATTCGTGCTCACGGGAATAACGAAGTTCGGCGGGGATCTCCATACATCGACCCTAGTGCGTCAGTCCGCCCGCTCCAACGCGTCCGCCCGGGAAGTCGGCGGTACCCTCACCCTCTCGCTGAGCGTTCCGCCGGACGGCGCAGCGCGCGAGGCATGTGCGTGAGACTGACCACCGCGACACACAGCGCCAACTCGTGGTCGAGGTTTGCCCCGACAAAACGGGTCGCTCCCCACGCCGCCGCGACGACGACACTGGTCAGCAGCAGACGACGGGAATAGCGGCTAGCCGAGTGCCGGCTGACCCAGTGCCGGCTAACCCGGTGGTCGCCACGCCGATCGTGAGCGGCGACAGCGGCGAACGCCTCGATCGGTAACAACGCAAAGGCCGTCATCAGCGCCGTCCAACGGCCGACCGACGTCGCCCCGGCCAGCAACGCGGCCGCGAGAATCGTGGTCAGGGCGCACGCGAGCACGGTGGCCGAGCCGACCCTGCTCGGCCACGACGGCGGCGCGGGAATTAGCGGCTGCGGCGGGACGGCGCTGGCGTTCGCTGTCGTGATGAGATCAATCGTCGGTGCCTCGTCGTCGAGGCTGACGAGCGGGACCGGCATCGACTGCAGTTCGACCCAGCCGGCCGCGAAAAGTCCAAGAGTCCCGGGCTCGTTGTCCCAGTCGTCCTCGTGAACGTCCACGTCTTCCTCTCGCCGGTTGGTGCTCAACCACACGGGTCGTGCGTCGAAACAGCTAGCTGATCAGTCGGCAGGGGACGCTACGAGCGCGCCGCAATGGACTCATTACCCGTCTCGCGCCCCACTTGTGACTCTCACCACTGTGCCAACTGTTGTGCCACGTGTCCAGCCCGGAGCGTGGGAAATCTCGCTCGCCTCGAGTCAGCGAGTCCGTTCGGAGCGCGTGTCGCTCGCGGCGTGTTGATTCCGCGATTCACGCAGGGCGTCGAGCGCGGCCGGCACATACGCGGCTGCGGCCATGTAGCTCATGATCACTCCTGGGATCGCGCAGAGCAGCGCGAGCGTCCACACGACGTCGTGGTGCGATCCGGGCTCGTGGGCCCACAAGAACAACGGCAGCGACACCAGCAGGGCAAATGTCGCTGCCTTGCCGATCCACTTGACCTCGAGGCGACGTGCGCCCTTCGCCGCGAGGACGACCGCGGTGATGGCCACGGCCACTTCGCGGATGATGACGGGGACGGCAATCCACACAGGAATCGCGCCGTCGACGAGAATCGAAATGGCGGCCGTGATGAGCACAATCCGATCGGCAGTCGGGTCGAGCACCTTGCCGAGTTCGGATTCCTGGCCAAAGTGTCGCGCCACGTAGCCGTCGACCCAGTCGGTCGACCCGAGCACGGCAAGCAGCCCGGCAGCGGCAACCCGTCGTTCCTGCGCGAACAGCAGCCACAAGAACAGCGGGACACACAAGAGCCGCACCAGCGACAGCGCGTTGGGAACTGTCAGGATCCGCGCGCTCGGCGGTCGCGCAGCGGTCGTGTTCAGAGAACTCCGTCCCACATCAGGCGCTCCAGGCCATCGGGGTCAGTGACAGCGGTGTCCTTGTCGAGATTGAACAACTGGGTGACGCGGGTCCACGGATCGTACGAGTCCCAACCCGGTGCCACCCCCGCAGCAAAGTTGCACCACGTGTCGGCCATGCGGGTGGCGAGTGCTCGATGTTCCTCGGTGATCTCGCCCAGCATCAGCTCGATGCCGCGAGAGTCGAGATTGTCGAAAACAAAGGGGATTTCCAGCGCGTGGCACGCGCCCAACAAACCTCCCCACGCCGTGGACCGAGCGTCGAAGCGGTACATCCACGTCGGGGCGGCACCGTCACGAGCGCGGGCCTCGGCCACTCGGATCGCCGGAATTCGGAACACTTGGTCACCTTCGATGGCGTTCCACAATTCACTGGGTGGCGCGTCGGGTCGCAGCTTGCGGTAGTTGTCGTAAACCGCCCCGCCGCGCACACCCGACGGATCGACGCCGGCGAAGAGCCTGCCCGTCCAGCGACGGGCTCGCTCGTGGTTCAGGGTGGCCAGACGAGGATCGGCCATGGAGAACAATCGCCACTCGTCAAGGTTCGTGCCCGTGATCAAGGTCACAGAATCTGCGCTGCCTTCGCGAATCGCATCAAGCGGGCGTTGTGGCAGAACCACACCATCGTGGACTGGCTGATACGGCAGATCCCACGTCTCGTCCTCGGTCGTGGCGTGTTCGTGAGTGGTCGAGCTGGCGGCACCGACGTTGGCCACTGCTGCCCAGACCTCGTCGCTCGCGTCGGCAAGGCGCTCCGGATCGACAGTGAGCAAGTCGCGCGGCGTGGTGAGTCCGAGCGCGGCGACCACACGGTCGGCGATCTCGTGTGCGCCGTCGATCGAGCTGACGTTGTGACACGCTCCACTTTGTGCGATCGCGCGACTGAACAAGCCGGCGGCGGCCGGGGTACCGAGCAGTGTCGAGGTGCTCATCGCCCCCGCCGACTCGCCAAAAACTGTTACCTGGTCCGGGTTTCCGCCAAACGCGGCAATGTTGTCGCGCACCCAGCGCAGTGCTGCGATCTGGTCGAGCAGCCCGAGATTGCCGCTGCCGGCGAAGTCGTCGCCGAGCAGGCGATCCAGCGCAAGCCAGCCAAATGCTCCCAGGCGGTAGTTGATCGTGACCACGACCACGCCGCGAGCAGCCAGCCGCGAGCCGTCGTACCACGGGATCCCTCCTGTGCCCGTGACGAACGCGCCGCCGTGAATCCACACCATGACGGGGTGCGGACCCCCCTCGCGGGGGGCGTAGATGTTCAGGTTCAGGCAGTCCTCGCTCTGCGCCCGGTCGGGCGCGTGCAGCATCTTCTCGAGTTGGCCGGGGCGCTGCATCGCTTGGTCGCCGACCGAAAAGGCCTCACGCTCCCCCACCCAGCCGAGCGGCCTCTCCGGCGGACGGAACCGCCCGCTGCCCGCACACGACGCGGCGAACGGGACCCCGAGAAACATGTGGGTGGCGCCGTTCACGCGCCCAACGAGCTCACCTTGCTCGACGCGTGCACGAACGAGATCCTCTGTAGGCATGGTCGAAGGATAAGCGTTCGGCGCGTCGAGGGTCCTCAACTCTGGCGTAACTTGACCTCCATGGCCGTTGAGAAACCGCACTGGCGCCATTTGTGGCACGAAGTCGTGACGTCGGGACTGTGCACCGGGTGCGCGGGTTGCGTGATCTCGTGTCCACACGATGTGATCGGCTACAACCACACCGAGGGCAACTACAAACCTTTCCATCTTGAGGACTCGACAGCACTCGACGATTGTTCGCACGGCGAAAAGGGCTGCACGAGTTGCACCCGGGCCTGTCCGCGATTTCGTTCATGGGAGGTCGAGGCTGATCGTTTGCTCTTTGGTCGTGAACGCGACCCGCTCGACGAGC
This sequence comes from uncultured Acidimicrobiia bacterium, assembly GCA_964635475.1. Lineage (GTDB taxonomy): Bacteria > Actinomycetota > Acidimicrobiia > Acidimicrobiales > CAZWPY01 > CAZWPY01. The sequence goes on from CAZWPY010000061.1 coordinate 9,410, forward strand.
CCGAAGGGATCGCGAAGGACATCATCTTGGCGAGGGCGAGCGACACCACCGTGCACGAGCTCGGCCAAGACGGCGGTTTGGTCTCGGCGATCCTGATCTACTGCCTCGACAAGGGTTATATCGATTCAGCGCTCGTGTCGTACCTCGAAGGCGACGGATCCACATGGGTCGCAAAACCCGGTGTCGCCCGCACGCGTGAGCAGGTGCTGGCAGCAGCCGGGAGTCGCTACACGTACTCGGCGAACACGTTGGCCTATCCCGAAGCGGTGGCGGCGGGCGATTCGAAGATCGCCTTGGTCGGGATGAGTTGCCAGAGTTCAATCCCGCCGGTCATGGGCGCTCGCAAGATCGGCAAGGTCGGCAAACGGTTTGCGCTCAACATCGGGCTGCTGTGTTCAAAGACGTTCGACGACCGGATCTTCGAGGAGTTGTTCGAGGCCAAATACGGGCTTAGCCGCGCCGCCATCAAGAAGGTCAACATCAAGGGCGTTTTCCAGATCTGGACGCACGACGGCGGCTACCACGAGGTGCCGTTGAAGGAATGTCACGCGTGGACACGCGAGGGCTGCAACCACTGCCCCGACTTCGCAGCCGAACACGCCGACATCTCCACCGGCGGCATCGGCAAGTTCAACGACTGGACACTCACGATCGTGCGCACCGACATCGGGCGCAAGATCTTGATCGAGATGCTCGAAGCCGGAGTGATCGAGGGCCGACCCTCCGACGACGACCCCGGCGCGATCGACCTGATGCGCAAGCTCGCCGTCAAGAGCCGCAAACGGTGGCCAGAAACGGCGGTGCCCGAGCCGAGGCGGACGCCGCCACCCGCGCCAAAGGTGCCTGCACCCGCCGCTGTCTGACGCCGCGCGCGAGCGCAGCAAAAGATGCCTTTTCCGTCCCCGGATAGCTGCGTTACCTCAGGCCTTTCCGGGCGAGCGTGAAGGCCTCACGCAACGCAGCAGCCAGCAGGGCCGGGTCGTGCAGGCCCACCGGATCGGCCAAGGGGCGCAACAACACCGGGACACCGAGCGAGTCGAGCCGCCCGAGCGCGAGCCGCTCGGGATCGGCGAGGACCACGTCGATCGGCACGCCATGTTTGAGGACGGCGTCGACATGGTCGGCTACTGAATAGCCAGCCGTCTCGGGCCGCTGCTCTTTCAGGTTGGCCACATAGATCCGTTGCGCGTGCGTCGCGTTGAGGGCGTCGCGGACCTGGACAGGGATCGAGGCTGCCAGGACCGACGTGTACAGCGAGCCGGGCCCCAGCACCACGTGGTCGGCCCACGCGATTTCGCTCACAACCTGTTCGGGACTCGTGGCGTCGGCCGGGTCGAGGCGGACCCGTTGCACAGCCCCTGCTTCGGCGACGGCGGCCTCGCCGCGCACCCAACCCGAGTCCGACTCGCCGTGCAGCGTGACCGGCCCGTCGGTGGCCGGCAGCACCCGCCCGGACACACCGAGCAGTCGCGCGGCCTCGTCGATTGCTTCAGTCAAGTTGTCGGCCGTCTCGAACAACCCGGCCAAGATCACGTTGCCGACGGGATGGCCGCTCAGGTCCCCCACGGCGAAACGATGATTAAACGCACGGGCGAACAACGACGGTTGGTCGCTCAGTGCAATCAAGCAGTTACGCAAGTCGCCCGGCGCAGGGATTCCCAGGTCGGCCCGGAGGCGACCGCTGGAGCCACCGTCGTCGGCCACCGACGCGACCGCGGTGACCTCGCCGGCAAACGAACGCAACGCCCGCAATGTCGCGGAGAGCCCGTGGCCGCCGCCGAGCGCGACAACCCTCATGCCGGGGTCGCTCGGCCGCGAGAGTCGTCGACGTCGCGGTGCGAGACGTGAACGGCGACCTCGGCCCCCTGCAATCGACGGCCAATCTCCTCGGCGATTGCCACTGAACGGTGCTGGCCACCTGTGCAGCCGATAGCGATGGTGAGGTACGACTTGCCCTCGTTGATGTATTCGGGGACAAGCATTTCGAGCAGACCCGACACTCGAGTCAGGAACTCGCCGCACACCGGCTGGCCGAGCACGTAGTCCCGTACAGGTTCGTCGAGTCCGCACAAGTCCCGCAGCTCGGGAACCCAGTGGGGATTGGGAAGGAAACGGCAATCGAGAACCAAGTCGGCGTCTCGCGGCAGACCGTGTTTGTAGCCAAACGACATAACCGACAGGCTCATCGTGTCGTCGACGCGGCGGTCGGCGAACAGCTCGACGAGGCGGTCGTGCAACTGGTGCACGTTGAGGTCGCTGGTGTCGACCACCACGTCCGCGGCGTCCTTGACGCCATCGAGGGCCTCACGCTCGCGTTCGATGCCGTCGGTCACTCTGTCGGAGTCGGCAAAGGGGTGCCGCCGACGGGTGTTTTCGAACCGACGCACGAGGGTTTCGTCGTTGGCATCGAGGAACAACACGGTCACGCGGGCGCCGCGCTCGCGCAGTTGCGCGATGGCGGGGAGCAAGTCGTCGAGAAAACGTGTACTCGAGGCAACGAGCGCCACTCGGTCAGGCTCGGCTGTGCCTCGGTTGCCGGCGGCGCGTGTCGCGGCCAGTTCGGCCACCCGGATAATGAGGCTCGGCGGAAGGTTGTCGATCACGAACCAACCGCGGTCTTCAAAGGTATTCGCCGCTTGCGTGCGCCCTGCGCCGCTGAGCCCGGCAATGATCATGAACTCGGCGCCCACTAGTTGACTAGGTCGACGCGCCACTGGTCCTCCTGCGATCGCTGGCGTGCTCGCGCTAGGGGCGCGGGCCGGGCTTCGATGAAACCTCAGGATACGGGCGATCGCCCGCGGCCGCCGTGACCGGCAAGCAGTAGCGGGCCCACGAGGTTGAGGGGCGGCGTGGCGCGGTCGCCGTGATGACAGCTCACGTTGGCTTGCTGGCCGAGAGCACGAGCAGCCGTGGGATCGACGCCTGCTCGGCTAGTTCGGGCGACTGTTCGAGATACGACGAGGGCGGCGCCGGTTCGAGTACCTGGTCGAGCACGAATCCGGCCTGGAGCAAAGCGTTGATCGACGTACTGATCGGCCGGTGGACAAAGGGTATAAAAACTCCCTTAGTCACTTCCTCCACTACATGTTGAGACTCGAGGTAGGGACCCACCCGCCAATACCTCTCGTCGAGATCGACATCGATGATCCAACCCGAGCCGGGACACTGCAGCAGCGGGTGGTTGAGCATCCAGACGAATCGACCGCCCGGCGCGAGCACCCTAAAGACTTCATTGAGGCCTGCTTGCAGGTCGCTGACGTGCTCGAACACCAGGCACGCGAGCGCCGCATCAAAGGCCGCCGACCTGGTCGCCACGGCGTCTGCCTGGCCGGCGAGGTACTGCGGCCCGCCGCCGCGCTGAGCGGCGACTCGCAGTTGCGCCGCGGTCGGGTCGAGCCCGACAACTGTGGCCCCGCGCGCACACAGCTCGCGCGCGATCTGCCCCTCTCCCGTGCCGACATCGAGCACATGCCTTCGGTTGGCGAGCAAGTCGAGTGCCAAGGGGATGATCTGATCGCGATACTCAGGGTCGGCACCGTTGGTGAAGCCATCGATCCACCACGAGGCGTGCTGCTCCCAGAGCTGCTCACCCGGCGCGGCCACTGCGGGTACCTGCGGTTGTGTGGGGCTGTTCATGGTTGCGCAGCGATCCTCATCCGTCACGACCGAGGGCGCGCCGTGTGCAGCGCCGCGTAAATGCCATCGGCAACGGTGGCCGGCAACCAAGCGAGGTTGTGCAGGTCGTCACGGGTTGCGTTTCGCACACCTTTCACTCCGCCGAGCTCGGCCAGCAGTCGTTTACGCCGAGCGGGGCCGAGGCCGGCGATGTCGTCGAGCACGGAGCGTTTCATACGTTTGTCGCGCAGCTCGCGGTGGAAGGTGATCGCGAAGCGGTGCGCCTCGTCGCGGATGCGTTGCACCAGATAGAGGGCCTCGCTTCTGCGCGGCAACATCACCGGCTCACTGCGGCCCGGCACAAACAGCTCCTCGAATTGTTTCGCCAGGGCCGCGAGCTGGATCTCGCCGTCGAGCCCCAGATCCGTAACGGCTCGTTGTGCGGACGAAAGTTGCCCCTTGCCGCCGTCGACGATGAGCAAGTTGGGTGGGTAGGCAAACCGACGGGGCGAGTCGGCCGGTTCCGCGAAACTCCTGTCACGGTCGGCGATGAACCGGCTGAGCCGCCGGCTCACCACCTCATACATCGCGGCGAAGTCGTCGTTGCCCGGCACCGACACTTTGAAACGCCGGTAGTCACGCGGCTTGGGCAGGCCGTCTTCCATGACCACCATCGAGCCGACATAGTCCGAACCTTGCAGGTGGCTCATGTCGAAACACTCGATCCGCAGTGGAGCCTCCTCAAGCTCAAGTGCATCTTGTAGCTCTCGTAGAGCTTTCGCTCGGCTGTTGTGGTCACTCGAACGTCGCAGCCGATGGCGGGTGAACTCCTCGGCCGCGTTGTGCGCGACCGTGTCGAGCAGCGCCTTACGCGGGCCGCGCTGCGGGACACGAATCCTCACGTGGCCCCGAGCTGAGCGGCGATCAAGGGGGGCCTCGCCGACAACTGCGTCGGGACGGCGCATGTCATCGACCCAGTCGGCCGCAGCAACGTCGACTGCCTCGGCCTCGCTGTTGGCGGTCAGTCGGCTGCCGCTGCGCCGTGTGTGCGCACGAGCGTGCTGTTGTGCCTGTTCGGCACGTTCGTGGATCCACTCCCGCCGCAGGTGCGTGACCCACTCTTCGTAAAGCTCGACGTTGTCGGGCACGAGCGAAACGAGCACTTCCTTGGGCGGGTCCGACACCGGTGCTGAGGCGTAGAGCCGTTCAAGGATCTGGCTCAGGAACTCCGCGTCGGTCAAGTCCTCGACCCGCTCGACGATCACTCCGTTGCGGCCAACGACGCGGCCTTTGCGGACGTGGAAAACCTGCACGGCCCACTCAAGCTCGTCGCCAGCCGTCGCGATCACGTCGAGGTCGTCGTCGGGCTCGCCGACAATCTGCTGGCGTTCCATGGCTCGGCGGACAGCGGCCAGCCGGTCGCGAAGTCGTGCTGCCTTCTCGAATTCCAACTCGTCGGCCGCGGCCAACATCGCGGCCTCCAACGCGCCGACGATCGGCGCCGACTCGCCTTCGAGAAACTGCGCCAACGCCTCGACATGTCGTGAGTACTGCTCGTCGTCGACGGCTCCGACACACGGTCCAGAACACTTCTCGATGTGGAACAGCAGGCACGGCCGGCCCTGCCTTTTGTGCCGTTCGAGTTTGGCGTCTGAACACGTACGCACTGGGAAACTCCGCAACAACTCATCGAGGGTTTGTCGGATCGCATACGCATGGGCAAACGGCCCGAAATAGCGGGTGCCGGCCCGTCGCGTGCCGCGCATCACCAGCGCTCGGGGGTACTGCTGGTCGACAGTGAGCGCGAGGTACGGGTAACTCTTGTCGTCACGCAGGCGGACGTTGAAGCGCGGCCGGTGCGTCTTGATCAGGTTGTACTCGAGCATCAGCGCATCGACTTCGCTGCGCACCTCGATCCACTCGACGCTGCGCGCTGTCGCGACCATCTGCGCCGTCCGCGGATGTTGCGTCGCGGGGTCGGCGAAATAGGAGTTGATCCGCTGCCGCAACGACGCGGCCTTGCCCACGTAGATCACCCGGCCGTCGCGGTCCTTGAACTGGTAACTGCCGGGCGTGTCAGGGATCGTGGCGCGTGGCGGACGTAAACCCGGCGTTGGAACGGACTCACCGGTGGCCACAGTCCATCGTCGCGCAGCGCCGGATCCCGCGTTGCGTGATAACGCAAGCGGTATCGTGAGGCATGGACGCCGCCACGTGGGTTCGCCAAGCCCGCCGCTCCGCCGGTCGCAGTCAGCGTGAGCTGGCCGAATGGACCCGATTGCCCCAGCCGACGATCGCTCGAATCGAACGGGGCCAGCAGATCCCGCGGGTCGACACGTTTGTCCGGTTGATGACAGCCGCAGGATTCTCGATCCGTATCGAGCCGACCAACCCCGACGGCGGCGTCGACCGCGGCCAGATCGAACGGTGGATCGCGCTACCCACCAGTGAACGGGTGCGCCGCTCGATTGCCTTTGGCCACGCGGCTCGTCGCCTGCGCGGCGCTCGTGTTGCCGCCTCGCCACGTCGCCGGCACGTGTTGGTCCCCGACTGGGACGAGCCGGCCGCCGATGACCAAGCTCGGTTTGGCCGTCGATGAGCGCCACTGAGTCCGGGCCGGACGTGTTGGACTCGTTTGATCCGATCGACACCATTCGGGTTTTGACGCTGCACGAGGTGCGCTTCGTGTTGATCGGTGGGCTTGCAGCCGCCGTCGCCGGGGCCCCCGTGCCCACCGCGGAGATCGAGGTCTGTTACGACCGCTCGCCCAGCAACCTCGTCGCCCTCAGCCAGGCCTTGTCCACGCTGCGGGCCGAACCCAACCCCGACTCGAAAGTGCTCGTCGGGGGTGGTCGAGTGTGGTGCGGCACTCGCAACGGCGAGTTGCAGCTGGTCGGCATTCCTGACGGGACGACGGGCTTCGACGACATCCACCGCGGCTCGGTGCAGCTCGACCTCGGTGACGGTTTACGCGTGAACGTGGCGGGTCTCGCCGACCAGATTCGTATCGCGGCATCGAGCGCTCGTGTTGTGGACCGTGCTCGCGTCGACATCTTGCGCGCCGTCGCCGCCGTGGTCGACCCTGCGTAACGGCGACCCGTCGCTAACCTGCCCTTAGCGCACGTGCGCAGGAGGTCGATCAGTGCTCACGTTGTCCCCTACCAAACGACGCGCCCAGCCTCGTGGCCGGGTCCGCATTCAAGCGCCGTTGCCCGACCGCTACTCAACCGCGACCGATGCCGAAATCGCGGACATGATCGAGGCGAGCAAACGTGTGCTCGGCGATCGGCTGCTGATCTTGGGCCACCACTACCAACGACCCGAGGTGATTCGCTGGGCCGACGTTCGTGGTGACAGCTTCGGCCTGTCCCGGCAAGCCGCCGACCGCGACGATGCGGAGTACATCGTGTTTTGCGGCGTGCACTTTATGGCCGAGTCGGCCGACATCCTCACCGGTGACCACCAAGCGGTGATCCTGCCCGACCTCAATGCGGGTTGTTCGATGGCCGACATGGCCGACATCGACGAGGTCGAGGCGGCATGGGACGAACTCGGCTCGGTGATCGACACCAGTCGAGTGGTCCCGATCACGTACATGAACTCCTCGGCCGCGCTGAAGGCGTTTGTCGGGCGCCACGGCGGCGCGGTGTGCACGTCGTCCAACGCACGCGCGGTGTTGACCTGGGCGCTCGCGGGCGGCGCCACGGCCCACGCCGGCGACGGCTGGCCGTTCCAGATCTTGTTTTTCCCCGACCAGCACCTGGGCAGAAACACCGGCTTTCAACTCGGCTACTCAGCAGCCGACATGGCCGTGTGGGACCCCAAACGCGACATGGGTGGTCTCGACCCCGCGGCGCTCACGTCGCTCACGCTGATCTTGTGGAAGCGCCACTGTTCAGTCCACCAGCGCTTCACCACCGACCACGTGCGTACGGCACGCGAGCAGTACCCCGGGGCGACCGTTGTGGTTCACCCCGAGTGCGACCACGCCGTGGTCGAGTTGGCCGATCTCGTCGGCTCGACGGAGTTCATCCTCAAAACAGTGCAAGCTGCGCCGGCCGGATCAACCTTGGTCATCGGCACGGAGATCCATATGGTGCAACGTCTCGCTGCTGAACACCCCGACCTAACCGTGGTGTCGCTCGACCCGCTGGTGTGCCCGTGCTCCACGATGTTCCGCATCGACGGGCCCCATCTGGCGTGGTGCCTGGAAGAGCTGGCCGCGGGCCGGATTGTGAATCAGATCACCGTCGACCCCGACACCACCCGCTGGGCGCGAGTCGCACTCGACCGGATGTTGTCGATCGTCTGAGCCGGGTTCGCCACCTCGCAGGTGTGCGGCCGATTTACGCGGCCCGATTTACGCAGCCGAGGAGTCGAGATCGTCTTCGGTTTCGATGTCGTCGAAGCCGCCGGTGCCCGCTGAGCCCGACGACGTGTCGGTCTCGACGCCACACACCTGCTCAAGGTAGGCCCCCACTCGCGCCATGGCCCGCATGTTGACCGGGTTGAAGACCAGCTCGAGCGCCTCGCCGACCTGACCAAGGCCGGCGCTGGGATCTTCGGTGTCCTCGGCCGCGTCGAGTTCGGCCAGCTTGGGGATGAGCTTCTTCATGATGTCGAGGTCGTCCTCGATCTCATCGGGTGCGACCTTGGCCAGTTCGTTAAACGCCTCTTCGGCCGCCTTGGCGTCGTCCTCCTCTTCGACGTTGAGTTCGTCTTGCTCGTCGAGCTCGCGGGCCTTCTTGCAAAAGTCCGAGTCCTCGTCGCCTTCAAAGGTGTACTCCTCGTCGCCGAACAGATCGTCGAGACCAAGCTCGTCATCGCTGGTGTCAGCGGCGTCCTCGGTCTCGGCGTCCTCGGTCTCGGCGTCCTCGGTCTCGGTGTCGTCGGCCGCGTCGGTCTCAGCGTCGTCCGCCTCTGTGTCGTCGGCCTCGGTGTCGTCCGTCTCTGTGTCACCAGCCTCAGCGCGGCTGTCGGCCGCATCCAGGCGCGACAACGCTCGGGAGTCGGCTTTTGAGTCGTCGGTGGAGACATCACTCGCCTCGTCACCGTTGTCGTCGCCGCCGCACGCGGCCACGCCACACGACAGCGCCGCAAGTAGCAGGAGCGAGGAGATTTGTCGAGCAGTGCGGGGCATCGTGCGTCCTTTCGCCGAAGACACAAAGACCGTACCGCCCCGTGGCCGATCCGTCACCCACCCTTCCGCGGGCCGCTCGCAGCCAGGCTGCATCGAGTCTTTGGTTACGGTCGCGACGATGACAAGCGACCAACAGCCCGACCGCGATCGTGCGGCGGCCAGGGCGAGGCAACACGCACGCGGCCCGTTGGTCGGCTTGCGGGTGATCGACATGGCCACGGTGGTCGCGGGCCCCAGTGCGGCTCGTTATCTGGCGGACTTTGGCGCAACGGTGATCAAGGTCGAACGGCCTGACGGCGGCGACACCGCTCGCGCTCTGGGGTTTCGCCACCCCGACGACGGCGAGTCGTTGTGGTGGAAGCAGCTCGGCCGCAACAAGTTCTCCGTCGCCCTCGACCTCAAGGACAGCACCGACCTCGCCACGATGAAGACCATCGCGGCCTGCGCGGACGTGCTGATCGAGAACTTTCGCCCCGGGACACTCGAACGCCTCGGCCTCGATCCGTCCGCGCTCATCGCGGCGAATCCGCGTTTGGTCGTGTGTCGGGTGACCGGCTTCGGTCAGACCGGGCCATATGCAGGTCGCCCAGGGTTTGCCAGCCTCGCCGAGGCGATGTCGGGTTTCGCGGCAATGAACGGCGAGCCCGACGGCGCGCCGCTGTTGCCCCCCATCGCCTTGACCGACGAGGTGACTGGCCTCGTCGCTGCATTCGCCGTGATGGCCGCCGTGCACGGCGCACGCGGCCAGGTGATCGACGTCAACTTGCTCGAATCGATGATGCAGTTGCTCGGGCCGGCGTTGGCCGCGCTCGAACTGCTGGGGTACGAACAGCCGCGGCTGGGTTCGGGCATTCCCTACACCGTGCCGCGGGGCACCTACCGAGCCGCCGATGACCGCTGGGTCGCGATCTCTACGTCCGCCGAGCCTGTTGCGCAACGGCTGCTCGCCCTCATCGGTGTAGCCGGCGACCCTCGTTTCACGACCAGCCAGCAACGAATCGACAATCGAACCGAACTCGACCGGCTCCTCGGTCAGTGGGTTGCAACACGGCCCGCAGAGCAGGTGGTCGCAGAGCTGGGGTCTGTCGACGCGGCCGCCGCCGTGGTCTTGTCGGTGGCCGAGTTGGCACAGGATCAGCACGTCACCGCCAGGGGGTCGTTCTCCCGGCTCGACGGCACGCCGATGCCCGGGCTGGTTGCCCACTACTCAGCGACCCCAGGCGCTTTGCGGTGGGCCGGCCGTTCACTGGGCGCCGACACTGCCGTCGTTACACAGGCGATCGCTCGCGGCCTGGATCCATTCGTTGCCGTTGAGCGCCGCGAGGAGGT
>CAZWPY010000062.1:0-19365 GCA_964635475.1 uncultured Acidimicrobiia bacterium
GCGAGCCATCGACCGCCTTCGGCGGGCTACACGGCCAGGCGTTCGAGACGATCGGATGGACCGAGGCGTCGGAGATTCTCATGGTGCGCCCGAAGGAGAGCCCGTGCGGGGGTTCAGGCAAAGCGGGTCTGTGGGCGATCGCTGCTGACGGCACGCAGCGCAGAGTTTGGTGGGAACCAGCGTTCGACTCGTCCTACTCGTACTCGACCTTCATCCGCCTTAGCCGAACGATCGAACTCCCTCCCCCGCGAGAGTAGGCCTACACCGCGCGCCCGAGCTCAAACCCAGGCGCTGGCGGTTGCGGCCACGGCGTCGGCGGGCGTAGCCACCACATGAAGCAGTGAGCGGTTGGCTGCGCTGACGAAGCCCGCATCGACCAAGGCGTCCACGGCCGCGAGCAAGGGCTGCCAGAAACCGTCGGTGTCGACGAGCACGACCGGCATGGCCATGTCGCCGAGCTGATTGAGCGTGATCGCCTCGAAGAGTTCGTCGAGAGTGCCGAAGCCGCCAGGCAGAACGACCACGGCGTCGGACAACTCGAACATCGTCGTCTTGCGCGCCGCCATCGTCGGCTCGACCACGAGTTGCGTGAGGCCGCCGTGAGCGACCTCTTTGTCGACGAGCCCGGGCGTGATCACACCAACCACCTCGGCGCCCGCCGCGAGCGCCGCGTCGGCCACCTCCCCCATCAGCCCAACCGACGCTCCGCCATAGACCAAACGCCAGCCTCGACGACCGATCTCACGGCCGAGCTGCGTAGCGGCGACGCGATAGGCCGGCGATGCTCCGGCCGCGGAACCACAGAACACACAGATCGAGCGGCTGCCCGGGGCCGCACTCCCGACGCCGTTTCGCGTCACCGGCGGGGCTGGCAGGCAACGGCGAACGTCCGGCGAAACGGAAACACCGTGCCCCATGGCCGCGCCGGGTAGGCCGCACGCAACGGCTCGCGCAGGTCGTCGCAAAACTCCTCCGCCTCGGTGGAGTCGAGTCGCGTCAACACGGGCCGCAACGTGGTGCCCTTCATCCACTCGAGCACCGGATCGTCGCCCGGCAGAACCATCGAGTACGTGGTCTCCCATGTATCGACAGCTGCGCACAACGGCATCAGGACGTCGAGGTACTCGATCGGCCCCGGCGCCGCCGGCCACCCGACGCCCTCAAGTCGATCGGCCCACTTCGCTGACGCCGCCAGTTCGTGGGCAATGACGTGCGAGGGGCAGTCGAAGTTGCCCGGCACCTGCAGCGCAACGACACCGTCGTCGGCCAGCCACGACACGATCTCGCCGAGCAGCTGCTCGTGCCCGGGCACCCACTGAAACAGCGCGTTGGACACGACGACGTCGACGGGCAACTCAGACGCGTCCGGCCGCCAGGATTCAACTTCCCCCTCGATCACCTCGACCTCGGTCATGTCCGCCGTGGCCGCGCGGGCTTTGTCGACCATGTCAGCTGACGAGTCGACGCCGATCAGGCGCGCTACAGGGAACCGCCCACGTAGCAGTCCCATCAGGTGGCCCGGCCCGCATCCGAGATCAACGACGTTGCGGGCGGCCGACGCATCGGCCGGGATCGCCGCGAGCAACTCCACAAACGGGCGCCCGCGGTGGTCGCCAAACTTCAGGTACTGGCCCGGGTCCCATGCCGGACCCACCAATGTCGTACTCACCCGAGTTGGAACGGCTCAGCCTCGCCCGTCTCCGAGCCATCACCGTCGGCCTTCTCAAGGCGCAACGACGCTGAGTTCATGCAGAAACGCTCGCCGCTCGGGGTCGGGCCGTCGTCGAACACGTGGCCGAGGTGGGCATCACAGTTCGCGCAACGTGCCTCCACACGCACCATGCCGTGCGAACGATCCAACGTCCGTTTGACCCCATTGCGTTCGGCCGCCTCGAAAAACGACGGCCATCCGGTGCCGGAGTCGTACTTGGCCGCCGAGCTGAACAGGGGCGCATCGCAGACGACGCAGTGGTACATGCCGTCGTCGTGGCAGTCCCAATACTGGCCAGAAAAGGCCCGTTCGGTGCCGGCCTCTTGGGTTACGTGGTACTGCTCGGGAGTCAACCGTGAACGCAGTTCGCTGTCGGCGGGACGAGATCCCGCGTTTGAATGAGGTACCGATTCCATGCCCATGAGTCTCGCGCCGAGCCCGCGCGTAACACACGGTGTTCGCGACCTCCGGGCACTCGCACGTACAGCCGGAAAGGCGCCCGCATGGCCGCTTCTACGATCGCGGACATGGGAATCAACGCCGGAAGCAACAAAACGATCAACGAAGGCCGAGTAGTCATCGTCACCGGGGCAGGTCGCGGACTTGGTCGAGCGCACGCGCTGGCTTTTGCCGAGAGCGGCGCGGCCGTCGTTGTCAACGACATCGGCGCATCGGCCGACGGAACCGGCGCCTCGTCGGCTCCCGCACAAGAAGTCGTCGAGCTGATCGTCGGCGCCGGCGGGCAGGCCGTCGTGAGCGGACACGACGTCGCCGACTGGAACGAGGCGCACGCGATGGTCCAGCTCGCAATCGATACGTTCGGCAAGCTCGACACGCTGGTGTGCAACGCCGGTTTCTTACGCGACCGCATGCTCGCCAATACTTCCGAACAGGAGTGGGACGCGGTGATGCGAGTTCACTTGAAGGGCCACTTCGCGCCCGCGCGCCACGCGATCGCCCACTGGCGCGACCGCAGCAAGGCCGGCGAGACCCTCAATGCGCGGATCATCAATACGTCGTCGGGTGCCGGGCTGATGGGTTCGGTCGGACAAGGCAACTATTCCGCGGCCAAAGCGGGGATCGCAGGCCTCACCTTGGTGCAAGCCGCCGAGTGGGGCCGCTACGGCGTGAACGTCAACGCGATCGCCCCGGCCGCTCGCACCCGCATGACCGAGGCGGTCTTCGCCGACACGATGGCCGCGCCCGACCCCGGTGCATTCGACGCCATGGCTCCTGAAAACGTCAGCCCGCTCGTGGTGTGGTTGGGGTCGCCCGACTCCCACGACATCACCGGCCGAGTCTTTGAGGTGGAGGGCGGCAAGATCTCGGTCGCCGACGGTTGGCAACACGGCCCCGAAATCGACCGCGGCCAACGGTGGCCGGTCGAGGCCGTCGGCGCGGCCGTTCGTGAGCTGGTTGCCGCAGCGGCGAAACCCGCGCCCGTCTACGGCGCTTCGTGAGCCCACACGCGCCAGCGCTGAGTACTGCGCGGCGGCATCTGTACACACCCGAAGACCTCTATGACGGCCTCGTCGTCGGCGAGCCACACACGTGGCTGCACACCCCCGACTGGGTCACCTACGTCGCGGCCCACAGCAAGCAGATTCCGTCGAAAGACATCGCGCTGCACGACGCGGCGATCAACGACGCCGTCGCCGAAGCCACCGCTCCCCGAGACGTCGTGGGCATCATGGGCGGGCATCGCACCCGCCGCGACTCGAACGTGTACGCAGCAACCATCGAGCTCGCGCGCGAACTCACCCGCGCCGGTCGGCTCGTGGCAACAGGCGGCGGGCCCGGTGCCATGGAAGCCGCCCACGCGGGCGCGTCGAGCGCGGCCGACCCGGACCAGTTCCGCTCCGAACTCACCGACCTGGTTGCTCGATACACCGCTCGATTCCCTCGCGAGGCAGCTGCGGAGGTCTCCCGCGGGACCGTCGACCCCTGGGCACTCGAAGCGATCACGACGTGGGCGGCGCCGGCGTTTGCACTCCGCGAGGCGAGCCGCGGGAGCGCTCCCGAATCGCTGGCCGTTCCCACGTGGCACTACGGCCACGAGCCAACCACGCCACTGGCCCCACGAATCGCCAAGTACTTCCAGAACTCACTGCGAGAAGACGGGCTGCTCGCCTTTGCGACCGCAGGCGTCGTGTTTTTACCGGGCGGTCCGGGCACGTTGCAGGAGGTCTTTCAAGACCTCGCGCAAAACGTCTACCGCTCCTTTGGCGTGTTCAGCCCGATGGTGTTTTTCAACGTCGACCGATTTTGGACCGAACAGGTCAACGTCATGCCGCTACTGCGCGCCGTCGCGGGCGATCACGACGTCTCGCAGTTCGTGCTCGTCACCGACTCGGTCGCAGAAGCAACGCAGTTCCTGATTTAGGGCCGTTGTGTCTCGGGTTCGACGTCCACATCGACCGGCGGGGCGAGCACTTGGAAGGGTTGGCTCATCACGTCGCTATTGGGCAGGTGAACCGTGAGCCCGTCGTCGGTATAGATCTCGGTGCTCGCGGGGTGGACCGCGACGACGACACCCGTGGTGCCATCACACACACGCACCTGCGCGCCAACGGGCAAAACCCGGCGGAGGTAACGGCCCGCAGAGATCTCCTGCGCAACGCCTTGTCCGCCGAGGCCGACGAGCAAGGCAAACGAAACGGCCAACGCGCCGATCGTGCCCGCAAGCATCATGTTGAGCACGGTGGTGTCGACGCCGAGCTGTGAAACAGCCAACAAACCAAACAAAACCAACACGACCGCGCGGGTCATGGTGCCGGGTCCCGATCGGGCCTCGCCGGTCGCGCGGCGGATGGCCTGACCCACCGCGGTGGCCGCGAGGGAGCCGAGCACGTTGCCGAGAATCATGAACAGCCCGGCGGCGGCGAGGCGCGGCAGATAGTCGACGATGCGACCGGGGACGTCGTGCAGCGAATCCGGATCAATAACGGCTAGCGCAACCACCAGACCGGCGGCGACGATCACCCAAAAGACGAAAGACCCACCCATTCGTGCGAGCTCTCGCACCTCGTCGCGGCGGCCACGACTCACGATCAGTTGCCTCGCCAGACGGGCGAGCACCGTCGCGAGCACGAAGCTCACCACCACGGCGCCGAGGGCAATCCACACGTCGTAATCCACTGCAGCGAGCACGGTTAAGGGGTCTCCTTCGGCGGGGTAACGCCGGAATCGGCGGGCGCGTCGAGCGGCCGCTCAGTGGACGGGTCGACCGATCCACGATGATCCAGCAGCACCTCGGCAGTGGCCATCGGGATCGCAAAAAGCTCCATCGCGAGCGAAAACGCATCGCGACCGCCCCCGTTGCGAGCCAACCTCGCACGCACACGCCGCTGAAGATCGGGGTCGGGCGCAATCGCTTCAGAGAGCGCCCGACAAACGGGCGCATCGATCGTGGTCAGGCGGTCGAGTCGATCGGCCAAGTCCGGTCGGCGAGCCACGAGTTTTTCGACCTTGTTTGGGGCGCTGTCGAGCAAGGTGAGCAGCGCATCGTCGGACCAACGTTTCATCGCCAGGCCTCCAGCGCCACGCTCAAAGCACGCCGAGCACGGAAAAGCCGAGTCTTTACGGTGGGCAACGGCACCCGAAGTGCTTCGGCAATCTCGTCGTAGGTCATGTCTTCGATTTCGCGCATCACGACGATCGACCGTGTGAGTTCATCGAAACGCTGCAGTTCATTCCACAACTGCCCCACGAGCGCTTGCCCCTGGACATCGCCTTCGAGCTCATGGCGTTCGGCGGGCTCGGGCAAGGTGGCGGGATCCCGACTCTCGTCTCGGATCCGCCGCAACGTCGATACCGCCGTGTTGTGTGCAATTCGCAACACCCAGCTCTTGAGCGAGCCCTCGCCGCGCCAGCTGTCGAGATGGCGCCAAACCTTGATGAGTGTCTCTTGCACGACGTCTTCGGCCAACGCCGAGTCCCTGACCACCGATCGTGCGACTCGGTAGATCGCTTCGGAGTGTTCGGCGACCAGCTCGTTGAGCTCGTCGGCCAGTTCGGTGCGGCTCCGATTGCGACTATGGCGAGCGGCCGCGTCGCCGTGACGCTGCTGCTCGTCATCGTGATACTGGATGCGAATCGTGTCCGATTCGGGTTGGATGCGAATCGGGTCCGATTCGGGTTGGATGCGAATCGTGTCCGATTCGGGCTGAACCGTCGGGGAAACATGGGCGTGGTCGCTTCGCGTCGAGGAGGGTGCTTCTGGCTGCGCGCCGGTCGCCTCGGACGCTTCTGACAACGTGTCAGTCGCGAGCATTTTTGCCGACGAGCCGTCGGCAGCTGCCGGGCTACTCATGTACGCCGCGTGCGCATCTCAGAGGCCTCCTCGCGCCCACGGCGTTCACCCTAGGTCAGTGTCAACACCCTCAGACACGCTCGACGATCATCGCCATACCCTGGCCGCCGCCGACGCACATCGTCTCGAGCCCGATCGTTGCGTCTCGGTCCTCGAGTGTGCTGAGCAGCGTGGCCATGATCCGGCTGCCCGTCATCCCAAAGGGGTGACCAAGCGCGATCGCTCCCCCATTTACATTGAGTTTGTCGATCTCGATACCCAAATGACGCGCCGAGGGGATCACTTGTGCCGCAAAGGCTTCGTTGATCTCCACGAAGTCGACATCGTTGATCGACATGCCCGCTCGAGCGAGTGCTTGGCGCGACGCCTCGACGGGGCCAAGGCCCATGATTTCGGGATCCAGTCCCGACACGCCCG
Source organism: uncultured Acidimicrobiia bacterium (assembly GCA_964635475.1). Taxonomy (GTDB): domain Bacteria; phylum Actinomycetota; class Acidimicrobiia; order Acidimicrobiales; family CAZWPY01; genus CAZWPY01. Next base: position 6,441 of record CAZWPY010000062.1, read on the forward strand.
ACGACACAATCCGCGCAAGCGGAGTAATGCCCAACTCGGCGGCACGGGTGTCGCTCATCACGATCACCGCCGCGGCCCCATCGTTGAGGGGGCACGCGTTGCCCGCGGTGACGACGCCGTCGGGAGTAAAGGCGGGCTTGAGTTGCGCGAGTCCCTCGGCCGTTGTGCCCTCACGAGGGCAGTCGTCACGCGAAACGGTGACACCCGCCGGCGTCGTGTAGGGAACGATCTCACGGTCGAAAAACCCGTTGTTTTGTGCTGCAACAGCTCGCTGTTGGGACAGGGCAGCGAACTCGTCCATCTCCGCGCGACCGACGTGTTCGGCTTGCGCGACGTTCTCAGCCGTCAATCCCATAGCGATGTACACGTCGGGCACGCCCGGCGCCGGTTCCCATACGTCGGCAGCTCCCTGTGCCCGACTTGCGGTACGAGCCATCGACTCGGCAAACCGGCCGTTTTTCGTGTCGGGCATTCCATCTGACTTCCCGAGCCCGAAACGGCTGACCGTCTCCACGCCGGCACACACGAACGCGTCACCCTCCCCGGCGCGGATCGCATGGGCGGCCATACGGATTCCCTGCAATGACGAGGAGCAGTAGCGGTTGATCGTGACGCCGCCGACGTTGGGCATGCCCGCCAGGATCGCCACCACGCGGGCGAGGTTGTAACCCGATTCGCCCGCGGGCTGCGCGCATCCGAGGTGCACGTCGTCGACGGTTGTGCGATCGAGCGCCGGAACCTTGGCCAATGCCGCGTCGACCATTGCCGCGGCCAAATCGTCGGGCCTGACGTCGACGAAACTGCCCTTCATGGCACGCCCGATAGGGCTACGTACTGCCGAGACGATCACTGGTTGGGCCATGGGCAAAACGGTAGCCCTCAATCGTTGGGCGTCGTTTTCTCCGCGCACCACCCACATGGGTCACCGTCGCGAGCCGCTGCCATGGCCTCACATCGGGTCGCGCTTCGGGTCCGCAGGTCGTCGAGCGCGGCCGATTGCGCGGCCGGCGGCAGCGCCCGCACGTCGAGCCACACGTCGCGCACGACTTCCCACGTGTCGGTAGCGAGCCCCATCTGCTGGTAGTCGAAACCCTGGTCGGGCTCTGTGATCATCCGTGGGACCCAGTACTCGACCGAGTCCACGCATGATTCAGCCACCGACGGCGACCTCGATGAACTCTGCGCGGCAACCTCGCCCGATGTTGGCGTCGACGAGCCCGCGGCCACATCCTCGTCAGCCGTACCACCGCCACACGCGCCCACGAAAACCCCGAACGCCGCCAGCGCTGCGGCGCCGTGACGGCCCCGTGCGCGAACAGGCGAGGCCGCGGCGCGGACCATCAGTGGGCCAGTAGCCGCGTGCGGAAGAAGTCGAGCACCGCCTTCACCGCCGAGTCGTCGCGCTGTTCGGTCAACACGGAGTGGTCGGTGACGTGTTCGCTCGGCAGTTCGACCGCCAAGAAGTGTTCACCGAACTCGGCGCGCAACGTCGCGAAGCGCGATCCGACGAGGCGATCGCCAGTGAAACGCAATCCCATTACGTCGCACCCGTGTTGCGCACGTGCACGAGCCACGGCCAAGTCGGCGCTCGACACACCCAGATCTGCCGATCGGCGGCGGCCGACCGCAAACGGCATCGACGGCTGGCTGAGCACCGGCGCGACCACCGACGGCGAGACCATCATCCCGAGAGCGAAGCCGCCAGAGAAACACATACCGACCGCGCCAACGCCCGCGCCACCACACTCGGCGTGGATCGACTCGGCTAAGTCGCGTAACCACTCGATCACGGGCGACGTCACGCCCGTGGCCCAGTTCGTGAACTCCTTGGCCACGCACACTTTCGAAATCGACCGTAAGGAGTAGCCGACGCTGACCTCCCTGCCCGCCTCGCCGACGAGCAACGGCATCGTGACCGAAAACCCCGCGTCGACAACCTCGTTCGCGAACCGCGCCACCGCGGGCGTGATGCCGGGTATCTCGTGAATCACAATCACGCCCGGACCCGATCCGCGCCGGTACACGTCATGGCTGATTCCTCGGGCCACGTAGGTGCCGCGCTGCCAACCGGCGAGCACATCGACAGGTGGTGTGGTCTGCGTCATGGGGACCGACACTAGGCCCGCGAGCGCGCAGCAGGACCCAGAGCGACCGCAGAAACTGTTAGGTCGTCGGCGTTGGCGCACTCACTTCTGCATGCAGCGAGGATGCCCGCGAGTCGACCGCAACGCCGGCCCGGCTTTCGGGAGAAAGATGGGTGACAATGGGCGTAATGCGCAGCGACGCGGATCTGGTCGGGGCCTTCACCTCCGGCGACTCGCGTGCATTTGGCGAGATCTACGACCGCCACGCCGGTCGCGTGCACGACTACTGCTGGGCGATGTTGCGCTCCGACGCGGATGCCCAAGACGCTGCCCAAGACACGATGATCATCGCGTCTCGACGTTTGCCCCAGCTGCGCGACCCGGCCAAGTTGCGCCCGTGGCTACTGGCCATTGCCCGCAACGAGTGTCGGCGGCGGGGCACGCAACGCAAGCGGGTCGTTCCCGTGGATGAGGTGCGTGAAAGCCACGCCTCGCACGAGCTGACGGCCAACGACGACCCGACGACTCCATTCGCGCGCGCACAGACGGCCGCCCTCGTATGGGACGCGGCCGCGTCGTTGCCTGAGCGCGACCAGGAGCTCATGCACCTGCACCTGCGCCAGGGACTCAGCGGCCAAGAGCTGGCGCACGCGACCGGTCTGCCGCTCGATCAGTGTTACGTGGCACTCAGTCGCATGCGCGACAAACTCGCCACGTCGTTAGGCGCTTTGCTCGTCGCCCGACAGGGCCGCCAAGACTGCGACGACCTCCAGCAGTTGCTCACCGACTGGGACGGGACGTTTTCCTCGGTTTGGCGCAAACGAGTGGCACGCCACGTCGAGGACTGTTCGACGTGTTCTCGCACACGTGCGCGGCTTTTCCAACCGGGCGAACTACTGGCCTACGCAGCGCAGCGGCCGCTCCCGCCGGCCCTGCGAGACGTCGTGCTTGCCCAAGTACTCGGCACGACGCTCGCATCGCACGACATCGCCTCGCGGTACTCGTGGGACGACGCGGGTTTCCCGTTTGCCGTCCACGCCCGGCGGCGCCGAGTCGGACTCTGGGTCGCCGTCGCTGGAGCGGCCCTGCTGCTCGCAGTGGTCGCGCTCACCGTCGGCAAGCTGGGTGACGAAGACACCGACACCAAGGTTCGCTCCCGGCCCGCGAGCACGTCGGAGTTCCGCCGCTCGATAACCACCAGCTCGCGAGCGTCGGTTTCGAGCGCCGCGCCTGACTCGACGGACAACCCGCTCGCGGGGCTACCGCCTGGCCTCAACCTCAACCCGCCGTCATCGTCGAGCTCGCCCGCCAGCTCCACGCACGACAGCACATCAGCGTCAACGCAACGCTCGCGAACCAGCACGACACCTTCCACCAACCGACCAGCCAAGTCGACCACGTCAGTACCGCGGGTGACCACCACCACGACAAGCGCCCCGACCACCGTCGCAAGCAGCGAACCCAGCACAACAGCGGTGACCGAAACGAGCACGACGGCAAGCCGGGCGACCACCACAAGCACGACCACGACTTCACGAGCAGAACGCCTCGCCGTCAAGGTTTCTGCGAGCCCGGCCGACCTGCGTCCGCTCAGCTGTCCCACCCAGTCAGGTTCGACACAGGCAACGGTCACGGCCGACGTCTCCGGCGGAACCGCGCCCTACTCAGTGGGTAGCGATCACGTCACACTCAGCGGAGGGCCCACACACTTCAGTGCGACGTTCGGGCCGGTACCGCGTGAGACGACCATCACCGTCAACGTCACGGTGTCGGACTCGGCCGGACAACAAACGTCGGGTTCGGTCACGCTCACTGTCAGCTGCCCAAACCAATTCGGCAACTAGCCAACGAGCTTGCGGTACAACCACCAACCAAGCAACACCGCCGCGATCGACACCGCGACGAGCACTCCAACGACGGCCAGCACCGTCCAGATCAAGGCCTTCATGCTCGCCTTCGCGGTCCCGGCGCGGTCGATGAGATCCGCGTCGATGAGCGCGACGTTGCGCTGATTGGTCTTGCGAGCAAAGTCGAACACGTCGCCGGCAAAGGGAATCGCACCGATGCCCGCGTCGACGATCACGTTGCGCACCATTCGCACCGTCGTCGGTCCACTCACACCACCCAACACTCCCGCAACCACAACCAGACATGACACGACGAGCCCGGCCGCATCGCCGATGCCGGGCAACACGCCAATCACTCCGTCGAGGCCGACACGGCGCTGACTGAGCGGGACCTTGATCGAGTTGTCCATCGCCCACGACAACCGGTGCACCCACGGCCCAACCTTGGCCGCCCGTTGGGGATCGTCGGGACTCACCAACGACGCCGAGAAGCCCCGCACACTCGCCCGACTGTCCCCCTCGGCCTCGCCGAGCACGTCATCGAGATTCACCACACGAGCTTCGCGCGATCGCGGCCTGCTTGATTCCGCGACCCGCAAGTGAAAGTGTGACCGATCTACCGAATCGACTTCCGGCCGCGCCACGCTGCCTCACCGGGAACGCGAGGACCCACTGGATGACAGCTGACTCCCCCGCAGTGATCTCACTCAACCGGGTCACTAAACGCTTTGGGTCTTACGTGGCGGTCGAAGAGGCGCATTTCGACATCCGTGAAGGCGAGTTCTTTTCCATGCTCGGCCCGTCGGGATGCGGCAAGACCACGACGTTGCGCATGATCGCGGGGTTCGAAACACCCACGTCGGGAACGATTTCTCTCGGCGGGACCGACGTCTCAAAGGTTCCGCCGTACAAACGAGATGTGAACACCGTGTTCCAGCACTACGGGCTGTTCCCGCATATGAACGTCATCGACAACATCGCGTTCGGGTTGCGGTCGAAGAAGGTCGGAAAAACAGAAGCCCGTTCTCGCGCTGGCGAGATGCTCGACCTCGTTCGCCTCGGCGACTTTGCCGAACGGCGACCAGCACAGCTGTCGGGCGGCCAGCAACAACGTGTTGCCCTCGCTCGTGCACTCGTGAACAAACCTCGCGCGCTACTGCTCGACGAGCCGCTGGGTGCCCTCGACCTCAAGCTGCGCCAATCGATGCAGTTGGAGCTGAAGCGAATCCAACAAGAACTCGGAATCGCCTTTGTTTTTGTTACCCACGATCAAGAAGAAGCCCTCACGATGTCGGACCGCATCGCCGTGATGACCCAGGGCCGCACGGATCAAATCGGCTCGCCCACCGAGATCTACAACGAGCCTGCGTCGGTGTTCGTGTCCGGATTTATTGGTACGGCAAACCTGTTGCCCGTGGAAGTGCAGACGCAAGCGGGCGACGTCGTGCAGGTGTGCTCACGCACCGGCAGCACATTTCACGTCCCGGCCAACGGCCGCCAATTCCGTGCCGGAACCGACGTGACGTTGGTCGTTCGACCCGAGCGGCTCGACCTCACCGCGACCGAACCCACCCGCGAGTTGGGCGGCTCGATCAACGCCGTTGTCCACTCAGTGGTGTTCCAAGGCCCAATTCTGCGCTGCGAGGCAATCACCTCGGCGGGCGCCACCATGGTCGGCCACGTGCACGTCGACGACATGGACCCCGGCGTTCGTGCTGGCGCACACGCAGTCCTCAGCTGGACCCCGACGGGCGCTTACCTGGTCGATGAGCCGCTCCCCGCCGACATGGCAGGTGTGACAGTGATCGGCAACGACGCCGAAAACGTCGCCGCCGAGAGCTCGGCACTGGGCAATGCGTCATCTGACCAATTCGAAGCACACGACAGCCCCCATCGCTTCGGCGGCGCGGGCACCGACATCGACTAGCGGAAGGCCTTACGTCTATGACCCCCTCCAACGAACACTTCTTGTCGGCACGGACCTCCCGCCGCCGTCTGATCGTGGCCGGTGGCGCGCTTTTCGGTGGCGCGGCGCTCGCGGCCTGCGGCGGCGGCAAGAAGGACAAGGACTCGACCGCGTCGTCGGAGTCGGGAGCCGATGACGCCGCTGCCGCGTCGTCGTTGTATTTCGCCAACTGGCCCGCCTACATCGACGAAGACGCACCCACCACCGTCGACCTTTTTCAAGAGGCGTCGGGAATCACGATGAAGTACACGACGGAGTACAACGACAACAACGAGTACTTCGCCAAGGTTTTCCCCGTTTTACAAGACGGCAAGACGATCGACCCCGACATCTTGCCCCCGACCTTCTGGATGGCGGGTCGGTTCATCACGTTGGGCTACGCCGAAAAACTGCCGCTGTCCGACATCCCCAACGCGGCCAATCTCACCGACAACCTCGTCAACCCACCCTGGGACCCGACTGGCGAGTACACGCTGCCGTGGCAGTCAGGTATGGCCGGAATCGCCTACAACCGCAAGGTGACCGGGCGCGACCTCACCACGATCGACGACCTGTGGGACCCGGCGTTCAAGGGCAAGATCGGCCTGCTGACAGAGATGCGCGACACGGTCGGCCTCGTGGCGCTCGGCCAAGGCGTCGACTTGTCGAAGCCAACGTTCTCCGCAATGGAGAAGGCGCTTGAGATCCTCGAAAAGCAAGTGGCTGACGGCCAGGTGCGCCAGTTCACAGGCAACGACTACATGGACGATCTCACCCAGGGCAACTTCGCGGCGTGCGTCGGTTGGTCTGGCGACATCGCCCAGCTCAGCCGCGACAACCCCGACGTCCGTTTTGTCGTTCCGGAGTCCGGCGGCACCTTGTGGTCCGACGTGATGTTGATTCCGAAGGGCGCGAAACACACCTCGGCAGCGGCCAAGTGGATGGACTTCGTGTACGACCCGGTCAATGCAGCGCGCATCACGAACTTCGTTCAGTACGTGTCGCCCGTGAAAGGGGTGGCCGAGGAGTTGACCAAGATGGGTGGCGACGCGGCCGCGCTGGTCGACAACCCGCTGATCTTCCCCGACGAAGCCACGCTGGCCAACCTCAACTCGTGGGGCAACCTCAGCGAGGACGACGAAGCCAAACTCGACGCGGCCTTCTCCAAGATCGCCGGTAACTAACGCCCCATGGCGACGTCATCTGTCGACACGCGACGGCACGGAAAGTTTTCGCCGTGGGCCATCCTCAGCCCAGGTGGCCTCTGGTTGACTCTGTTCTTCCTCGTACCGATCGTGTCGCTCGTACGAATGGCGCTGTCGGAGATGCCGAATCGTTTTGCGCAACCCGAGTTCACCGGCTCGACGCAATCCTTTTCGACGGCGTTTAGCGAGTACGGCTCCCAGTTTGGCCGGTCGTTCCTTTTCGCTGCGGCAGCAACCGTGTTCGCTTTCGCGATCGGCTACCCGTTGGCCTACGCGATCGCCGCGTACGGCGGCCGGTGGAAAGACCTACTGATCGGCCTCGTCGTCGTGCCGTTTTTTACGTCGTTTCTCATCAGAACGATCAGTTGGACGTCGATCCTGGCTGACGAGGGCCCAGTCAATCGGGCGTTTCGTTCGGTGCTGGGCGACGACTTCACCCTCACAGGCAAATGGTGGGCCGTGATCGGCGGCCTCACCTACAACTTCTTGCCGTTCATGATTTTGCCGATCTACGTCGCGCTCGAAAAGATCGACTTTCGCCTCACCGAAGCGGCCGGCGACCTGTACGCCACACCGCGGGCCGCATTTTGGCGGGTGGTGTTCCCCTTGTCGCTCCCGGGAGTCTTCGCGGGCAGCCTGCTGGTGTTTATCCCTGCGGCGGGCGACTTCATCAACGCTCGCATCCTCGGTAACCCCACAACGACGATGATCGGCTCAGTCGTGCAAGACCAGTACCTGGTGCAGCTGCGTTACCCCGTTGCAGCCGCGCTCTCATTGGTCCTAATGGCGATCATCACCGCGTTAGTGCTGCTGTACTCGCGGCTGTTTGGTACCGACGGGCTCGCCGCATGAGCAGCGCAGCCGTCCCGGCCGCCACGACCGACTCGGCGCACGCCGTCGGTGGCACCCTCGGGCGCCGAGCGTTAAAGATCTACGCGGCGTTGGGATTTGTCTACCTGTTCTTGCCAATCGTGTGGATCGTTGCCTTCTCGTTTAACGATCCCACCGGCAAGTACAACCTGACCTGGAAACGCTTCACTCTCGACAACTGGCTGCACCCCTTCGCCGACGTCGAGCTCACGCACGCGTTTTGGAAAAGCCTGCAAGTGGCTGCCATTTCCGTGACTTTGGCGACTGTGCTTGGCGGCATGATGGCCTTGGCGCTTGCGAAATACCGATTTCGCGGCTCGGCGCTGGTCGACATCTTCTTGGTGTTGCCACTCACCACGCCCGAGATCGTGATGGGTGCGTCGTTGTTGACGCTGTTCATCGACCGCGGCGTCGATCGTGGCCTGGTCACCATCGTGATCGCGCACACCATGTTTTGTTTGAGTTTCGTGGCACTCACGGTCAAAGCGCGGATTCGCGGGTTCGATTGGCGGCTCGAAGAAGCGGCGATGGATCTCGGCGCCGGCCCGTGGCGGACTTTTCGGGTAGTTACCTTCCCGTTGATCCTTCCCGGCGTACTCGCGGCCGCGCTGCTGAGCTTCGCCCTGTCGATCGACGACTACATCATCACGTCGTTCAACAAGGGAACCGTGCAGACCTTGCCCGTGCACATCTGGGACTCCTACAAAGTCGAGTACAGCCCGCACGTCAACGTCTTGGCCACGATGATCCTCGTGGTGTCGATCGTGGCGTTGGTGGCAACGAGTCTGGCGGCCGCAAAACGCAACACATGATCGCAACGAGCCGGCCTCGCCGGCCCGGCGTCGTCACCGCCGCGGTGTTCGCGATCGGGATCCTGCTGGCCGCGTGCGGGGCGCAGAGCAGCAAGCTCGGCGGGCCCGGCGCGACCCCACTCGACGACCGCCGGGGCACGACCGACGGGGCCGCGCGTGTCGGCAAAGCCCCGCCCGATGCCCCCGACATTGTTTTCATCACCACCGACGACCAGACCTATGCCTCACTGTCCGTCATGGCGGTGGTCGACAAAGAACTCGCGGCCAAGGGCACCAGTTTCACCAATCACTACATAGCGTTTCCGGTCTGCTGTCCGGCCCGCGCTACCTGGCTGAGCGGCTTACACTCCCATAACCACGGCGTGCGAGGAAACAGCCCGCCGCTCGGTGGAGCCAGCAAATTCGACGGCGCGGAGACGGTCGCGGTCTGGCTGCAAAAGGCCGGGTACCACACCAGCTTCGTCGGCAAATACCTCAATGGCTACGGGCTCAAGGGGGTTGCTCCCACTCCTCCCGGATGGGACGCGTGGCAAGCAACTCTCGACCCCGGCACGTATCAGCCGTACAACTTCGAGATCACCACATTTGGAACCGGTGCGGACAGCTCCACGGTGACTTACCTGGAAAGCCCGGACAACTACCAGACCGACGTTCTGACTCGTCTGGCGCTCGAGCAAATCGACTCTGCCGGCGACGAGCCCCTGTTTCTGAATATCAACTACCGAGCGCCGCACAGCGACTCGTGGGAGCGCGCCGAAGCCAGCGCACCGAATGGGCCGCAACCCGCGCCGCGCCACCGCAACAAGTTCGGTCTTTTGCCCGACGATCCCGCGACCGTCTTCGCCGAGTCACAGGAGCAGTACGCCGACAAACCGCCGTTCATCAATGAGCAGCCTTGGGCCGTTCAGGTTTTCACCGACCGGCGCGAAATCGTGCAACGCATGCGTTACGAACGTGAGTCTTTGCTTGCAGTCGACGAGGGGATTCAGCAGATCCTCGACGCGCTCAACGCGCGTGGGACACTCGACGACGCGCTCATCATCTTTTCGTCCGACAACGGGACTTTCCACGGCGAACATGGGATCTATGGCGGCAAGTACTACCCGTACGAACCAGCGATCCACACCCCGCTGATCGTTCGCGGCCCGGGATTCGAACCCGGGGTCTCGACTGCGCTGGTGAGTAACGTCGACATCGCGCCGACGATCACCACAGCGGCCGGCATCGGCACGCCCGTGCTCAGCGACGGCTTCCCGCTGCAACAGTCGTTGGCCGACCCGACAACAGCGTCGTCGCGGGCGCTGCTGCTTGAGGGCTACCCGCCCTCCGAGAAGGAAGGGCTCTACCCGGGGTTTGTTGGGGTCCGCACCGCGGGGTACAAACTCACGTTGTGGGCCGATGGCTCCTCGGAGCTCTACGACCTGAACACCGACCCGCTCGAGCTCAACAACCTGACGACCTCGGCCGGCGCCCGATCGCTGCGGTCACGTTTGGTCGACCTCGTGAGCGAGTTGCGCAACTGCCGCGCAACGTCGTGCGTGCGCTACTTCGACGACTCCGACGTCGTGTTGTTGCCACTCGACGACTCAGAGCCGCCCCGCAGCTCGACCGCCAACGGTTGACACGCCCGAGGGCAGCCACCACGGTGCTGGACCGCGCACGTCAGGCGCACGCAATCGAGTACCACAGGTCAAAGGCCCGGCGCGGCGCGATGTACTTGTCGCCAAACAAGGGGTCGACCGAGCCGGTGCGAACGGCGATCTCCCACGCCTCGACGTAGGGCTGGATCGACCCGAACACTTCGAGCGGCAGCTCGGCCAACACGATTCCCAAGTTGTCCATCAGCAGCCCCGAAAGGTCACGAAATGCCTCGGGGCGGGTGTAGTACCACGTCATTTGCACGCGGGCCGCGGTGGCGGCTCGGCACGCCGCGTCGGGAAGAGTCGGGTCTACCACCGTGTATGCGAGTTCAGCCTCACCACCGGTACCAGGGCCCGCGTCGCCCGGCGCGCTGGCGATCGACGGGGCTGAGCTCGACAGGGCCGAACTTGACGAGACCGAGCTAGACGGGGGCGGACTCGACAGAGCCGCCGAACTCGATAGGGCTGAGCTCGACGGGGCTGAACTTGATGACAGGGCCGCTTCGAGAGCCAGTTCGTCGGTATCGGAGTCGTCAGGCAACGAGTCGTGCCGCGAACACGCCCCGACCGTCGCCGCCACTACGACACAGACCCAGGTCGCGACACGACGGACCAGCCTCACACCCAACAGTGTCTCGCGCTGAGTGTGGTTCAGCCACTCAGCGTTGCAAATGGGTCTATGCAGGTCGGTCTATACCGACACGCCTACGCGGGCAGGCCGATTGCTTTGGTCTCGAAGTACTCGTCGAGCGCATAACGGCCACGCTCGCGGCCCGCGCCGGACTGTTTGTATCCGCCGAAGGGCGCGACCGGATTGAACGCGGCACCGTTGATGTCCACCTGGCCGGTGCGCATTCGCCGAGCGACCGCCTTCGCCCGCTCGGGATCGGCCGACTGCACGGCGCCAGCGAGGCCGTAGATCGTTCCGTTGGCGATCCGAATGGCGTCGTCTTCGTCGGCGTAGGGAATCACCGACAAGACCGGGCCAAAGATCTCCTCTTGCGCGATCGTCATGTCAGGCGTCACGTTGGCGAACAACGTCGGCTTCACGTAGTAGCCGCTGGGTTTGTCATCCGGCTGATCGGCACCGCCCACGACAAGAGTCGCGCCTTCGGCCTCGCCCTTACGGATGTACTCACGCACTCGTTCCTGCTGGACCTTCGACACGAGCGGGCCGAACGCGTGGAAGAAGTCGAAATCCTCCAGCGATGGATCAACGAGCCGGCACGCAGCGACCTCTTGCGCGATGCGATCGACGATCTCGTCGTGACGACTCGCCGGCACCAACAATCTCGTGAGCGCCGAACACGTCTGACCCGAGTTGAGGAAGCAGCCGAACACGGCGCCCGCGGCTATTGAGTCGATGTCGGCGTCGTCGAGCACGATGTTGGCCGACTTGCCGCCGAGCTCCAAGTGAACCCGCTTTACGTTGTCGGCCGCGGCCTTTTGCACGGCCTTGCCGGCCGCACCCGAGCCGGTGAAACTCACCATGTCGACGTCGGGGTGAGCAGCGATCGCCGCACCCACCTCGGGGCCTGCGCCGATCACCATGTTGAACACGCCAGCGGGCAAACCAACCGAATCGATTACTTCAGTCAGCAAGTAGGCATTGAGCGGCGTGACCTCTGAGGGCTTGAGCACGACCGTGCAGCCAGCCGCCAGTGCGGGCGCAACTTTGCAGACGATGAGATACAGCGGGTAGTTCCACGGCGTGATGCAACCGACCACACCGATGGGCTCCTTGACCACTAGTGCATTTCCGACCTGCTCCTCGAGCGGGTACGACTCCATCGCCTCGGCGTAGTTGTTCCAGTCGCTCACCGCGAGGCCGGCTTGGATGAACTTCGCAGAGGTGACCGGCATTCCGACTTCCTGCGAGAGCAGTTCAGCAATCTCGTCGGTGCGGGCGCCGAGAGCAGCGCCGATCTCGCGTACGTACTTGGTGCGAATTTCGGTCGGCGTGGCAGCCCAATCCTCAAACGCCGCTTTGGCGGCAGCGACCGCCGCGTCAACGTCGGCCGCCGTGCCCATCGGGACCGTCCCGATGATCTCTTCTGTGGCCGAGTTGAACACATCGGCAGTGGCATTCCCCTGGGCCTTCACCCAGTGTCCACCGATGTAGAAGCTGTCGTACGTCTTCACCACGCCCTCCCTGTCGGCCCACGCCCGCGCGCGAAACCAGCCCCGGACACTACCGCCCGCCGAACCACTACACCCGGTCGCGGGCCGACTCAAGAACTCCGCCCGGCAGCGGACGGCGACTCTTCAGACCCCGGCGCGACCGACGTCTCCACCTCGGACGAGAGCTCCTCGGCGCGCGCCGGTCGATCCTCGCTGGCGCTGCCGTCGAGATGCGGGCGCGGGCTGGGTGGCACCGAACAATTTCTTTTGATTTCTTTGACTCATCTGCCGTTTCGGGGGTTCGAGTGTCCCTGCCCTTTGCTTGAATTGCCTTATGGATCAACGGCTTGTCGACGCGCTGGAGGCGACGGTTGTCGCGCTGCGCGCTGCGCCAGTTGGTC
>CAZWPY010000063.1:0-11589 GCA_964635475.1 uncultured Acidimicrobiia bacterium
GAGCGCGTCGACAGCGTCGGCCAAGTCGTTCACCTGGTCGGGTGTGAGTTCGGTGTAGAGCGCGAACCCCTCGCCGCGGCGGTAGGGCTCGAGCGCCTCCTCGGCGGCCTCGAAACGTTCGTCGAGGGTGGTAGCGAGAGCCTTGTCTTTGATCACGACGATCGGTCGTAATGCTTGGTAAGCCGCTTCAGCGCCCTCGAGGTTGGCGTGGAAGTCCCACAGATCGGTGTGCGACCACGCTTCCTCCTCGCCGGTGATCTTTCCCGTCGCGACCTCGTCGAGTAGCTCCTTGGCACCGTTGCCGAGCTGGTCGACGCTCAACTCAAGCTCGTCGATCCGACTCACCAGGTCGCGGGTGTCGGCCACGAGTTGGTCGGCGATAGCGGCTTGCTCCGCGGCCGAACTCGGCGTAAAGCCGGCCGGCGGCCAGAGGTCCTTTTCAAGGCGGTGCCAGCCGGTCCACTCCTGGCCCTCCTCGAGGTCGGCCTCGCGTAAGTCGAGTTTGGGATCGAGATCTCCGAACGACTCGGCAACCGGCTCAATCGATTCCCAGTAGACCCGGGCCGGCGCGTACAGCGCACGGGCACCGGCGGCGTCGTTGGCTTTCACGAGCTCGGCGAAGGCGATCGTCTCTTTCATCAAAGCGTCGGCTTGCTGGTCGACGTAGTCGCGATACTGCGCCACTGCGGCGGCTTCGAGCTCAGCGAAATCGTCGCTGGTCGCCTCCGCATCCGCGCCCTTCGTGACCGTAAACGCGACGCGAATGCCGTCGCCGGTCATGCCGGGTTTGCAGGCTGCTACATATGAACCCTGCTGCGCCCGCACAACCAAGTCGCGTGTGAGGCCCGGGCCGATGTTTTCGACTTCGCCGACGATCGTCGTCTCGTCGTCTTCGAGAAGATAGAACTCAGTGACTTCGTCGCCGCCGTTGTGCACCTGGAAAACAACGTTTCCGCTCGGCGCCTCGGTGCTCGACAAGGTGCACTCGTCGGCGGTGCTCTCCACCTCGACCGCGGCCCGGTCGCCATCGGCGGAGCCCGATTCGTCGTTGTCGGTGCACCCGGCTGCGCCAACGCCGATCGTGACCACGCTGAGCACAACGGCAACGTTTCGAAAACTGATCACGTGTGATCTCCTCAAGTGGTGCGGGGGGTTCGCGTGTTTGTTCACTGTGTGAGACGCCGAGTCGATTTGTGCGTCAGCGCACACCGGAAGCGACGAGCGGGTCGGCTGTGCTCGGTGCGGCCGGCCGCGGCCGCACCCGGGTGCGCTGATAGAAGAGCGTCCCGACGACAACGACGTAAATCGTCCACGCAATGGCCTGCAGCCAGGTGGTGGCGGGTGTGAAGTTGACCGTGCCTTTGAGCAACGTGGCGTACCACGACCCCGGGGGAATCGTCGCAGAGACGTCGAACGCCAATGACGTGAGTCCGGGCAGGATCGCGGCCTCTTGCAGATCGTGAATGCCGTAGGCCAACACACCGGCCGCGACGAGCACCAAAAAAGCCCCCGTCCAGACGAAGAAACGCCGCAGGTCCAGGCGCACCGCGCCGCGGTAGATGCCCACGCCCAATACGACTGCGAGGGCCAGCCCGAGCACCGCGCCGATCAGCGGGCTCGTGGTTTTGCCCGTGGCTTCGGTCGCGGCCCACAAAAACAGCGCCGTCTCTAGGCCTTCACGCCCAACAGCGAGCGCTGCGAGCACAACCAAACTTGTCCCGCTCGCCGCAGCCGCGACGCGGGCCTCGAGTTCGCCCTTCAGCGCTCCGGCTTGCCGAGCCATCCACAGGATCATCCACGTCACAAACGCGACGGCGATCAGGGACAGCGACCCGCCGATGGCCTCCTGGGCCTTAAAACTCAACCCCCGCGGGCCAAACGTCAACGCGGCGCCGAAGGCCAACGAGACACCGACCGCCAACGCGACACCGAGCCACACCTTGCCGACGAGTTCGTCGCGCCCGGTCTTGCGCAGGTACGCAATCAAGATGCCGACAACGAGTGCGGCCTCAAGCCCCTCGCGTAAACCGATCAGGAAGTTTGCGAACATCGATCAGCGATCTCCGCCACTCGGGTGCCCTACCGACATGGAGCCTTTCTACCATCTGGTAGGCATACCTAACAAGTCGCCCAGAGCCGGCCGATGAGCGCGGCTCGCCCGCCTCAGTGTGCGACGAGGATCCGCTCGGCCGCGAAACTCCCGATCCCGATCGAGGAGCCACCCACGTCCACCGTTACAGTGCCGTCGGGCGACTGCGCGACCACGGTGCCCGCGCGGCCCGGCACCATGCCGACGCCTTCGAGGAACTCGAGCAACCCGTCGGTGAACTCGAGGGCTTCGGGGATCCGTTCGACCACAAAACTGTCGCCGACGGCGAGTGACACCAGCGGGCTCGCATCGGGCACCTCATAGCCAGAGCCGGGAATGGGGTTGCCGTGCGGGCACGTAGTCGGGTCGCCCAACAGGCCGACCAACGCCCGTTCCACCCGCGGGCTGATCACGTGTTCCCACTTGCCGGCCTCGTGGTGCGCCTCAGCCCACGACAGCTTCAACAAGTCGGTGAGAAAACGTTCCGCAATCCGGTGACGCCGAACCACTCGCTCGGCCACAACCACGCCGTCGCCGGTGAGCGTGATCCGGCCGCTATCGATCGCCAACAGGCCGTCACGTTCGAGGCGGCGCACCATCTCCGACACGGCCGGTCGCGAGACGTTGAGCCGCTCCGCGATGCGGGCTTGCACCACTTCCACGTGGTCCTCGCCGAGCTCGTAGATCGTCTCGCAGTACTCCTCAGCAGCGGGATGCCACTCGGCCATCGCCGGAGCCTACGGCCAATCGGCCGCAGATGACGCGGCACCCGACGTGCACGCTTCTTGTCCGCCCGACCGTCACCCCAAGTGAGATCCTCGGGCCAGTCCGCCGGAATCTATCGCTAGGCCATACTGGACCACACTGTCAGTGGCGACGTCGGGTGCAAACTGGTTACGCTCGGCGCTCATGGGGTGGAAAACCGTCGCTGTCCGTAGTTGCGTACTCGCGTTGATGGTCGTGTCGGCCGGCGCTGTTGCCGTACCGGCCCTACAGGGAGGCGAAAAACTCGCCGACGCGAGCGTTGGTGTCGACGTCGTGCTCAACGTCGACTGCAACCTCGTGTCGGCCGCAGCGACCCCGCAAGAGATCCGCTGCACCTACACCATCACCAACGTCGGTGACGCAGCCAGCGACACCGGCGTGTACTTCTCCAGCGGCGGCACCGAGTCGACATGGTCGGCCATCGAGCAAACCAACGGCTGGAACTGCACGCAGCTCGGCCACATCGAATGTACGTATCCCGGCCCACTCGCGCCCGGCGCGACCACGCCGCCTGTGGTTGCTCGTGCGACGGTCAACCCCTTCCGGCCGTGCCCGGTCGTGGCCGCGATCGTGACCGATCTGGCCAGCGCGGCCGACAGTGGCTCGGGCGGCCATGGCAACTGGGTCATGACCAACGTCGACGTGCCGTGCCCGGTCGATCCGGCTGCGGCAGCGGACCTGCGGATCACAAAAACCGCCCCGCCGCTCGGCGTGGCCAACACCGCCGCGAGCGCGACAGGCATCACCAACACCGCCGCGCAAGCGGCAACAGCAGACACCGCCGCGCAGGCGATCGCGTACACCATCACTGTCAGCAACGCCGGACCCGCAACGGCCCACAGCGAGATCACCGTCACCGACAACCTCCCCGCGGAGGTCAACTTCGCGGGCGCCAATTCCGACGTGTTCGCGTGTACATACATCGAGGTGCCGCATCGGGTCGTGTGCACGAGCTCGGTCGAGATGGAACCCGGCGCGTCGGCGACCATCACGGTCCTGGTCACGCTCGCCGCGCCCTGCACGACGCTGGTGAACACCGCCACCGTCGCCTCCGACGACGACCCGAACCTGTCCAACAACGTCGCGACCGCCACCCTCACCTGTCCCGGCTCGGGCCCCATCGAGCCCGACATCGCCCTCGACAAGGTCGTCGCGCCAACCCAAGGGGTGCGTAGCGGCGACCCGATTGGCTACACGCTCACCGTGACCGATGTCGGCGCCGACCCGTACACCGGCGCGCTCACAGTCGTCGACGTGTTGCCGGCCAACGTGATCTACGACGACGCCACCGGCGACGGCTGGACCTGCGTCGCGGCGGTCGCGCCCGACACTCCGACCACGGTCACGTGCCAATCTCCCGAGCAGGACGCAGCCGGCCCGATCACGATTCGCACCCACCGATCCGCGAGCCCGTGCGCCACGGTCACCAACAGCGCGACAGTCACCGGCCCGACACAGGAGCCAGCAGCCAACAATTCGGCGAGCGCGACGTTCACTTGCCTCGACCCTGATCCCGGCCCGCCCGGCGACCTCACGATCGACAAGGTCGGCCCGACGACCCCGATCCAACAGGGCCAGGAGGTGTCCTACGAACTGACCGTGTCCAACCTCGACGACGTCGCGTACCCCGGCAACATCACCGTGACCGACGTCGTACCCGACGAGCTGACTCCCCTGTTTGCCCAAGGTGAGGGCTGGACCTGTGACATCACCGGTCAGACCGCCACGTGCACCCGACCCGGGCCAGGTGCGCCCGGAGCGCTCGACCCGATCACCATCGCCGCGCGCCGTCGGCCCGTTGTGTGCCAACGCGTAACCAACGTCGCGGACGTGTCGGGAACCTCGGCGGAGTTCAATACCGAGAACAACAGCGACGAGGCGACCACCGCGTGCAGCGGGATCGACCCCTGGCCAGCCGACCTGACCGTCACGAAAACCGCCAACGCCAGCTTTGCCGGACCCGGCGCACCCATCACCTACACGATCGACGTCGACGACCTCGCCCCCACCGGCGTGCCATGGCCAGGACCGGTCTACGTACTCGACACGTTGCCGATCGAGTTCACCTACGTCGCAGGTAGCGGGACGAACTGGACGTGTGACTACGACGACGCCAGCCACGAGGTGTTGTGCACCCACGATGGAGGCGGCGTCGCCGACCACCCGCTCACCATCACCGGATCACGCACGACTGCGGCGTGTGGCGGCCTGCTCAACCTCGTGCACGTGTCGATCCCCGAGCAGTTCGACGAAACGAACTACGCCAACAACGACGGCGGCGCCAACGTCATCTGCACCAAGGCCACCCCGGCGCCGCCGAACGGCGCATGCGGTCAGGAACGCCGCTGCGGGCGGCACAGGAGCTGACCCGAGCCCGACGCGCCGAGTCGACGATCGGCGGTGAGCACCTCGGAACGAAAGCCGATCGTGCCGCGATGCCCGACCGACGACACGCCCGCGATCAACAACCACTCACCCAACGCCGACAAGTCGTGGAACTGCACGGCCAAATCCAAACTGGGCGCGACGAAGTTGTTGAACGCCGCGGTGCCGGCGTGACCGCGGGTGACCGACGGCCACGAGGGCAAGTCGGCTAAGAGCAACAACCGACAGGCCTCCACAACCGGGTCGGAGAACTCCGCTCGTGGTCGAAATCGCAGCCACCACGCCCACGTGGGATCCCCGCCCGGGTGAGAATCCCAGTCGTGCACCCATGTCACGGGTCGCGTGTCGAAGTTCTCCCAAAACGGGAACGACGACGGTTCGCTCGTGAGCTCTTCGCGGCTGGGCAGGCCCGCTGGCCCGGCGAAGGCCGCTGCCGCGACCGGGAATTCATGTTCGAGCGTGAGCGCGGCCTCGACGGGCGCGGCAAACCACACCTGCGCATCGAGCACCGCGCGACCTTCCTGTGCCATCTCCACGGCAACCGCCGCGGCCCGGGCCGACTCGCGCCGCACACGCGTCGAGATGTTGACCGGCTCGAATCGTGCGGGCGCGAGGAACTGGCAGGAAAACGATGCCGGCAGGACGTCGCCGCGGCCGCGGCCCGCCACGTCGGCGGCTGCTGCCCGTAAGGCGAGGGCCGCCACGTAGCCGCCCATCGGACCCCATATTTCCCAACGCGGGTGCGGGACAGCGCGGTACTCGCCCTCGCCGACGGACTCCACGCGGGTGTCGGTCGCGAAGTCGGGCGCATTCGATTCTGAGGGTGTCGACCCAGATGCCACACCCAAGAGTAGGGTCCGCGTTATGCGGTTCGGTTCGAGTTTGGCGATTGCGGCAGTGGGGATTTCGCTCACCGCCGCGTCGTGCCCGCCGGCGCCGCCGCCGTGCATCGCGCCAACCGAACACGAGGCCGCTGGATCGGCGGGCACGGGAATCCTCGTGGCCGCACGGATGGCCGCCCACGAGTGCGGCGACCGGCTCGTCTTCGAGTTTGCATCGGCCGGGCAGGTTCCCGCGTACCATATCAATTACGTGTCCGACCCGTTATATGCAACGAGCGGCGAAGTGATCTACCTCGACGGGGCCGCCACGCTCAGCGTGGTGTTACACGGTGCCGCCCACGACGACAACGGCAATCCCACTTACACCGGCTCGCACCACTTGATGAGCGACACGCACAACATCACCGAAGCGGTGTTTATCGAGGACTTCGAAGGAATCGTGCAGTGGGGCGTGGGCCTCGATTCCGAACGCGCCTTCGTCGTGAGCACCCTGTCCAGCCCAGCGCGACTGGTGATCGACTTTGCGCCCTAAGGCGCTGAGCCAGAGCAAGCGCCGAGTCAGAGAAGGCGCTGACCCAGAGCAAGCGCCGAGTCAGACATTGCCGCTGAGTCGGCTAGCGAGGGCCCAACGTGGGTGAGCTGATCGCACAGTTCGTGCTGGAGATCGTCTTCGAGGTCGTGATCGTGCCGTTGGTCACGGTGTTATGGGACGCCACGAAAGGACTCGCGGTCGTGACGCGCGAGACATTCGTATGGCTCATCGGGCTGCCCGCGCTGGCGATTCGCGCCATCGCCGTACGCCGGACCCGGCGCGGCACGCGAGACTCGGAAAGCTGAGGGTTCGGCCGCGCCGGTTACACGCCGATCGACATGAACCTCGACGCCGTCGCGAGTTGACCGCTCGGGCTCGTCGCTTGGAAGTGCACCGTGCAACTCGCGATTCCGCCGCCCATCCCGAAGTAGATCGTCGTGCTGTAGGTGACTTTGTTGTTCATCACGACCAAGTTGAGCGGATTGTGCGTGCAGCCTGATGTGCTCGCCGTCACAGTGACGGGCCCGACGAAGCCCGACGTGGAGAACGGGAACTCGCCGTAGAACATCCACACGCCCGTCGTCCACGGCGCTGGCGTCGTCGTCGTGTTGATGGGACCCGAAACGTCGATCGTCGCCATCGGACGCACATAGCCGTAAAGGGCGAAATAGCCAAACGCGTTCGCCCCGACGCCCTGGCCCTCGACGAACGCCAGCTCGAGGTTCACCGGATCGCCCCAGCGGGTGAAGCTGCCGAGCACCGTGTCGAGCTTCTGCACAATGCGCTCCCACACTTTGCCGCCGACGAAATTGGGGACGTGGCCGAGCGGGACCAGGATCGGGTCGGTCGTGGCCCACAACATCGTGGTCGGGCACACTGCCGTGCAGTCGGCGGGAATGTGCTGCACCTTCAATGCGAACTCGCCGGTCGCAGGGTTGATCTCGGGATACAACGTGCCAAAACCCTTGTAGTCGGTCACTGTGCGCAGATGCGGGCCAGGAAACGGCGCACCCGGTGGCGGGTTCGCGGTGAATCGCAGGTCGGGCGCGTTGAATCTGAGCTGCGTTCCGTCGAATGTCGCGTAGGGCGCGATGCCAAAAGTGAGCTCACTGGGCGCGCCGTTGTCGGCCACGGTGGTGATCGAGGTGCCTCCGAGGCTGGCGGCCATCAGCGAGATCGCGACCGGGCTGACGTACAGCCCGACGTCGATCGGCTGGTTGCCGACCGCCGTGGTCGTGATGACCTCCGACAGCGGCAGCAGGGTGTCGATGCCGGGATCGATCACGATTCCCGCGGCGGGAACTACGCCGTCGAATATCGCGACGAGGCCGGTCGGATCGGCCGCCAACGAGCTGAAGGTGAGGTTCAGCTTGGACGTCAGGCCACTGATCGAGTCGTTAATTGCCTCGCTCGCGATGCCCGCAAACACCGCCTCGGCGAAATCACCGAACTGCCCGTGCAACGCCGACACCGCAAGCGACATGAGGGCACCAAAGCCGTTCAGCAAAGTCCCGCAGACAGCCCCGGCGCCAGCAGTCGAAATACTGAGGCCGTCGATGTCGGTATCGAAGTTGTTGACGTTGACCACGACGGCCGATCCCGCCCCCGTGATGTCGAGGTCGCCGACCACCCGGATCCTGTCGGCCTTGACGACCGCATCGAAGTCGGGGCACGGCCACGGCGGATCAGCCACCGAGACTCGAATGTCGACGTTCGTTAGGTCGACGTCGACGTGGAGCCGGCCTCCGGTTCCGGCCGGGTTTGACAACGCGAGCGTGACGCTCGGTGTCAGGGTCACGCTCTTCATCGACAACGAGTAGTCGTCGTCGGGTCCACTCCCCTCGATCGCGTCGCTCAGCTGCTGCCACACCAACGTCCGCGAAACGACCTCAAGGCGGTTGCTGAGCACCGTGAACAGGTTCTGGTCGATCCGCGCGCCCGCGATCTGGCTGACCGTGCTGCCGGGCGCCAACACGTGGTCACCACCCACGACCGTGACCCGGTCGCCGCCGAAGTTCGGCCGCGGATCGCCGTTGATGACGATGCCACCGTGAGTTCGCATGACCGCGGCGATGCCGGTCCACGGTCCGATCCCCCCACCCCACGGCACGTCGAGCTCGATGTAGCCGCGCGCCGGTTTGTCGACGCCCGCGTCCTCGATGTAGCAGTAGATCTGCGTCGGGATCGATTGCAGCCCCGGAAGGCCATCACCGGAGAGGTCGACGGAGGCGTCCAAATCGAACACGCTGTAGTCGGCCGGCAGGTCCGTGCCACGGAACGGTCGCCAGTCCGCGAGATCGACGTCGGCAACCACGTGGACCAACCCGCCGCTGCCCGGCCGCACCCCGGTCGCGGGCTCAACGATGTCCACTCGCACGGGCCGCTTTGTCGGCGCGTTGCGGCTGCCCGGATTCGGGCACATCCCCCCGCCTCGAACCTCGACGGGCTCGCCACCCGTCAGCTCAACCGCCGTGGCGGTCGGCAGTTTGCTGGTGGTGGTGGTCGCCGGGGGCATCGTCGTGGTCGTCATGACGGGCGAGCTGGTCGTTGTGACGGGAGAGCTGGTCGTTGTGGCCGCAGCGCTGGTGGTTGTCTCGGAACTCGTGCTGGTTGTCGGGCTGGTCGTCGTCGTTTCCGTCGTTGTGGTCGTCGTGGTCCCGCTACTGGCCGGCGTGGTGCTGGTCGTGGTTGTGCTGGTCGTGGTTGTGCTGGTGGTGGTCGTGGTAGTGCTGGTCGGGGTAGTGCCCGTCTCGCTCGGTCGTAAACCCAAATCCCAGTCGGACCTCGACGCCCGCAGGTCGAAGGGTTCGGTAACGGCGAGGTCGACGTCGACGTCGGAATCCAGCGCCTCGTCGCCCACGTCGGGCGCCGTCTCGTCGACACCGGGCGGATACGTCGTGGGATCGAACACCAGGTAGTACTGGCCCCCATCGAGGTTGGCGAAACCGAACCAGCCGCCGCCGCTCGTGGTCGCGGTGCCGACATACGTGTCGTCGCCGCGGCGCAACTCCACCACGACGCCGTCGACGCCCGGTTCGCCTTCGTCGTACACGCCATTTGCGTTTGCGTCGGCCCAGACGCGGTCGCCCACGGCGAACGGCGGCGGCGCCGACGTCTCCACCACGGCCTCGCCACCACCCTCCCGGGGAGCCACGACGGCGCTGACGGCGGGCGCGCTCGCCGCGGCGATGACGCCGACGATCACAATTACGGCGCGGCCCCGCGTGACACCGGCCGGAAACCGCCGACGCGGCGACGGCTTCGGTAGGCGCGACGAACGTGGTGAATTCGCGAGGAGGCCCATCGCCTCATAGTGAAAGGCCGCAACAGTTTCGACAAGGACGATCCTGTGAAGGTCAACTGTGCAACCAGGTATCTCACTCTCTGCGCGCGCCAACGTTGCAAGATGGTGGACGCCTTGGTGGTGCGGTAGTTGCCGGCACAACGCAGCGCGCGCCACACAGCACACGTGATCTGCCGGGAATCCGACGGCGATCTGAGGGCGATCGCGGGCGATCCGACGGCGATGACAGGGCGATGAGCACGTCGAGTGGCGTTCACCTGGCCGAACCGCACGACCGGGCCCGCGACGCACGCAACCCTTTGACCACCACAAGTGGGCCAATTGAGCCGTTTCGCAACCACTTCCTGGTGGCGACTCGACCGCTCTCAGTAGGTTTTCGGCCGCTCGACGTTGTGTTCGTCACCGCGCAGCGTGTTCTAAGGAGAGCGAAGGATGTCCTTACGTCACCGAGGCCTGTTTGCCGGACTCGCAGTTGTGAGTATCGCCGCGTTTGTCGCTCCCCTCGTCGGTCATACGACCGCGTCGGTCGGCGCCGTCACCGGCGTCGATTTGGTACTCAACGTCACTTGCGCACAAACCAGTGCGACCCAGTTGACCTGCGAGATCTCCGTGACCAACGCCGGCGATACCGCCGACGAGTCCGGGGTCTTCGTCGTCGCCGGTGCAACACATACTGAGTGGACGTCGTTTTCGGGCAACGGCTGGAACTGTGACATCGCGTCCAACGATCACCTCGAATGTCAATGGAACGACACGATTGAACCTGGCGAGACGACCGCAACGATCACGGCAGTCGGAACGCTCAACTCCGCGTTCACCTGCCCCGTGCATGCGCTTGTGCCCGTCGACCTGGCCAGCGCGCACGACAGCGGATCGGCGGGCAACGGCAACTGGGTGATGTCAGAGGTGGACATGACCTGTTCCTCGAGCTCCTCGACAACTACGAGCGGGTCGACAACCACGACGAGCCTCTCCCTAGGAGACAAGTCCGGGTACGGCAGCCGCGTGTGGCGCGACCTCGACGGCAATGGGCTGCAGGACCCCGGTGAACCCGGAGTCAGCGGCGTCACGGTCACCCTGTACCGCAGCGATGGCACCGTGCTGGGAACTCGCGAAACCGACTCCATCGGGACCTACTTGTTCGCGAACATCCCCGCTGGCGACTACTACGCCGTGTTCAGCGACCTGCCCGCCGGCATGGCAGCAACCGTTGCTGATGCCGGAACAAACGATCTGATTGACTCCGACCCGAACCCAGCGACCTTGACGACTGCCGTCACCAACTTGACGTTTGGCGAGGTCGATACAAGCTGGGACCTCGGCCTCGTCACCTCCACCTCGAGCAGCGCATCCAGCAGCAACTCCAGCAGCGAGTCGAGCAGCGGCAGTTCATCGAGTAGTTCGAGCAACTTCAGTAGTTCCAGCTCGTCGGCCAGTTCGAGCGGATCCGCGAGCAGCAGCGTGTCGGTGAGTGTGAGTGAATCGCAAAGCCTGAGCGGTTCAGGCGATCCAGGTTCCTCGTCGTCGAGCTCGTCGCTCAGTGCGAGCCTTTCGGCAAGTAGCTCGCAGTCGGTGAGCAGCAGCAACTCGAGCAGCGAGTCGAGCAGCGGCAGTTCGTCGAGTAGTTCGAGCAACTTCAGTAGTTCCAGCTCGTCGGCCAGTTCGAGCGGAT
>CAZWPY010000063.1:11689-19063 GCA_964635475.1 uncultured Acidimicrobiia bacterium
CCGCGAGCAGCAGCGTGTCGGTGAGTGTAAGTGCCTCAGTCAGCCTCGCAGGCGGGTACGACCTCGCGATCAGCAAGAAGGGCCCGTTGGGAGCGGTGGCACCCGGAGGAGTCGTCACCTACAAGATCTCGGTCTCCAGCGTCGGAACCGATCCGTGGACGGGCGCGGCCACGGTGACCGACGTGTTGCCGGCAAATGTGCAGAACAGCTCGGCCTCGGGCAGCGGCTGGACGTGCACGCAGGCCCCGCCAGGTACCTGGACGTGCGTCACCACCGACCTCACGACGGCCGGGCTGATCACGATCAGCGGTCAGCGCAGCGCCGACCCCTGCCACGGCTTCACCAACACCGCCACCGTCTTCGGGCCGTCAAGCGACGTATCCACAGCCAACAACACCTCGAGCGCCACCGTCGAATGCGCGAATGGCGCCCCCGACCTGACGATCACGAAACTGGCGTCAAGCACCGAGGTCGCTCTCAATGACCAACTCACCTACCAGCTGTCGGTGACGAATGCGGGCTCGGTGACCTACAACGGCGTCGTTACCGTGACCGACTCGCTCCCGGCCGGGCTGACCTACGTGAGCCACTCCGCCCCCGCGGGTTGGACGTGCAACTTCGCCGCCCCCACGCTCACCTGCACACGCTCAGGGTCGTTAGGCAACGTCTCGCTGATCCCGATCACGCTCGAGGTCCAACGAACGGATCCCGACTGCACCTCGCTGACCAACACCGCGACGGTCACGGGAGACCCGCCCGACATCAACCTGACGAACAACAGCGCCTCAGTAACCGTGGCGTGCACCGCGGCGCTCGGCCTCGACCTCGCGATCGTGAAAACGGCCTCTCAGGCCGCGGCCGCTCCCGGCGCGGCCTTCAGCTACACGCTGCACGTGACCAACGCCGGCCCATCCAGTGACGCGGGGCTCCTCTCGGTCGACGACGTGTTGCCGGCGGAGGTCACGTTTGTGTCCACCGCCCAACCGGCGGGCTGGAACTGCGCGCACGACTCGGCGAGCCATACGGTGAGCTGCGACGGCCCAGCGACTGTTGCGGTGGGTGGGCCGGGGGTCGACATCGTGATCACTGTCACCCGCACGACATCAGCGTGCACATCGTTTACCAACACCGCGTCGGCAACAACCAACATGGCTGACACGGACCTTACGAACAACTCGTCGTCGGCCGCTGTCGCGTGCACATCGACCGATCCCGATCTCGTGATCACCAAGACCGCGAGTGTGACAGAGGTGGTCGACGAGCAAGAGTTCACTTACACGATCGTCGCCGGCAACTTCGGCGGCGCAGCCATGACCGGCTCGACGACCGTGCAAGACAAGCTGCCTGCCGAGGTCGCGTTCGTGATGGTCGACGCCGCGGCGCCGTGGTCGTGCACGTCGGGTGGCACTCCGATCACGCTCACGTGCACGTGGCCACTGGCCTTGGCCGCGGGCGAGTCCGCGACGCCGATCACCGTGCACGTCAAGCGCACCGCCGACTCGTGCTCGACGATCGTCAACACGGCCAAGTTCATCCTCGCGTTCGACCCGCCGGGCGGAAACGAGTCGACCGTGACGGTGCAGTGCGCCCCTGGCTTTGCGGGCGGCTCAGGTGAGCGGCGCACCGCGCTGTACGAGTCGGTTCGCACCGCGCTGGGGCTGAATCAGACCCCGCCGGCTCGTCGCTCGTGGTTCTCGCGCGCGATCGGTTAACACTCGCGACTGATCGGTTCACAATGGCCAGCTTGCTGGTTAACACTGCGCGGCGTGGTCGTTTAGTACCGCACCCCGTGCAGCCTTCCCACTGGGAGAGATACCAATTGCAGCGCCAGTAACCTGGGGGTGACCACAGGAGGAACCGATGCCCGAAGGCTCGCCAGCCGCGTTGGAAACCGTCACACTCACCCACAACGGCCAGACCTACACGTTTCCGGTCACCACCGGCTCCGAGGGTGAAAAAGGCATCGACATCTCGAAGCTGCGGGCGCAAACAGGCCTCGTCACTCTCGACTACGGCTTCGTCAACACGGGCAGCTGCGAGTCGGCCGTTTGCTTTATCGACGGCGACGCGGGGATCCTGCGTTACCGCGGCATCCCGATCGAACAGCTTGCCGGCGCCGAGCATCCGAGTTTCCTGGAGACGGCTTACCTACTGATCTGGGGCGACTTGCCCACCGAGGCCCAGCTCGACGATTTCCGTTTTGGCATCCGCAAGCACACGATGCTGCACGAGGATTTCAAACGGTTTTTCGACGGCTTCCCCAAAGACGCACACCCGATGGCGATCCTCAGTTCGGCCGTCGGCGCGCTCTCCACGTTCTACCAATCGGGCCAGGACATCCGCGACCCCGCGCAGGTGCACCTGTCGATCATCCGACTGATGGCCAAGTTGCCCACGATTGCGGCCTACTCGTACAAGAAGTCGATCGGCCAGCCGTTCCTCTACCCCGACAATTCCCTCGACCTCGTCGAGAACTTCCTGCGCATGATGTTCGCCGTTCCCTCCGAGCCGTTCGAGGCAAGCGATACGGCGGTTGAAGCGTTGAAATTGCTGCTGATTTTGCACGCCGATCACGAGCAGAACTGCTCCACCTCCACCGTGCGGATGGTTGGCTCCTCAGAAGCGAACCTGTACGCGTCGATCGCGGCGGGCATCAACGCGCTGTGGGGACCGTTACACGGCGGCGCCAACCAAGCGGTACTCGAAATGTTGCAGCAGATCCGAGCCGACGGCGGCGACGTGCGTAAGGCCGTCGCGCGGGCCAAGGATCCCGACGATCACTTCCGCTTGTCGGGTTTTGGCCACCGTGTGTACAAGAACTACGACCCGCGGGCCCGGATCATCAAGGCGGCCTCCGATCGAGTGTTGGGCGAACTCGGCCGCGCCGACGACTTGCTCAAGATCGCCCAGGAACTCGAAGACATTGCGCTGCACGACGAGTACTTCGTGGAACGCAAGCTCTACCCCAACGTCGACTTCTACTCGGGATTGATCTATCGAGCTCTCGGATTCCCCACCCAGATGTTCACCGTGCTGTTCGCCCTTGGGCGATTGCCCGGCTGGATTGCCCACTGGAAGGAAATGAACGAGAGCTCGAAGACCAAGATCGGCCGTCCCCGGCAGATCTACGTCGGACCTACCGAGCGGCCGTACCTCCCGCTTTCGGCGAGGAACTAAAGAACTTCCAGAACAGAGCCGGGGCGCTAGTCGGATACCGGTGGGTGAGGTCCTTCACCCACGTCATGCGGTACTCGGGGGTCGTCGAGGCCGACCAGCCGGGCGAACAGAATCCGAACGTGATCGTGGTCTTGGTCTGTTCGGTGCGACACGGCGATCGGTCCAGGGCCAGAGAGTTCAGTATCCCGCTGTAGTTGGGCAACCGCAGCGTCAGTGCCAGCAAACGGTCTCGGTCCCACACGATTGTCCCGGACGGAACCTTCGAGGTGAGCCGGTCGTCGGCGGTGCCCATCACGCCCCACATCGGCGGTGTCCCGGCTGCGCCGAGGCGGGCGAGTCCGGCGAGGTCGACGTCAGAGCCGCCGCTTGAGGCCACTGCTGCAAACGTGTCGGTCATGTCGGTCGCGAGCCGGGTCGAGAAGGCCGAGCCGTTGGAGAAGCCGGTGGCGTAGATCCTGTTGGCGTCGATTGGGTGCAGAGTCGCCACGTCGGCGATCAGTGCCCGCTCGAATTTCACGTCGTCTGCTGGCCACGGCGCCGTGGCGGGATAACCGGGCAGGCGTTTGTTGACGTCGATCTCCTCGCCGAGGTGCACCGAGTTCCACTTCGTCGACCAGCGCGCCGGCACGTCCTTCGTCACCCAGTACTGCAAGCCGGTCGGGAACGCGACGATGAACTTGCTGGCCGCTGCCTGCTCGCGCCAGCCACTGCCGCGGGCGAACTGCGCGCCGTTGCCCGACGAGCCGTGGTGCATGACCACGAGCGGGACCGCACCCGTCGGCAGCCCAGCCGGGACGTACACGAAGTACTCACGGGCGTAACCGTCGACCGTGATGGTGCGACAGGTCGTGCCCGCGGGCAGGTCGGTGCGACCGTCCCAGCCCGCACACGGCACGTGCGGCGTGAATTTCGGCGCGGCGGCCGCGATCGCGGGGGCAAACGCGGATGTCGCGGCGGCCAGCGTCGCCGCGAGCAGCGAACCCGCAGTGAACAAACGAGCCGCACGAGCCGAGCGCCGCGTGGGAGATGTTGGCCGGGTCATTACATGTGTGTCCATACGGCTGATCTCAACAGCAAAATGTGAACAATCGATGATCGTTCGGTCAGAGATCGCGTTTCTTGCGATCGAGCGATTCTTGCGATCGAGAGATCTACGGAACGAAGCGGAACGAAAGAGCCACGACCCGCGTCAACAGAACACGAGAGTGTCGATATCACATAGCGTGATACCGAACCGGTGGCCTTCGGATTGAATGCCACTTATCGTGAGGAGGGACCCAACATGGAGGAACGTCGTCGCCAGGTCGGCCACGGTCGGCGGTTGAAGGCAGCGGCGCTGTCGGTCACGCTGGCTGCCGCGGGAGTCGTCGTCGCGCAGCAACTTGCACCGAGCGCGGGCGCCACGAGTTATGGGCCGGCGCAGATCGGCACGCAAAACACTGGCTGGGAAGCGTCGTCGATAACCCAAGCCGGCCGCGGAATCGGCGGCCGCGGCGTCGGGCTCATTCTCGACACCCAAGGCGGGTTACACGCCTGGGACGGCTGTTTGGCGTTCGAGGGGCGCTGGGGGGTCAGTCCGAACGGCGCGCTGTGGTTGCGCCCCGTGCCCACTCAGGTGTGCTCCTCGATCGACGCGGTGTCGAACGCCTTCGGCAAAGCGTTTGAAAATCCCCACGTTTCCTACGAAGCGCTCGACCGCGTCGTTGTGCGGAACTCGAAGACCACGATCGTGTTTCGTTACGCGCCGCATTTGGCGCCGATGCCGACCATCCCCCGGGTCGCACCAACACCGCCGCCGCCCACCACTACCACTACGTCACTTCGTGACTACGGCCAACTGGGCGGCGATCGCAACGCGGTCACGAGCCGCACCTTGCGTGTGGTGTCGGCGTCGTTGCCCTCGATCGGCCAAGCCGCGAGCCTGTTGGCCCTCCGTGTGCCGAACCGTCCCGCGCCGTCGTTTGCCCACTACGTGACCCTGTACTCCGACGGAATCGGCGTCGCCTCGGGCGTGTGCGGCGTGGTCAGCTTCCGCTGGGATCGCGCCGCCCCCTCGGCCGGGTTCTACAACGTCGTGTGGTCACCGCCGGCCAGGGTGTGCCCAACGTGGGCCTCGGCTGCCGACAAGGACCTGGCCACCCTGCTCGCCGGCGCGACCGTGTCGAGTGTGGATTCCACGACGGGGGCCCTCGCCTACAACAGCCCCGCTGGCACCTTCACTCTGCGCCCGTGAGCCGACCGGCGGCTTGTCTTACCGTCGGGTAACCACACCGCTGTGATGCAAGGATGAGCACAACCCGGCAGAAACCGGTCAGCTACATCTACAGGAGGGAATGCCTATGACATCAACCGTTCGATTACGTCGACTTGTCGCCACCGCGGCGATCGGAGCCGGCTTGATCGGCTCTGCGGTCGCAGCGGCCACACCGGCAGCGGCGCAGGTCTACGGCCCCTACGGGGGCGGTTATTCCGGCGGCTACGTCGGCGGCTACGCGGGTGGATACGCGGGTGGATACGGCGTCACGTACGGCGCTCCGGTGATGGACGTCAACGGAGTCCTGCGTTTGCCGGCGTTCCAGGTTCCCGTCAGCGGACCGCTCGGCTGGCGTTACACGTTGCAGGGCTACTGGGAGAACGGTGCGGGCACCAACGCGGTGCGCGCCACCGAACTGTGGCTGTTGCCCAACGGCGGAATTTTGCTCAACGACGGTTGCGTGGGGTTCACGGGCCGGTGGTGGAATGCGCCCGGCGTCACGCTGCAAGCGTGGCTGACGTCGTGGTGCGGCGCCATCGACCACCAGGCCAACGCCATCGGCCGAGCACTGCAAGGTCCGATCCGCACCAGCTACGACGGCACCACGTTGTACGTCCAGGGCGGTTCGTTCACGTTGCAGTTCGTTCGCACGCAGAGCTTCGTCCCGAGCACACCTCCGGCCATCTTCCTCGTTCACCCCGCGCCGCAAGTGGCGTACTGGGGTAACTGGTCGGCCCTGCCCTATGGGCAGATGCCGTGGGGTAACACGTGGAACGGCCCCGTTCGGGTGACGAACTGGGCGCCCATCGCTGCCCAGCCCGGCCACCACGACGGTTCCTGGGTGCTGTCGAGCACCACGGTTCCCTACATGGGCTCCGCGGTCGGCCAGTTCCGGCTCAACTTGGCAGGAAATGGGACATGGACGGCACGTCCGATGTGCAACTGGTACTCCGGTGCGTACACCAACTACACGGGGACCGAGCTGACGGTGACGTCGTGGGCTTGGTACGCGGCAGGTTGTTCGTATCTCGAGAACTCCTTCGACAAGGGAGTAATCGCTGAGTTGCGCACGGCGTACTACGCCACGTCCGATGCCACAACGTTGAACGTCACCACGCAAAACGGCGTGATGGTGTTCACCCGCGCTGGTTAGTTACTAACGGCTTTCGGGCCAACCGGCCTTTGGGCCAACGAACACCCCGGGGGCAGCCAGCTCCCGGGGTGTTTCGCGCCGTGACTGGGCCGGACCGGAATTGGCTGGGCTTGGCTTAGCTGGACTGGGCTCGCCTGGCTACTCGAGTAGCCACTCGCGGGCACGGGCGAACGCGTCGGCCGCATCGGCGGCGCGGTGCGTCGGCCGTGAGGGGTCGTGCGCGAAGCCGTGTTCCGCGTCCGGGTAACGCTGCACCGTCGCCCCCGCGTCGACAAGCGCGTCGACGTCGCCAGCGGGCGTGTAGTCGTCTCGGCCCCCGATTACGGCAAACACCGACTCCGCGTCGCCCTCACGCACACACTCGATCGGCTCGCGGTGACCAGGTCCGAGCCACGCGCGCGGGACCGTGATCATCCCGTAGAACGACACGGTGCGGTAGAAACGACCCGTCGCAACGGATTTCAGCGCGTACATCCCGCCCATACAAAAACCCATGATTCCTACGGTGAATTCGCCCGTCGCGTCGGCGGCGAGGCACAGGTCGTTGATCTGGGTCGTGTCGTCGAGCGCAGGACCGCGGCAAACCGAACGTCGACGTCGAGGGGCAGCGTCGTGCGGGCGAACGGTTCCACCGCCACAACCGACATGTTCCACTCGTCGGCCAGCCGAGCCACGAGGTCGTCATAAAGCGGTCGCAGGCCGAATATGTCGGGCGCGATCACCAGCCCCATCGACGGATTGCCAACAGGTCGGGCTGCCTCGGCTGAAGCACCGCTGAGGAGCTCGATAC
>CAZWPY010000064.1:0-18984 GCA_964635475.1 uncultured Acidimicrobiia bacterium
CCTGAGGGGTGAGCCCCGATGATGGCCGATCCGCGCCCGTGACGCGCAGGAAAAACCGATCCAGTCGGCCCTGTGCGAGTTCCACGCATTCCTCGTTTCGCCTGAGCAATTCACCGTTTCGCCGCCCGGGGCGTCGAGTGGCGCTTGGTGGCCTCAGAGGCCGAGGCGGCTCCGCAGCAACGCGGTGATCACTTTGCCGTCGGCCTTGCCGCCCGATGCAGCCATCGCTTTGCCGACGAAGAATCCCATTACCTTGCCTTCGCCGCCGGCGAGCCGGGCTGCCTCTGCGGGAAATTCCGCCAACAGCCCGTCGACGAGCGACTCGGCCGCGCCCGCCTCCATCGCCTCAAACCCGTGGGCTGCGGCAATATCGGCCGCGGTGGCGCCGGACTCCAGCATTTCGGCAAGAACCGTCTTGGCCTGCGTCGCCGTCAGCGCGCCGCTCGACTCAAGGTTGAGCAGCTCGACAAAACGAGTCGCATCGAGGTTGGGCGCGAGCTCGATCGCGGCCGCGACCTCGTTGGCCGCACGATTCAAAGCCAACCGCGCCGATGCGCCAGCTGCAACCGCCTCGCCCACCAAGGCGTCGAGCCCCAACGCAACCACGAGCGCGACGTCGACCTCGTCGACGCCGGCCGCCTCGGCCAGCCGGGCCCGGCGCGCCGCGGGCAAGTCGCCCAACGACGAATCGACCGACGCGATCCACTCCGCCGACGGAGCGAGCGGCACCAGATCGGGTTCGGCGAAGTACCGGTAGTCCTCGGCCTCCTCCTTGGATCGCATCGCCACGGTGCGGCCGTCGGTGTCGTTCCAGTGTCGAGTCTGTTGGATGACCCGCTCGCCCGCCTCGATTAGGTCGACTTGGCGGCGAGCCTCGTAGTCGATCGCGCGTGCGAGCGACCGCAGGGAGTTCAAGTTCTTTATTTCACAACGGGTTCCGAGGGGTTCGCCGACACGGCGGACCGACACATTCGCGTCGACACGCATCGAGCCCTCCTCCATCCGCGCATCCGAAGCGCCCGTCGCCAGCAAGATCGCCCGCAACTCCTCGACGTAGGCCTTCGCGTCGGCAGACGTAGCAATGTCGGGCCCGGTCACGATCTCTACCAGCGGCACACCCGCGCGGTTGTAGTCGACCAACGCCTCCGCGGCTCCATGGATCCGGCCCGATTCACCGACGTGGCTCGTCTTGCCGGTGTCCTCCTCCATGTGTGCGCGGACGATGCCCACCCGCGTCCGCTGCGCCACGGGCAGTTCGACCCAACCGTCGAGGTTGATCGGTTCGTCGTACTGGCTGACCTGATAGTCCTTCGGCATGTCGGGGTAGAAGTAGTTCTTGCGGTGAAACACCGACGGTTCCACACGGCAATGAAGCGCCCGACCAATACGCATCGCGAAGTCGACGGCCTTCTCGTTCAACACCGGCAATGAGCCCGGCAAACCCAAACAAACCGGACACACATTGGTATTGGGCGCGTCGCCGAAACGGTTTCGACACGCGCAAAACAGCTTGGTTTCAGTGGCCAGCTCGACGTGGGTCTCCAGGCCGACGACCATCTCCCAACCCGCGGGCACAACGCCCGCCGCTGCTGCAGCGCTCAACGATTCGTTCACAGTCCGGCTCCCAGCCGCTCCAGCTCCGCCGCCACTTGGAACATCACCGACTCGCCGAGGGCCGGCGCGAGCACCTGTATGCCAACGGGCAGCCCGCGGTCGCCGGTGCCAAACGGAACCGACATCGCCGGGTCGCCCGCCATATTCGACGGGACCGTAAAGACGTCCGACAGGTACATCTGCAACGGGTCATCGACCTTCTCGCCGATCGGCCAGGCCACCGACGGCGACGTTGGACTGAGCAGCACATCGGCCTTCTCGTACGCCGCAGCGAAATCGCGAATCAACAAACTGCGCACCTTTTGCGAACGGCCATAGAAGGCGTCGTAGTACCCGGCCGACAGCGCATAGGTACCGAGCATGATCCGCCGTTTGACCTCGGCACCGAATCCGGCCGACCGAGTCTTCACATACATCTCGTTGATGTCGGCCCCCTCGACGCGCAGGCCGTAGCGAACACCGTCGAAACGGGCGAGATTGCTCGACGCCTCTGCCGTCGCAACGAGGTAGTACGCGGCCAGCGAGTACGCAACCGACGGCACCGACACCGAAACGATCTGCGCTCCCGCGCTTCGCAACGCCTCAACCGCCGCCGCAAGGCGAGCAGCAATGTCGGGCGCGAGCCCGACGTTCATCTCCTCGACGATCCCCACACGCATCCCCGCGACGCCACGGTCAAGCACGGCATGCAGGTCGGGGACCGGCTCCTGTAGGGACGTCGAATCGGCCGCGTCGTGGCCCATCAGGACCTCCATCAACGTGGCCGCATCGGCCACGTTCGCGGCGACGGGGCCGATCTGGTCGAGCGAACTGGCATACGCGATGAGCCCGTACCGCGAAATCCGGCCGTACGTGGGTTTGGCGCCAACCACCCCACACAGAGCCGCCGGCTGGCGGATCGAGCCACCCGTATCCGAACCGAGCGCCAACGGCGCCATCCCCGCGGCGACCGCCACCACCGAACCGCCGCTCGACCCACCGGGCACCAAACTCGGATCGAGTGGGTGTCGTGAGGGCCCCGAACACGAGTTCTCAGTCGAGCTTCCCATCGCGAACTCGTCGAGATTTGTCTTGCCGATCACGATCGCACCTGCGCGACGCAGCCGCTCGACCACTGTCGCGTCGTACGGCGGACGAAAGCCCGCCAGGATCCGCGACGAACACGTGGTCTCCAGGCCCCGAGTGCAGATGTTGTCCTTCAGAGCCACCGGGACGCCGGCCAACGGCCCAAGACCGTCCGGGCCTTCGGCAGCGCGCTGGGCATCAATCTGCGCGGCACGCGCCAATGCACCCTCACGATCGACCACGTTGAACGCGTGCAGCTCGCCGTCGCGCGACTCGATCGTCGCGAGGTGCGCCTCGAGCACTTCGAGCGCGGTCGTCTCGCCGCCGCGAACCGCTGCCGCGATCCCCGCTGCTGAACTCGCCGGCAGCGTCACGCGGGTTCACCCAGGATGCGCGGGACCAAGAATCGGTCGTCGCGGCGTGCGGGCGCGTTCGCCAACGCTTCGTCGGCCGACAACGAGCGACCAACCACATCGCGACGTAGGACGTTCTGCAACGCGATCGGATGCGCAGTCGGCGCGACGTTTTCAGTGTCGAGAGCTTGGATTTCCTCGGCGTAGTCGAGAATCG
The DNA here is from genome assembly GCA_964635475.1 of uncultured Acidimicrobiia bacterium. GTDB lineage: Bacteria > Actinomycetota > Acidimicrobiia > Acidimicrobiales > CAZWPY01 > CAZWPY01. Next base: position 3,250 of record CAZWPY010000064.1, read on the forward strand.
CGCCGAGTTGCTCGGTGAACGAGTGCAGCTCCTCGCCCGAGAGTTCCAACCGCGCCAGGCGCGCCACGTGGGCGACGTCGGCCTCCGTTATTCGAACAGACATAACGGGCCACGCTAGTTGTCGGGCCCCGGACGCCCAACCAACGTCGCAGCGTTAGTCGACCGAGACCGACTCACTCACCCGGGTCGCGAAATCGACCACGGTGTCGCACACGAGCGGGCCGTCGAAATCAAGCGTCACGACGTGGTAGCCGCGTTCGCACACCAGCCGTTCGACCGGCCCGCCGAGCTCGGCGGCAATGACGTCCGCTGTCGCAGGGTCGACCACGTGATCCTGCACGCTGTGCACGACCAGCGTCGGGCAGGTGATCTGCGGCAAGCCAGCTCGAACGCCGGGCAAAGCGTCGAGCAACGACATCAGGGAACGAAGCGGGACTGAGTCGTAGCCGTACTCCTCGACGCCGGGCGCGGCGATGTCGTTTTGGATGGCGGGGAACAACTCGTTGCCGCTCTCGATTTGCTCACGAATCATCTGCAGCATCGCCTCGGCCGGTTGCACCGCGGGCGCATTAATCACCGCCAAACCATGCAGGTCGATCCCCGACGACGCCAGCGCCAAGCCCACTGCCCCACCCATTGACAGGCCCGCAACAACCACGCTGTCGCAGCGTGCTCGCAACTTCTCAAACGATGACGACGCGGCGTCGACCCAGTCGGCAAATCCGATGCCGGCCATGTCCTCGACGTGGGTGCCATGCCCCGGTAACAGTGGGACCTCCACAGTGAAGCCGGCGTGTGCAAGTGCCGTTGCCACCGGCAGCACCGACGGCGGCGCTCCCGTGAACCCATGCAACACGAGTGCGCCGCGTCGATCGCCAGGGAATGAAACCGGTTCGGACCCGGGCCGGATCGGGTGTGCCATCAACAGGCCTCCTCGTGAAGCGTTCTCTGAGCAACCGCAGTCGACCAGTCCAGCACCTGCGCGAGCGCTTCACCATTCCGCCGCAAAACCCGTGGCCACCGCGACCTACCCGAGGTAGGACCAGCCCGCTACGCTGCGAACGCCCAATACCGATCTATAAGGAGATCACGTGGCCGAGAAGTACCCGTTTCTGTCCGACGAATGGATCGCGGCAGCCAAGAAGATTCGTGAAGAGGCCGGCGACGCCGGTGGCCCCCCTCACAAGATGCGAATGAACCAGATCATCACCGACGTGCCCTTCGCCGACGGTCCGATCGAAGCCCACATGGACACCACCGATGGCATGGAGCTCGATCTCGGTCACCTCGAGAACCCCGACATCACGGTGACGCTCGACTGGGCAACGGCCAAGGCCATCTTGGTCGAGGGCAACGCTCAGGCCGGGATGCAAGCGTTTATGGCTGGCAAGATCAAGGTGCAAGGCGACATGACCAAACTTATGGCCATGCAGTCGGCCGCCCCCACGCCTGAGGCCGCCGCCTTACAGAAGGCTCTGCTCGACATCACCGAGTAGGCCACACGAGCCGAGCGGCTCACGCACGAATCACTCAAGCAGCCTGCGCACGTGCGCAGGCTGCTTGTATGTCACGGCCACCCCGCCCAGACCAGCGTCTACCTGCGCCCGTGTCCCTGGCACCTAGTAACACTTGTTTCGGGTGGGTGACACAGCAATGGGACGGCTCGCGCGGCCCCACAGACTTCCCACGACACCAAGAAATCGCACACCAACAAACACAGGGAGATCCGTAGTGCCCAAGTACCTCTACACCTACCACGGTGGTTCGATGCCCGAAACACCCGAGGAGGGCGAAGCCATGATGGCCGCCTGGATGAGCTGGTTCGGTCAGCTCGGCGAGGCCGTGGTCGACGGCGGCAACCCCACATCGATGGCCAAAACCGTGTCAGCCGACTCGGTCGTCGACGGCGGCGGAGCCAACCCTGCCACTGGCTATTCCCTCGTGAATGCTTCCGACCTCGACGCTGCCGTCGAGATGGCTAAGGGTTGCCCCGTATTGAGCTCGGGCGGCACAGTCGAAGTCGCCGAACTGATGGAGATGTAGTCGCAGCTGCTCTGGTTACCCGACGCCGCCGCGCCGCGACCGCTCAGGTCTCGACGCGAGGCGTCGGGCGCACCAGATGAGCGACCACCATCGCAACCAATGCGGCGGCAGCGGCCACCCAGTAGGCACGAGAGAACGACGCGACAAGACCGTTGGGCTCCTGCGCGGCCTGAACGGTTGCCAACACTTGGATTCCCGCAACGATCCCGACCTGAACCATGGCTTGCTGGGTGGCGTTGACCACACCGAGGTCACGATCGTCGACCGCGTTGGCCACGGAGGCCGATAGTGCCGGACCCGCGACGCCCATGCCCGCACCCGCGAGCGCCAGACTCGCCATCACGGCGAGGTCCGACGCCCCGGGGTCCAGCGTCGACAACGCGATCATCGATCCGACGAGCAGCAACGAGCCGATCACAGCGGCGTTACGTTCCCGGACCCGCATCGTGACCCGCGCGGCCAGCGGCGCGGCAACAGCAAACACGATCGGTCGCGCGATCGACAGCAAGCCAATACGCGTCTCGCCATAACCAAACGCGCGGTGCAGGAACTGGGGAGTGAGCACAAAGCTACCCATGTACGCGAAGTTCGCGAATGCTTGGCTTGTGACCGGGGCGACCACGTTGCGCCGACGGAAATAGTCGAGGCGGATGAGCGGCTCGGCCTGGCGCCGCTCGTGGATCACGAACGCGGCCAAGAACAGGGGTGCACTCAGCAGCACCACCAGCGACTGCGGGCTCGACCAGCCCCACGCCTGACCGCGATTCAGGTAGACGAGCAGTGCCGCGACGCCCGCGCCGAGAAGTAGGGCCCCGCCGACGTCGAGGCGACCCCGCTTGCGGCTGACTCCATGGGGCAACACGACCGCGGCCAGCACCACCGCAACCACCGTGACCGGCGCCTGCACCGCGAAAATCACTCGCCACCCGACGTGCTCGACGATCGGCCCACCCGCGACCACTCCCAACACAGGAGCACCCGCGCCGACCAAGGACCACCAGCCCATCGCTCGCACGCGTTCAGATGGAGGGAACTCCTCCATAACCAACGCCATCGCCGCAGGGCCCACACCGGCACCGAGCAACGCGGCGAGGATACGCAATCCGATCAGCGCTTCGATCGTGGGCGCGACGGCGATCAACGCGGCGGTTACCGCCGTCGACGCGAGCGACCACACAAACACTCGGCGCCGCCCCAACGAGTCGGCCAGCTTCCCCGCGAGCGGACCCACCACCCCCGCGGTGAGTATCGGACCAGTGAGCACCCAGGTCGCGACCGACGTGTCGGTGCCGAAATCGTCAGCGATTCGGTCGAGGGACACCGACAGGATCGTGATCGTGAAGCCAACGGCAAACAGGCCGCTCAGCACCGCCACCAACACCATTGCGGTGCGGCGCGGGTGGTGCTCGACAAAACCCGACACTCGCTCGCGCACCAACAACGGCCACGCGACAACGGCGACCTCGTCGGTTACCGGTTCAATTGTGTGGGTCGGGGGAGTTAGTCCTCGAACACCTTCATCGCCTCGGCCAGTCCCGCGACGGTCCACTTGTCGTCCTGTTCGATCTTGGTCCCGAGGGTCCACGGCACAAAGTGCTGCACGACGCCGCCTTGGACAAAAAACACCTTGCCATGAAATGGGCACGCCTCAGTCGCCAGATAGGCGACGAGGGGCGAGATGTTCGCCGGGTCCCACACGTCGAATTTCGACGGGTCGGTCGGCTCCTTCACCAAGTCGGACAAACCAGGGGTGTTCTCCGTCATTCGGGTCCGTGCCGCGGGCGAGATTGCGTTCGACCGCACGCCATAACGCTGCAGTTCCATGTCGGCGATCAACGCAAACGACGCGATGCCCGCTTTTGCCGCGCCGTAGTTGGCTTGGCCGGGGTTGCCGATCAGGCCCGAGGTCGACGACGTCGAGATCACGCTCGCCTTGATCGGCGTGCCCGCTTTGGCCTTTTCGCGCCAGTAGTTGGCCGCGTGGTGAGTGGGGGCGAAGTGACCCTTTAAGTGGACCTTGATCACCGCATCCCACTCGGCCTCGCTCATGTTCACGAGTACCCGGTCGCGCAAGATGCCTGCGTTGTTGACCAACACGTGCAGTTCGCCGAAATGTTCGACGGCCGAGTTGATCAAATTGCGCGCACCGTCGAAGTCGGCGATGTCGTCGGCGTTGGCGATCGCCTCGCCACCCATGTCACGAATCTCGTCAACCACTTGCTGGGCCGGGCTGCGATCGTCGCCAGAACCGTCGACAGCACCCCCCAGGTCGTTGATCACCAACTTGGCGCCTTCAGCAGCGAACAACAACGCGTGTTCACGGCCAATGCCGCGGCCGGCACCCGTGATGATCGCTACCCGCCCGTCGAGTGAACCCATCTCATTTCCTCCTGCCGAAGTGGGCACACCCGGCCCGCATACAACGGAGGAGAAGGCTACCGCTGGGTGGTAAGGGTCACGGCCGTGCCGCGACGGACCTTGCTGCCTCCAGATGGCGAGGCCGCGACGACCTTGCCCGTGGGCGAACCACTCACCCCGCCGACGCTGAGACCGACGTTGTTCAGGGCCGCTTCGGCTTCACTGGGCGTAAGTCCGCCGAGCATCGGCACGGTCACCGTCTCTGGCCCAAGCGAGATCGCGACTTGCACCGTCGAACCCTTTGGTGCGGTGTCCTTCGGCGACACCCACACAACCAGCCCGGCACGCACCGAGTCGGAGTACGCAGTCACCTTCGTCGGCACAAGGCCAGCGTCTTTGATCTTGGCCGCCGCCTGGTCATAGGTCATGCCCGACAAGCCGGTCGGCACTTGCCGCGGCCGCGGTCCGGAGGAGATCGCGACTTGAACCGTCGAACCCTTCTCGATCTCCTGGCTGTTGGGCTGCCAGTCGATCACGACGCCCTTTTCGATCTCCTCGTGATACGAGTAAACCAACGCAGGTGTGAGGCCCACATCACTCACGCGTTTGGCCGCGTCGGCCTCGGCGAGACCACGCAGATCGGGTATCGCCGACAAAGTCTGGCCATCTGAGACGGTGACCGTGATCGTTTGGCCTTCCTTCAGGTCCTGCCCCGGCGCCGGGCTTTGGTCGAGGACCTGCCCCGCAGTCGTCCCGTCGCGGCGCACGTGCACGGCGTTGATGTCGAACTTAAGGCGCGAGAGCTTTGCGCCGGCCAACAAGGCGTTGTCGCCCACCACACGAGGCACTTCATGGCTCGGCGCCAGAGCCACCGAGATCGCCTGCACCGCACGAACGGCACCAAAAATCAACGCTGGCACGAGCAAGACGAGCCACCAACGGCGCGGCAGCCGCAGACGGCGGCGGCTCGCGGCACCGGTCACGGAGTGCGCGACGACGCCGTTGAGTGCAACCGAGGTCGGCGCCGAGCCCGAGCTGCGCCGGGGAGCCAGCTGCGTCTCGTCACGATCGGGCCGCAGGTCTGACTCGTGAAGTGCGATCGGACCACTTACCGACAACGGTTCGGCGGGCGGCATCTCACGCAGGGCAGCCTCAAGCTGGCTCACCAACACGCCGGCGGAGGGTCGCCGCGACGGATCCGGGTGCGCCGCACGTTCGACAATCGGACCCAGCGCGCCGAGCGCCTCAGGAGCGCTGAATTCCGCACCGACCCGGCCCATCAGCGTGGCGAGCGTCGTGTCGGCAGCAAACGGGACTTCGCCGGTCACGGCTTCCACGAGTACCAACGCGAGCGAATAGACGTCGGCCTTGCCGTCCAGCGGCGATCCCGACGCTTGCTCGGGGCTCGCGTACCGCGCCGACCCGACCACGGCCCCGGTCGGTTCAGTCCAGCTTGCTTCGGCCAACGCCCGCGCGAGACCAAAGTCGCCCACCTTTACGTTGCCGTCACCGTCGAAAAGCAGGTTGGCCGGCTTGACGTCGCGGTGCACCAGCCCACGACGGTGTGCGAAATCGAGCCCGCGAGCCGCCTGAATTCCCAGCGTCGCAGCTTGTGAGGGCGTGAGCAACGTGTCGCCGTCGAGCACGTGTCGCAGGTTGCCGCCGGAGAGGTACTCGAGCACCAGGTAGGGGCCGTCGGCGAGTTCACCCCAATCGTGCACCGACACGATGTGTGGGTGGGTCAACGACGCGACCGCACGCGCCTCGGCCTGAAACCGCTTGAGAAACGACGGGTCGTCCGCCAAGGCGGGGTGAAGCAACTTAACGGCGACTTTGCGCCGCAGGGTCACATCCTCCGCGAGGTAGACGTTTCCCGATGCCCCGGTGCCGATGGGGGCAACGAGTCGGTAGCGGTCATTGAGAACTCGACCGAGTTGGTCTGCCAATCGTGCCACAGGCATATCGGGAGCATATTCACAACACATTCACAAGATGTGGACACTTGCTCCCCAAATACAACAAACGTGTCGCGTCTAACGTTCCTCACGTGGCTCCACGCAGGCTCCGGTTGCCCTCGCTGGGTGCTGTCGCGGTGTCCGTCGCGGCGGCAATCGGCCTGACCTTGGTGGTCAGCGGACTGACGCTGGCGCGCGATCCCAAGCCCATCACTCCCGACGAGGCGATCGAGGCGCTCATACCGGGCCCCGGGGAATTGGCCTTACGCCAGGCCGAAATTGGTGTCGACATGGCCCCGGGTTGGCTGGCTGCGCTACAAGTCGACGGCGCCGAGATTCCTGAGGACCAGCTCACCGTTACCGAGGAGCTCGGTCGATTCCTCTATCGGCCCGGATCGGGCACAGAGACCGGCGCATTGGCGCCCGGCCGCCACACGGTGACCGTCGTCTATTGGCCCGACACCGCAACGAGAGAGTCGAGCGCCAAGACCTACAGCTGGTCGTTTATCGCAAGCTGATCCGCGTCGGCCACAGACCCGGTTTCCAGTAGGCGAACGAAGGCGGCCTCGTCGATGATCGGCACCCCCAGCGACTCGGCTTTTGTGAGCTTCGATGCTCCGGGAGCATCGCCGACCACCACGTAACTGGTCTTCTTGCTCACCGAACCCGGCGACTTGGCCCCACGAGAAACGATCGCTTCCTCAGCTTGCTCGCGAGTGAACCCGGCGAGTGCACCTGTGACGACGATCGAGAGGCCAGCTAACACGGGCTCGTGAGACAACGGCGTGGTCGGCTCGAGGAAGTTCATACCCGCAGCGCGGAGTTTGTCGACCATCACGAGGTTGTCCGGGTTGTCGAAAAACTCCCTCACACTGCGAGCGATCACGGGCCCCACACCGTCAACAGACGCCAACGCGTCAACAGACGCGCCAGCGAGCGCGTCGAGCGACCCGAAAGCCCGGGCTAGCAAAGTCGCGCCCGTCGCGCCCAGGTGGCGGATCCCAAGGCCGATCAGCAGCGCACTGAGCGGTCGAGCCTTCGCGACCTCAAGCGCGGCCAACAAATTTGTGATCGAGATATCGGCGAAACCGTCCAGGCGAGCGAGATCGTCGGCACCAAGAGTGAGCAAGTCGGCGGCGTCGTGAACCAAACCAAGCGACGTGAGCTGAGCGACCGTGCGTTCTCCCAGGCCCTCGATGTCGAGAGCTCCACGTCCGGCAAAGTGAATGATTCTTTGGTCTCGTTGGGCCGGACAGGTTGGATTGACGCAAAACGTGTCGCTCTCGCCCTCCGTCCGAACCAGCGGCGCGCCGCACGCGGGACACGAGGTCGGGAAACGCCACGCGGGCAAACCGTCGGGCCGCGCAGCCAAAACCGGACCGACGACCTCGGGAATGACGTCGCCGGCTTTACGCACGATCACCACGTCGCCGGGGCGAACGTCCTTCACGCCGACTTGGTCCTCGTTGTGCAACGTGGCCAGACCAACGGTGGATCCACCAACAAACACCGGCTCCAACACGGCAAAGGGCGTGGCCTTGCCCGTGCGTCCGATCGACACCATGATGTCGCGCAGCAGTGTCGTTCGTTCCTCCGGCGGGAACTTCACAGCGATTGCCCACCTGGGAGCCCGCGAGGTGAAGCCGAGCGTCGCGCGCTGCTCGTACGAGTCGACCTTCAACACGACCCCGTCGATCTCGTAGTCGAGATCGTGGCGATGAATCTCACGCTGCGCGCAGTAGCTCATGGCCTGCTCGACCGTTGCAACTGTGCGGATCTCCGGGTTCACGGGCAAGCCCCACCGCTGTAGCTGCTCGAGCAGGTCGCGATGACAACGTGGGGCGGCGAGCGCACCGCCGTCGAACGCCCCGACTTGGTAGGCGTAGAACGCCAAATCACGTGACGCGGTGATCGCGGCGTCCTTCTGCCGCAACGAGCCAGCCGCGCAGTTGCGGGGATTGACGAACGTACGTTGCCCGGCGGCTGCTTGCGCCTCGTTGAGTGCGTTAAACGCTGCCACCGGCATAAACACCTCGCCGCGGACCTCGACGAGATCGGGCACCGGAGCGATCAACCTCGAAGGAATCGACACGATCGTGGCAACGTTGGCGGTCACGTCTTCACCGACGCGACCATCTCCGCGGGTCGCCCCTCGAACGAGGCGACCGTGTTCGTAGACCAAACTCACCGCGAGACCGTCGAGCTTCGGTTCGCACACGATGTCGAAGTGCTCATCGTCGAGCAGACGCTGCACCCTGTTGGCCCACGCCGACGCCTCCTCGGCCGACATTGCGTTGTCGAGCGAGGTCATCGGTTGGAGGTGGGTGACCGGTGAGAACGTCGCGGCGCCTCCGACCGTCTGCGTCGGCGAGTCCGCCGCAGCTAACTCGGGGTACTCCTGCTCGATTTCACCCAACTCGCGCAAGAGCACGTCGTAGTCGGCATCGGAGATCTCGGGTTCGTCATCGACGTAGTAACGATCGGCGTGATACCGCAACGCTGCACGGAGCTGCTCGACACGAGCAGCAGGGTCTGTTGCGTCGATACGCGGCGCCGGCACTACGCGCCCAGCTGGATCCGAACACCCACGGCTTGCTGTTGAGCCCTAATCGACAGCTCGCCGACAAGATCGGCCACGTGGTCGGCCTGCGCGACCGTGTGACCAGCTAGCCCGCATGCAGCACTGACCAAACTCTGCGCCCGCAACCGAACCGGGCTCGCCCCCACCCGGGCAACGTCGTTCCACATCGAGACCAAACGACGCCAGAACAAGCTCGCGTTGTCGCCGACCGGCCCAGGAGCCGGGATCGCGCCCCATCCAACCCAGCCGCCGCGCTCGACGAACTCGGCGACCGAAAAACAGTCGCGCTCGCTCAAGATGTCGACTGGCACGAACACGACATCGGGCCCCGCGGCCATTGCATGGGTGAGCGCCCCTTGGCCACAACAGTGCACCGCAGTGGTGACACCACGATCGACACGGGCCAAAGCGCCCGACAGGACGTCGACCGCGTGCGAAACATCGCCCGGGCCGTCGCCATTGGCATAGACCCCGAGACTCGGTTCGTCGAGACAAACCAACACCGCGGAATCACCCGCGGCGCCCTGCGCGGCGGTGGCAAGCGCGTGTACGCGGGCCCGCACGATCGCGCCCGCGTACAGGACGGCCGATGCCGACGGCAGCCCTGCGCGGTGAAGCGCAATCGCGAGCGATGCCGGCCCGAGCAACTGCACCTTCATCCCCCGGCCTCGCGGAGCCTCGCCGATCGACGCGCGGAAAGCGCCGAAAAACTCAAAGGTTGATGCAAACGAGTCCGCAGGCAGCGCCGCCGCGAGCGTGGCGCAGCCCTCGATTGAAGGCAGTTCGGCGGGGTCGAGCGTGATGGCCGTGGCCGAGGCGTGTAAGCCGGGGATTCCCGCCACCGCTTGCGCGAGCATCGATTCGGCCGCGTGTGCACGTGAGAGTTGCGGCGCGGCTGGCAACGCAGGGCAGTGTTCGAGAACGAACGTGATCGCCTCTTCGACACTGTCGTGCGGGAGGCTGCCGATGCCTGTGGCCGCGCCGGACACGAACTCTTGAAGCATCACCCCTCCCTCCTACGAACCCGCCCCGGAGAGGTTCTGCGACTCTCCTGGCACGTGCCAACAACCGTTGTGCGCGGCACCGAGCTTTGTCGGGCCCGTCGCCGTCGCTCGTAGTGTACGGCTCGATGACCGCGCCCCGGACCGACCCGACAGCTCACGCGGCGGCGACCGTGATCCGCATCGGTTGGGTCGCGGTCGGACTGCTCGGCTCGCTCGCGATCGCCGATGTGGCGCCGCGCGATCACAACGTCGGCCGCGTCGCCCTCCTCGTAGCCGCGGCGGCTGGGTGGCTCGCGGTCAGCTTCGCCCTCGCGGTTCGATCGACGATCAACCTGACCGTTTCGCGGCTCGGCACACTCTCGGCGATGGCGCTGTTCGCAATAGCGGTTGCCCACGACAACACCGTGGCGGCGAGCGCAGCCCTCGCGGTGTGCGCCGCGTGTTGTGTGGCCTCGCTGACTCCCGAATGGGGCGAGTGGCACGTCAGCGCGACGGCTTACCCCAACGAACGGCGCCTGCCGCTACGTCCCCCCGCTGTCGCGCAGTATCTCCTGATCCCGCTGACCGCCCTCGTCGGCGCCGTCGGACCATGGCCCGGCCTCTGGCGCTGGGCGCAAAACGGCGGAACTGGCGCGGTGCTCCTCGCCGTGCTCGGCCTCGCGTTCAGCGTCGTCGCGGTCGCCGTCCTGCACCCTCATGCACGGCGATGGTTGGTGTTCGTCCCCGCTGGGTTCGTGGTGGTGGACGGATTGACCCTTGCGGATCCGACGTTGTTCCAACGAGCAATCGTCACAAGTCTCGGCCCCGCGCCCCACGACGCGCTGGGCCGCGCCGACACCATCGACCTCACCAACAATGCGGTCGGCTTGGCATTACTCGCAGAATTCGATCGACCCGTCGAGCTCGGGATCCTCTCGGGACGCGACGTCAGCGCGGCTCGGGCGAGCGCGGTTTTGTTCACGCCTACCCGGCCCGGTCAGGTGGTCGCTGAGGCCGCGGCGCGGCGGTTCGCCACTCGAACTCAGGGAGCCGCCGGCAGTTGATCGGCCACGAGCGCTGCGCCGAGGACCTCATCGCCTGAATAAAACGCAACGGTTTGACCCGGCGCGACACGCCGCTGCGGGCTTTTCCAGATCAGCTGCGCACCGTCGCCGCTCGCCACTACCTCGGCAGCCATCGGCGTCCCATGCGCGCTCACCTGAACGTCACACCCACCCCAGCGCGGTTCGTGAGTCCACGTGATCAGACGCAACGCCTCGCGCCCCACACGCAAACGAGCAAGGGATCCAACGGTGACCGTGGCATTAACACGGTCGATGTCGGTGACGTAGCGGCGCAAGTGCGAGGGCACCCCCAACCCACGACGCTGGCCGACCGTTACCAGCTCGACGGCGGGAACTGTCGACAGCTCCTCGCCCGTATCGGCAACGACTCGGCCGGGCGTGAAGGACAACCGCGGCGCAAGAAATCCACTGCGACCGTGGGCGCGGGTGACAAAACAGACGTCTTGGCTATCTGGCTTGGCCGCAGTGCGAAGACCCAAGTCACCCGCGATGGCACGCACATCGGCCTTCAACATCTCGCCAACAGGAAACTCGCATCGGCTCAGTTCCTGTTGGGTGAGCATCGACAACACGTAGGACTGATCCTTTTGCGGATCGACACCACGGATGAGCGCATGACGTCGCTCACGCAGCGCCACTCGGGCGTGGTGACCGGTAGCAATTCGGGAGAAACCCAACGCGGCCGCCCGCTCCAAGAACCGGTCGAACTTGAGATGGCGGTTGCATTCGATACACGGGTTCGGCGTGCGTCCGCTCGCGTGATCATCCACATACCGATCAACGACGTGGCGGGAAAAGTCGTCGGTGAAGTTGAACACCACGTGGTCGATGCCGAGCTGATGACACACCCGCCGGGCATCTTCGACCTCCGACACCGAGCAGCAACCCGTGTCGGAGTCACCCCCCCACAACACCATCGTCGCACCCACGACCTCGTGGCCGGCACGCAACATCAACGCCGCAGCGACCGACGAGTCGACTCCGCCCGACATCGCGACTAACACCGCCGCGGCGGAGCCGTCGCTCACGAACCCGCCTCTCGGAGTTGATCCACCGCTCCCGCCACAGCCTCGACCGTTCGGCGCACCTCGCGCTCAGAGGTTTGCGGTCCAAGGGTCAGGCGTAAGGCGCCGGCCGCCCACTCATGAGGAACGCCCATGGCTTGGAGCACATGAGACACAACGACGCCGCCGCTCGAACACGCCGACGCCGCGGACGCGCACACCCCGGCGCGATCGAGCAAAAACACCAACGCCTCAGACTCGATACCGGCAAAACACAAATGTGAGTTGTTCGGCAAACGCTCGACGTCTGCGTTCAGCGTGCGCCGCGAACCATCCACTCGCTCCAGAATCGAACGCTCGAGCGTGTCGCGCAGTGCCCCGACCGCAGCACTCGTCGCGGCCCGCTCGCTAGCGGCTTCGACAAAGGCCGCCGCAAAACCAACGATTCCCGCAACATTGTGGGTTCCCGAACGCATCTCGCGTTCTTGCCCGCCACCTAACAACAGCGCCGGAATTCGCAGGCCGCGTGGCACCACGAGCAGGCCTACACCTTGCGGCCCGCCGAGTTTGTGAGCGCTCACGCTCATTGAGTCCACGTTCCCGGCCAGCTCGCTCACGTCGAGCCACGGCGCAGCCTGGACCGCATCGGTGTGCAGCCACGCAGTCGGAGCGTGGCGACGAACAATCCGCGCCACATCCGCAACGGGCTGAAGGACGCCCGTTTCATTGTTGGCCGCCATTATTGAAACGAGCGCAACATCGCCAACCAGCGAGGCCTGCAAGGCCGCGAGATCGACCCGGCCGTCGCTGTCGACTGCCACGACGCTGGCGTCGAGATCATGAGCGGGCTCGAGCACCGCGTGGTGCTCCACCGCGGAGACAACGATCCGCCCACGTCCGGACCGCGCCGCAGCGCGCACGACGTGGTTGTTGGCTTCGGTCCCGCCAGACGTGAACACCAACTCGAGGGGGTGGCGCCCAATCACTCCCGCGATGTGGTCACGTGCGTCTTCGATAGCGCGTTTCGCGCGGCGCGCAACGAAATGTGCTCCACTCGGGTTGCCGTAGAGGCTGTCGAGCCACGGCATCATCGCTGCGAGAGCCGACGGACGCAATGGCGAGGTCGCGGCGTGATCCATGTAGACCACGTCGCGTTCGTCGGAATTCACCCAATCAGCCTAAGGCTCGTGTGCGCTAACAACGCCCGGGCGGGCTCGACCCAGACGCTGGCTTTACCGAGCTGCGCGGATCAGCAGACCGAGGTAAACGAGTAACCGCGGGCCCGCAATCCTTCGATGATCATCGGCACCGCGGCAATCGTCTGACTGCGGTCGCCGCCGCCATCGTGCAACAAGATGATCGAGCCCGGCTGGGTTCGCGCAAGAACTCGCGCGGCAATCACCGACGCCGGCGGACGCTCCCAGTCGCGCGCATCGACTGTCCACATCAACGAATTGACCCCGAGTTCGCCGAAGATCGACAACACCCGGCCATTGCGCAGCCCATACGGAGGACGCACGCAGGTGACTGCGCGGCCCGTGAGCGACTCGAGATACCGGTTCGTCTCACCCACCTGCGCACGAATCGCGTCGTTTCCCAACGAGGTCAACCGCGGATGGGTCCACGTGTGACCGCCGACCGAGTGACCCTCGGCGACGGTGCGACGAACGAGATCCGGGTACCGCGCCGCATTGGCACCAATGGCGAAAAACGTTGCCGGCACGCCGTAGTAGCGCAGCGTGTCGAGAAGGGCCGGCGTCCACGGACTCGGGCCGTCGTCGAAGGTCAGCGCAACCGTCGGCGGATTCCCGACCCCGAGGCTCCTGGCCTCCTGTCCGCCCGCCGCGGACGCACCCAATGGGCTCATCCCGAGCGACGCCGCAACGACGGCCGCGACCACACCCCACCTTGTTGCTCGTGCCCGATGGCCTTGCACGCTGTCTCCCGTTTCCCGTTGACCCCACATCGGTCACCATTGTGCACGCTGTCGGTGAGGCCCCCGCCGCGCCCATCCAACCCGACATCGCGTGGACGGCCCACCCTCGGCGCGAGTAGCCGACGCCAGCGGGCTACCCTGAGTCCACGATGTCATTGCCATCATCGGAACCACCTGGCACAAGCGGATCAACAAGCGAACTACGCCTCGACCCACTCACTGGTCGGTGGGTGGCGATTGCGACTGAACGGGCAAATCGGCCGCGTGCCTTTGCGCCACAATCGCTGACCGTCGAGCAGGATCTCGGGCGCCCCTGCCCGTTCTGCCCTGGTAACGAGGAATCGACCCCGCCGACGCTGGAGAGCTGGGGACCCGACGGGTGGCGGGTGCGGGTCATTCCGAATCTTTACCCCGCCTTCTCGGGCTCTGGCCCGCTCGTTGTCGAGCAAGATGGACCCGTCTTCACCCACGCTGAGGCGACGGGCATCCACGAAGTGTTCGTGTTCGACCGCAACCACGCTGGTTCGTGGGGATCGCTGTCCGACGAGCAAGCGGCGCTCACCATGCAAGCGTTGGCCGAACGGATGATCGCCCACGAACAATCCGGCACGCTGCGTTATTCGCAGCCCATCGTCAACTACGGGCGTGAGGCCGGGGCGTCGCTGGCACACCCGCACGGCCAGCTTCTGGGCTTGAGTTTCGTTCCGGCCGAGGTCGCGACCGAGCAGAGCGGATTCGAACGCTTTCGCGGCGGCTGCTTGTTGTGCGCCACCGTTCGCGCTGAGCGCGCTGCCGAACAACGCATCGTCTTCTCCAACGACGACGTAACCGTGTTGTGTCCCTATTGGGCGGCAAACCCATTTGAATTACTTGTGATCCCAACAGAGCACCATGCCCACATGCATCGCGCGCAGGAGTCAAGTCGGGCCGCGGCAGGCCAAGCCGTGCGCGACGGGCTCCAGCTGCTCAACGCTCACCTCGGTCCGCTGCCGTACAACTTGGTGTTTCACTCATCGCCATTCCGAGTGATTCGCGACTTCCACTGGCACATCCACGTGGTGCCGAAACTCATCACAAAGGCCGGCTTTGAAATGGGCACGGGCGTCATGATCAACGTGGTCCCGCCCGAACAGGCCGCCGGCGCGCTCATCCGAGTGTTGGCCGCGAGCTCCTAGGGGTCCCTGACATGCGCAGTCGGCTCGCCATCACCATCGCTGCGCCGTCGGGCACGGTGTGGCTCGAGCTGATCGATTTCGCTCGATCGGTCGAGTGGATGGCCGACGCGAAGAAGGTCACGTTCGCGACCTCGCAGCGGCAAGGAGTCGGCACCGAGTTCGATTGCCTCACGCAAGTTGGCCCGTTTCGCATGAACGACCGCATGCGCGTAACCGAGTGGGACGCACCACGCGTGCTGTCGGTCGAGCACGTCGGTCTGGTCCGCGGCACGGGCACATTTCGATTGCGCCCACGGCGAGGCGGGTCGACCAAGCTGGTGTGGGTGGAACGGCTGCGTATGCCGTGGTGGATGGGCGGGCCCCTCGGCGCGCTCGTCGCCCGCGTGCCGCTACGTCGAGTCTGGCGCAAGAACCTGCGCCGCCTTCGCGCTCGTCTCGAAGCGAACTAGCCACGCGAGGCCTACGCCGCGCGCTTCACCCGCCCAGCCGCGTCGGCCTCCAGTAGTCCCGCGATGAATACATCGAGCGCGTCGTAGGTGAGCGGCTCTCCCGCACACTGTGCTCGTGGGGTTCGTCGATTGAAGTGTGGCGGCGCCAACGGCAAGGTCGGATCAC
>CAZWPY010000065.1:0-18661 GCA_964635475.1 uncultured Acidimicrobiia bacterium
CGCGCGACTGCGCCGCCCACGCGGGGAGCGGCCACGCGGGGCACGGGCGGCACCGCGGGCCCACGAGCGTGCGCGAGCGCCCGCGGATCACCCTCGCCGGGCGGATCAGGCAACTCGATCGAGGGCGCAACCTTGGCCTGCGCGCGCGACGGTGTCGGGCTCGGGCTCTCGTTGCCCGCGGATTCCGGATCGGCGGATGCGGCCGCCGTCGAGGCGGCGTTGGTGGCCGCGGTGCTCGGACGTTTGCGATTCCGGCCGCCGCGCGAACCTCGCCGTCGCTTCTTCGGTCCGGGCGACTCCAGATCTATGTGGTCGAGGGCCCGTATGTGACGGCTGCCCTCGGAGGAGGAGCTTTCGGCCGCTAACGGCGCGAGACCCTCCACGGTGTTCTCGTTATCGGACATGACGTTCTTTCTTGCGACGGGCTCATGAAGCCAACACGTCGCGCTCGGGCGCGCGGGTCAACGGTTCGATCCGTCGACCCTCGCGCTCTCTCCACTGGTGGGTGCGGCACACGAGCACACGTGAGGGCTCTAGCGCCACGAGATTCAGCAGCTCCGACGGGCGTAACGCCCATGGCACCACTCGCACTACTGCGACGACGTCGTCGTCAACCACTTTCAGCTCATCGACGAGCGGCCTCGCGTCGTCACGACGCGTCCCGCCCTTACGTTCGATGGTCAGCTCGCATGACGTGGCCGCGACAAACTCGGCCACACGCTCTCGCACCAGGTTTCGGTCGTAGGCGGCGTCGAGCGCAAAGCGCCATCCGCATGCCACGACATCTTCCTGCAATGACGGCTCACCGTCGGACCAGGCCGCGTCGACACAGTCGATCCCAACCGGCAACGCGTCGGACAACGCCGTGAGATCAACTGCTCGGCCGGGCACGGCCAGTTCGAGACCATGGCCGGGCGCGGCCAGCTCAAGGTCGAGGTACTCAGCGTCGGACTCTGCTCCCGTGGGCAGCGCAAGACCGAAGCTCATTTTCGGCCGCGGAGAAAATCCCTCCGTGTAAGCCAACTGCAATCCGGTTCGACGGATCGCCCGCTCCCACGCGCGAGCGATGTCGCGGTGGGAAATCCAACGAACCTTGCCGTGTTTGGTGAACTGGACCCGAAGCCTTTTCACCGCCGTTGCCCCAACGCCACAGCCACACGTGACACACCGGCCGACGCCAAGTCCTGCCCAGTTCCCTGACTGCCGCCCGCGGGCGGTGTCGGTGAAGCGACCACGTGTTCGATCCCGTAGCCGGTGCACACCCCGCAGTCGTAGCACGGCGTCCAACGACAATCGGGAATACCCGACTCGGCTAACGCCGCTCGCCAGTCCTGCCACAAGAAGTCACGGTGCAAGCCGACCGAGAGATGGTCCCACGGCAGCACTTCGTCTTCGTCGCGGTGGCGGTAGACGTACCACTCGATCGACAGCCCGTGGGCGACCATGGCCGTTTCCCAGCGTTCGAGGTTGAAGCACTCGCTCCACTCTTGGAACGTCCCACCCGCACGCCACACGTCTTCGATCACGCGGCCCAATCGGCGATCGCCACGAGAGGCCAGGCCCTCCGCCAACGTGGCGGCCGGGTCGTGCCAACGCAACTGCACGCCCCGTCGGCTGCGCGCGGCCGATCGCAAAAGACCGATCTTGCGACCCAGCTCCTCGGTGGTGTTTTGACCGAACCACTGAAATGGTGTGTGTGCCTTAGGAACGAACCCGCCGACCGACGCCGTGACCGACGCCGACTTCACGCCGTTTCGTTGCCCCAACGACACACAGTTGCCCGCGAGTTCGACGATGCCTTCGGTGTCGACGTCGGTCTCGGTCGGCAAACCGGTGAGGAAATACAACTTCACCCGCCGCCAACCCTGCGAAAACGCCGCCTCGACCGCGCCGTAGAGGTCTTCCTCGCGGATGAGTTTGTTGATGACTTGGCGTATTCGCCAGGTGCCACCCTCGGGGGCGAACGTCAGCCCGGTGCGACGGACCTGCTGGATTTGCGCTGCCAAGCCCACGCCAAACGCGTCGACTCGAAGCGACGGCAACGACACGGCAACTTGCCCGCAGTTGGCCGGGTCGTTGATGATCGACCCGATCAGCTGGTCGATGCCGGAGAAGTCGGCACTCGACAACGACGTGAGCGCAACGTCGTCGTAGCCGGTTCGGCGAAGCCCCTCACTCACCATCGTGCGCGCCTGTTCGGCACTGCGTTCACGCACCGGCCGCGTGATCATGCCCGCCTGACAGAAACGACAACCGCGGGTGCACCCGCGAAAAAGCTCAACGTTGAGCCGATCGTGCACCACATCGGTGAGCGGGACAAGCTGCCGTTTGGGATACGGCCAGCTGTCGAGATCGGAGATGGTGGCCTTCTCGACACGTTCGGGAGCGGCGTCGTCGATCGGGTTCACCGCAACCAGACGCGGCCCGTCGTACACCGCTTCGTACAACGACGGCACGTACACGCCGGGAACACGCGCCAGGGCCCGGAGGAGTTCGATGCGTTCGCCGCGGCCGCCCGTCTTCCACGCGCCCACCACGGAGGTGATCGCGCCGACAACCTCTTCACCGTCACCAAGGACCACCGCGTCGAGGAAGTCGGCGAGCGGTTCGGGATTGAGCGCCGCGTGCCCGCCAGCGAGCACGAGCGGATCCGCGGGCCCCCGATCGGCCACTCGCAACGGCACACGGGCCAAGTCGAGGCATTCCAACACGTTGGTGTAGACGAGTTCGGCAGCAAGGCCGAAGCCGATGATGTCGAAAGTGTCGGCGGCGCGGTGAGTGTCGACCGAGAACAACGGCACATCAGCGGCCCGCATGGCTGCTGCCATGTCGATCCACGGCGCGTACGAACGCTCGGCGACAGCGTCGTCGCGCTCGTTGACGATTTCGTAGAGGATCTGTAGGCCTTGATTGGGGAGCCCGACCTCATAAGCGTCGGGATAAATCAGCAGCCACGACACGTCGTTTCGCGAATGCCGCGGCGACAAAGCGCCGTCCTCACACCCGATGTATCGGGCGGGTTTTTGCACCCCAGCCAGCAGCGGCTCGATCCTGGGCCACAGCTCGGTCATGGTTAGAGCAGATTCTACCTGGCCCGACCTATGTCATTGACATCGCCGCGTTGACTCATCGAAAACCTCCGCGTAGCAAACATCGTTGCCTCATCGAAAACCCTCCGCCTGGCAGCTGTGGGCTACGCCCATGTGATGGAGCTCTCGATGGCACAGCGCAAGGCCTTGTCGAACGCATTGGCGACTAAGTACAAACACGCCTCGCGCTCGGAGAAATCGGCGATCCTCGATTCGCTGTGTGCGACGACTGGCTGGAATCGTGATCACGCACGCTCGCGTCTTCGACAGGCCGCAACGATTCGCGTCGCTCGACGTCGACGCACGCCACGAGTCACCTACAACGACGCGGTGATCGAGGCGCTGGTCGTGTGCTGGAAGGTCTCGCGTTATGCCGCTGGCAAGAGGCTTGCACCGATGCTGGCAACCTTGGTGCCGGCTCTTCGCCGAGATGGAGAGATCGTCTGTGACGACGCTCACGGGGCGCTGTTGGTCGCCATGAGCGCCGCAACAATCGACCGACGGCTAGCGAGCTATCGCTCTGAGCTGGGGTTCGTGCCCAAGAGTCATACCAAGCCTGGATCGCTTCTTAAGAACCAGATCGCGGTGCGTACCTGGAACGACTGGGACCAAGACGTACCTGGCTTTGTCGAGATCGACCTGGTGGGCCATGAGGGAGGGATCAGCTTCGGTGAGTTCTGCTTCACCTTGACCATGACCGATATCGCCACCGGCTTCACCTTGAATCGCTCCGTACCGAACAAGGCCTCGGTTCACGTCGTGGCCGCCATCGACTACCTGGTGAACAAGTTCCCGTTTCCCATACGCGGTATCGATTCTGACAATGGCTCTGAGTTCATCAATGCCGACCTGTGTCGGTATTGCTCGGAGAACCACATCACCTTCACCCGCGCTCGGGCACATAACTCCAACGACTCAGCCCACGTCGAGCAAAAGAACTGGACCCACGTGCGTGAACTCGTCGGGTACCTGCGTTATGACACCCCCGCTGAGCTCAAGATGCTCAATCGGATCTGGGCAGTCAACAACGAGTTCACCAATCACGTGTTGACCCAGCAAAAGCTGCTCAGCCGCGAACGCGTCGGTCCCAAGGTGCTCAAACGCCACGATCGGGCCAAAACACCGGTGCAGCGCCTGATCGCCTACAACCAGCTGAGTAAAGCCGAAGTCGCGGCGCTGCGGCGACGAGGTACCCAGATCAAGCCCGGCGAGCTTCAGCGCCACATTGATCGCCTCGCGCTAGAGCTTCAGGCCCACGCCATGACAAAAGCACCACGACCCATCCGGCGGGTCAACAGGGCCTTCAACGCACGTCGCGATCCGGAGATTTTCGATGAGTCAACGAAGCGTCGTTCCCGGAGGGTTTGACATGAGGCAACAGGATCGCGGGCGACGTGGATCACTCCACATGCCACAGATCGGCCACCAGACCAATTCCGCTCCCGCGATCAGATCCACCGATTCCTTGCACGCGGAGCCGCCACCACTCCAAGGGCCCCGAACAGCATGAGCAACAGACCCAAGGCCACCATGGCGCGTTGCGCTCCGCCTGTGAACGCCGGCGTTTGCGGTGCAGCGGGGATCACGGCCGGCGTTGCGATTGGTGGCGCGTCCGGGGGCGCTTCTACCGGTACCGGTGCGGCCCGCACGGGCGCCGGCGGGCCGTCAACAAACAGGTCCCGCGCCGCTTCCCGATCCCGCTTCTCCAACTGAGCTTTCGGGCGGGCGGTGCCGGAGTCCGCGATCGAGGTGGTCGTGACCACGCTTGTTGCCGTCAGCGCCGCAACTGGTCCGGCCGATGTCGTCGTCGCCGAGTGACTTGCCGTTGTCGAGGTACTTGTCGCGGCAGGGGCAGTTGACCCAGGCGCCGACGTCGTAGACAAAGTCGCTGAGCTAGAGACAACGCTGCACGTACAGGCCAACGTACCGCGACGTACGCCAATGTCGATCCGTTGGTCACCGATTACGACCGGAGCCCATCCGGCACCTTCGTACAGATACATGAGCACATCGGAGTCCGATGCGTCGTCGCCCACGTTGGCGGGCGAGAGGACCCAGAAATTGGCCAGAGTGCAGACCGCAGTCGGCTGCCGAAGGTCGTTCAACGCAGGTCCTGAGAGTTCGTAACTCCCGTCGGCCTCTGTCGTCACGACAGCTACTTGCGTGTTCCAGCCATTGGCCACGCACAGCGAGACCTGGAACCCCGGGATTCCCGGTTCCCCGGAGTCGCGTTGGCCGTCGCCATCGACGTCGTCCCACACCACGCCCTGGACTCGAGCCTCCTCGGCCGGGTTAAGGCTCGTCGTCGTAGTCGTCGTCGAGACCCCACAGGGCAGCGGGATGCCCGCGTGTCGGTACGGAACGGCAAGACCCGAGGTCGGCGGGACCGAGTTCGGCACAGTGGTCGTGGTGGTCGTCGGGCACGAGCTGACCGTGCTGGGCGGCGCAGTGGAGGCCGTAGAAACACTGGAAACGCTGATGGTGCTGACTGTCGTGTCGCGGACCAGCCCGATGTCGATCTGCTGGTCACCGGGCACAAGCGCGAGAAAACCTTCGGGGGCCAGCGGCATGTAGGGAACCAGATCGGAGTCCGAGGCATCGTCACCGACATTCGGCGGCGACAGTTCCCACGTGGACCAGAATTTGAGATACAGCGGCAAGGCCCACGCAGTGGTTCCCACTGGCGCGAATGCATAGGTACCGTCACCACCAGAGATCTCGACTGCGACCGGCGTGCCCGAGCCCGCGTCCTCGCCCACGATGAGCTCAAAACTGGGAAGGCCGGGCTCACCGGGTTCGCGCTGCCCGTCGCCGTCTAGGTCATGCCAAACCACCCCGTGAACGTACGCCAGGCTTGCCGGATCAAGGCTGGTCGTCGTCGTTGTCGACGCGACTGTCGTTGGCGACCCACACGGTGCCACCGAGGTGGTTGTGGTCGTCGTAGTCGTGGTGGTAGTCGTGGTCGTGGTCGTCGTGGGACAGACGCTCGATCCGTCGAGACTTGTCGTCGTCGTTGTCGAACTTGCGGTGCTGAGGGTGCTGATGGCTGTGTCTCGAACCAGGCCGATGTCGATTTGCTGATCACCTGGGACCAGCGGGAGATCGCCGTAGGGGGACATGGGTGTGTAGGGAACTAGATCGGAATCTGCGGCGTCGTCTCCGACATTGGGCGGTGACAATTCCCACGACGACGAGAACGACAGGAGCGGCGGCGACCCAGACGCGGTAGGCGCCACCCAAGGCAGTTCGTACAGCCCGTCGGCGCCCGAGGCCGCGACCGCCACGAAGACCGGCGGCGCGCTTGAGTGATCAACGATGTTCACATCGAAACCAGGCAAGCCAGGCTCGCCCGGTTCGCGCCGGCCGTCGCCGTCAAGGTCGTGCCAGACAACTCCGTGCACACGCGCCAGCGTCGCCGGATCGGCGCTCGTCGTAGTCGTTGTAGTTGCCTCTGTGGTCGCCGGCTCGCACGCGCCGAGCGACGTCGTAGTCGTTGCCGGCGCAGTCGGGTCGGGGTCGTAGACCGTCGTGGTCGTGCTGGTCGTGGTGGTCGTGGGACAAGGTGCCGCTGTACCAGCCGGGAGGCTGCCAATCGCGGGCAACAGCCCCGCCCCCACCAAACACAGCCCCAGCACGACGAACGGCCGCCGAGCTGCCGAGATGCGTCCCAGAATCCTCGACATCAGCTCACCTTTGCCCTTCCCCACTTCCACACATTCGGCGCGTAGCTCACCGGCGCCGCCACCTACCGTTCGGCGTCAAGCCCTCCACTAGCCCGTCGAGCCGTCCAAACACGATGTCTTTGCATCATGTCCCCCTTCTACAACAGGTCCCCTGGAGGTTGTCACCTGGTGCAGCTAGGAGACCACACAGAGTCGCCCAAGTCAAGGGAATTCGGTGAGGTCGGACTACTGGAAGCGGCGCATGTGGATGGACTGCACCAGGCCAAGGGCAGCGCACGTGCCGATGAGCGCGGAGTTGCCGTACGAGACCAATGGCAAGGGGATGCCGGTGATCGGCATGATGCCCATGGTCATGCCGATGTTTTCAAACACTTGGAACGCCAGCATCGCCAACACGCCGACGCAACACAACGTGCCCGACAGGTCGCCGGCGAGTTGGGCTACACGCCACACGCGCCACATGACCACGCCAAGCAGGCCAATCGTCAGCACTCCGCCGAAGAACCCGAGCTCCTCGCCTACCACCGTGAAGATGAAGTCGGTGTGTTGCTCGGGTACATAACCGAGTTCGTTTTGCACCCCGTTGAACAGACCACGCCCTTGGATCCCACCCGAGCCGATGGCGGCTACCGACTGTTCGAGGTTGTACGCAACATCGGCGGCGCCCTTGTCGGGGTTGAGGAAACTGGTAAATCGGTCGATCTGGTACTGCTTGAACACGCCGAGGTTGAACGCGGCAATCGTCACCGCGATCCCCATGATCACCAGTCCGACCAAGACCCGAGCGCGCACGCCCGACGCGGTGGTGACCGCGAGCACGATCATCAAAAATACGAGGCCGGTACCCAAGTCGGGCTGCAACATGATGAGCGCCAGGGGCAACCCGACCACGACCACACACGCCGCCATACCTCGGCCCGACAAGGCCCCGCCGTCGCGACACGCGACAGCAGCCAGCGCCAAGATCACCGCCAGTTTCATGAACTCCGACGGCTGCACCTGCACCGGGCCAACCTGGAACCACGCTTGAGCACCCTTGGCAAACGAACCCACGGGCGAAATCACCAGCGCCAACGCGAGTACGCCGATTCCGTACCACAACCACGTGGCGCCGCGAATGCGGCGGAGGTCGACAACCGCTAGCACCACCATCGCAACGAGGCCAACAGTCGCGGCGATCACTTGCTTCTTCAGGTAGACACTCGGGTCGCTGTCGAGTGTCGGGACCTTACGGGTCGCGGAGTACACGAACAGCAACCCCAAGCCGATCAGCGAGATGGTCGCCGCAAACAGCACCACGTCGACGTGGCGAATCGGCGCGGAGCGATCGTCGCCCGCGACCCGGTCGACCCACCGACGTTGTGTGAGCGGGCGCGGCCCCCGCGTGAGGCCGATCGCGCTCATGCCGTGGTCCCCGCTCGGGCCAGCGTCACGTCGCGCAACGGTCGGCCGGTAAGACCGTCGATGATTCGCCGGGCCACCGGCGCGGCCGTTTGGCCACCCCAGCCACCCTCTTCGACGAGCACGGCGACCGCATACTCCGGCGCGTTCGCCGGCAGAAACGCAGCGAACACCGCCGAGTCCTGCTTGTTCTGCTTTTCCGCCGTCCCGGTCTTGGCCGCGATCGGAACCGATCGCAGCGGGAAGGTCTTGAACGCGTCCCACGCCGTGCCGTTTCGAGAACCCACGACACCAGACAGGCCCGCGACGATGGGGTCACGAAGCTCGGGCGTCATCGCCACTTGCGCGCGCACTCGCGGTTCGATCCGACGAATGACCTTGGCCCCGCGGACAACCTGCGCGCCGACGTGGTTCTCGTAGACCTTGCCGCCATTGGCGAAACTCGCATATGCGTTGGCCAACTGGAGGGGGCTCACGAGCAGGAAACCCTGCCCCACAGCGAGGTTGACGTTGTCACCGGTGCGCCATCCCGGATCGCCGAAGTCGGGATTGCCCGCGGCGAGCTCCTTTTTGTAGTCGCCGTCGGGCACAACACCGGCTGAGTCGCCGATCTCGATTCCCGTTGAGGACCCAAAGCCAAACGTGCGGGCAATCTTTTGGATCCCATACGCGTCGAGCCCGGCTTGGGTGTCGAATCGCTGGCCCAACGTATAGAAGTAGACGTCGCTGGAAACCGTTAAGGCTTTCGTCAGGTTCGTGTCGTAGAAGATCGCCTTTTGCGCATTACAGAAGGGTTGCTTCGCCACCTTGATGCAGCCAGTTCCGTCGGCAATGGAGTCTGTGGGGCGAACCGCTCCCTTGGCCACGCCGGCGATCGCGGTGATCAACTTGAACGTCGATCCGGGCGCGTAACCGCCATCGGTGGCCCGGTTGAACAGTGGCCTGTCGGCCGCGTTATACAGGCGATCGGCGGCTTGCTCGCTGATTCCCCCTGCGAACACGGCCGGGTCGAACGTGGGATACGACGCGAGGGCAACTACTGAGCCGTCGTCGGGGTCGAGCACAACAGCGGCTGCGCCCGGCGCCCGAAAGAACTGTCCCGATCGATCTTTGGTCGCGCGGGCCGCAAACACGCCCTGAGCGAGCGACTCCTCGGTTACGCGCTGCACGTCGACATCGATCGTGAGCTGCACGTCGTTGCCCGAGGTGGGTGGCACCACCGACACAGTCCGCACGACGCGGCCCTTGGCGTCGACCTCCAGCACTCGTTTGCCCGCTGTACCGCGCAGATCGGCTTCGTACGCCGCCTCGACTCCCTCTTGGCCAAACTCATCGCCGGGCCGGTAGCCCTTTGACTTGTTCGCCTTCAGCTGCTCCTCGGTGATCTCGCCGACGTGGCCGACGATGTGCGCGGCCAGCTCGCCCAAGGGGTAACTCCGCTCCGAACGGACTTCGGCCTCGACGCCGGGGAAAAGGTCAGGATGTTCCTTGATGTACACCAACGTCGCCTCGGGGACATCTCGCGCCAACTCGACCGGGCGAAACGGTCCTGAGCGTTGCGCGGCAACTCGATTGTCCAACACGTCGGTCGATACGTTGATCAGGTTCGACAGCCGCGCCAGCGTGGCGGCGCGCCGATCCGTGACCGACGTGTCATAGGTCACCACCAGCAGCGGCCGGTTCTCCACAATCACCCGGCCGGTGCGGTCAAGGATCCGACCCCGGGGTGCGGGGTCGTACACCGTGCGCACCGAGTTGGCCGACACTTGCGCTCGCAGTTCGGGCGCGGCGATCACCTGCAAGTACCACAGCCGCACAACGAGCACGGCCAGCAACGACAACACCGTGACGCCCAAGACGCCCAGTCGCAGTTGGGTGTCCGCTTGTCGAGCGCTCACGATCGCCCCCAGCTCAGCGGCGCGCTGCGCTGACGACCGACACGCGCACGCGCCGTTCCCAGATCGGCATTAGCCCAGTCCGACACTTTGACTGCGACGGGCGCGAGCAAGAAGTTCACGACCGAGACCACCAGCGCGACCCACAACGTTCGCCACGCGATCAGCTCGGAACGACCCACCAGCGCCGCTGCCACCGCATATGCCAGCGTCGCGAGAAACGATCCCGCGCCGACGATTCCCGCCGACACCACCGTGGTGAGGTGCAGCGCTCCCCCGCCGGCCCGGCCGACCTGGCGGCCGAACACAGTCAACACGATCGTCCACAAACCAAACGGCAAACGGACCAACGTGTCGGCCGCAAGTCCCAAGGCAAATCCAGTCCACTGGCCCCGCGACATTCCCCCCGTCAGCCCCAGCGTGAGGGCAAAAAGCAACAACAAGTCGGGATGGACCGTGCCGATCGCCATCCGAGGTGCGAGCCCGGCATGGACCACGATCAAGGTCGCGATCACCGCAATGACGCGGCCCCGTTCGAGAATCACGCGCATGACGCGCACCAGAAGACCACAGAAGCCGTCGTCGCTTCGCGAATTGCGAGTCTTTGAGCACTCGTCATCTCAGAATTCACGTCGACCCCTCTGACAAAACTCCGAAGCACCTGCATTTGTGACGCCAGGTAGCCCCGGCACTGGAACCCGAGCGCGGGCAATGCAACGACTGCTTCGGGGCCTCCTGAGCCTTGCACGACTGCTACGGCTGCGGGCCGCGACTCATGAGGATTCCCAACGCAGAACCCGCACGTAACGCGCGTGGGCCAAGTCGGCCACGGGATCGAGGGAAACGTTCAAATCGAGATCACCGACCTCACGAGTAACCGATCCCAACACCCCCACAGGAACCCCGGCGGGGAACGGACTGCCGTTGAGGCCGCTCGTGACGACCGAGTCGCCCTTACGTATTGCCGCCGACGGCGCGACCAGACTCACTCGTAACGCCCGACGCGCCCCGGCCCCGCGCGCAACGGCAACCTCACCCTGCGCGCCGATCCGTACGCCCACTTGAAAGCTGGGGTCGGTGAGCAATAACACCGTCGCGCGGCCGCCTGATACCTCGTCGACTCGACCGATCAATCCGGCCGGGCCAACGACGGCCGAGCCAACAGTGATGCCATCGTCAGACCCCTTATTGATCTGCACCGTCTGCTCGAAGTTCGATGCCGACAACACGACGATTTCCGCGGTCACGCCCGGCAAATCGGGAGCAAACGTCAAGTCCGACAACGCCGTCAGCTCACGCACCTGCCGCTCGAGTTCGTCGGTGCGCACCTCGTTTCCTTTGAGCTCCTCGACCTGCTCACGCAGCTCGTCGTTTTCTCGCTGCAGTCGCTTGTTGCCAAAGATCAACGACAGCGGCGCCGGGATCGCAGCAAAGCCCCGTTGCATCGGAAACACCGCGGACCGAGCGAGCGAACGCACCGACCCAACGGGCCCCGTCGGACCGGTTCGTAGATCGACGTTGAGCGCGACGATCACCAAGGCCAACGCAGCAGCCGACGCGCGCCAACGCCGGTCGTCACGTGCAGCCACAGATCACCTCAACGATCCTGTGAACCGAACAGCACCTGACTCAACGTGTCGAATTCTTCGAGACACTGCCCAGAACCACGCACGACGGCCAGCAGCGGGTCGCGTGCGATGTGGATCTTCATACCCGTCTCGGTCTCGAGGCGGACGTCGAGCCCGTGCAACATCGCCCCACCACCGGTCAACACGATCCCGGCCTCCATGATGTCGGCGGCCAGTTCAGGCGGCGTGCGATCAAGGGTCGCCTTGACCGCGTCGACGATTCCCGCCACTGGCTCTTCGATCGCCTCGCGAATCTCCTTGGTCGACAACACCACGGTTTTCGGCAGACCCGACAGCAAGTCTCGGCCCCGCACCTCGGCCCACACTTCCTCCTCGAGGGCGCACGCCGAACCAAGCTGCTTTTTGATCTCCTCCGCTGTTTGCTCACCCAGAGCCAAGCTGTATTCCTTCTTGGCGAAACTGATGATCGACTCGTCGAGCTCGTCGCCACCGAGGCGAACCGACTGGCTCGTCACGATGCCGCCAAGCGAGATCACGGCCACTTCGGTCGTGCCACCGCCGATGTCGACGATCATGTTGCCCTGCGGCTCGTGAACTGGCAGGCCAGCCCCGATCGCGGCGGCCATCGGCTCTTCGATGATGAACACCTCACGGCGGGCCCCGGCCGCCTCGGCCGCGTCCTGCACCGCTCGACGCTCGACGCCGGTGATTCCCGACGGAACACAAATGACCATACGAGGCTTGGACAGCCGGCTCGTGTGAACACGGTGGATGAAGTAGTGCAACATCCGCTCACACAGACCAAAGTCGGCAATCACGCCATCTTTCAGTGGCCGGATCGCGCGAATGTGCGCGGGCGTGCGCCCGATCATGCGTTTGGCTTCGAGACCAACCGCGAGCGGCTGGCCGTCGCGGTCGGAAACCGCGACAACCGAGGGCTCGTCGAGAACAATCCCGCGCCCGCGTTGGTAAATAAGTGTGTTGGCCGTGCCGAGATCAACCGCCAGGTCGCGCCCAGACAACGGTGCTGAGAACCGTGCCATCGAGCATCCCTCCAAGGGGAAAGGTCACAAGGCTATGATCCGCGGCCCGCTAGCTCAACCCGGGGAAAAACAGGGCGATCTCGCGGGCTGCTGATTCGTTGCTGTCTGAACCGTGAACCAAGTTCTCTGTGAACAAGGTCCCGAGGTCGCCACGGATGGTTCCCGGCGCCGCCTTGATCGGATTCGTCTCCCCCATTACGCGTCGGACCACGTCAAAGCAGTCATCGGGGCCTTCCCACACCATCGTGAAGGCCGGGCTGCGGGTGACAAATGCCAACAACTCGGGGAAAAAGCCCTTGTCGACATGTTCGGCGTAGTGCTGCCGAGCGAGGTCTTCGTCGATCGCTCGCAGTTGGCCCGCGACCATTTTGAGACCCTTACGCTCCAAACGGCCAACGATCTCACCAATGAGCCCACGCTCCACGGCGTCTGGCTTACACATCACAAATGTCCGATTCACGGGCGCCAACGCTACCGGGCCCGTCCCCCGCTACCCGAATCGTGGTTCGAGAATCACCACCGGAATCGTCCGGTCGGTCTTGGCCTGGTAGCCGCTATACCCCTTGTAGGCCTCCGTTATCCGTGGCCAGAGCCGCGCCCGTTCGTCGTCGTCGGCCACACGAGCCACCACCGGGTGCACTTTGCCCGCCCGCGTCACCGACACGTTGGGTTGAGCGACAAGGTTGTGAAACCAGGCAGGGTTTCGCCGATCACCGCCGAAACTCGCGACCAGCACAATACGTTCACCACCGCGGCCGTCGGGTTCGATCACCGGCGCGGTGAGCATGGTCTGGCGCGGCTGGCCCGACTTAGCGCCAACCGTGTGGAGAAGCACCACCGCCATGCCGCCGGCGCGTCCGAACACACGCCCCTTCGACTTGGTGAACACCCAGTTGTGGATTCTGTTGCCTACCCGAAACAGGCGGTCCTTACGACGCTCTCGTTTCGACACCATCTCAACCGCCTTCGTCAGTTCTCGTCAGTTCTTCGCTGTCAGCGCCATCAGCGCTGGCCAGAGGTTTTACGCCGGCCAGAAGTCCGGGGCTGGCCAGATATTCAGGGCTGGCCAGATGTTTAGGGCTGGCCAAATATTTCGGGCTGGCCAGAAGTTGGATGGAACCTAGTGGCCCCGAAGTAGCTCGCGGGCGGGGCCAACAACCCGGAACGAGCCAGTGATCACGACCAAACCCGACGTCCCCGCGAGGTCACGCGCATCGTCGAGGGCGTCGTCGAGATCGTCGATCCTCTGCGCGGTCGCGCCGAGCGACTGCGCACCACGCACCACCTCGTCGGCGGGGATCGCCCGCGGCGACGCAACGTCGGGCGCGATCACCGTCCAGCGTTCATCAACGCCGAGCGCTTCGAGGAATGCCCGCGGATCGCGAGGCGCCAACATGCCCACCACGAGCACGGGCCGCTCGAACTCGGGAAACGTCTCCTCGATCAGCTCGCCAAGCGCTGATGCGCCGGCGGGGTTGTGCGCCACGTCGGCTAGTACCACGGGCTCGCGTGCGAGCACCTCGGCGCGCCCCGCGAGACGCACCGTCCCCAACGCCTCGGCGACGACCTCAGGATCGAGCGCGCTGCCCACGAACGCCTCGACCGCGACAACTGCAGCCGCGGCGTTGGCGCCCTGGAAGCGGCCGTGAAGCGAAACAAAGACTTCGTTGAAGTCCGATCGAGGCGTATGGAGGTCGAGCAAACGGCCGCCGACGGCGAGCTCGTTGCCCTCGACGTCGAAGTCGTCGGGGCGAAACAGGACCTCACGGGCGCCAGCCTGGTGGGCACAACGTTCGATCACGCGGCGCACCTCGGGATCCATCTCTGCCACCACGACCGCCGAGTCGGCCTTGATAATTCCCGACTTTTCGGCAGCGATCGCTTCGCGGGTATCACCGAGGTACTCGATGTGGTCGAGACCGACCGAACAAATCACCGCGACATCGCCGGTGGCAACGTTGGTCGCGTCCCACCGACCGCCCATCCCTACTTCGATCACCGCCACGTGCACCGGATCATCTGCAAACACCCGATACGCGGCCGCGGTCATCGCCTCGAACCACAAAACCGGCCCGACCTGGTGCTCCTCGGCCAAGGCGACCGAATACAACGCGTCGATGAAGTCGCGCTCGGCGACGGGCTCGCCGTCGATCACGATGCGCTCCAGCGGCGAACTCAAGTGCGGAGAACTGTAAACACCCACCCGCAGGCCGGCCGACTTGAGTAACGCGGCGATCATCGCGCACGTCGAACCCTTGCCGTTGGTCCCCGTGACGTGAATAACCGGTACGGCCGCGTGGGGGCTGCCGAGTGCCTCGACCAACGCCTGCATACGATCGAGCGTCGGTGCGGCGCCCACGGGCGCGAGTTCGAGGTTGTCGTGACGGTCGAGCCACGCGAGCGCGTCGCCCAACGACCACATGTGACTCATTGGGGTTGCAACGTGGCTGGGCGCGGGCGTGCGGTTGGGCGCTTAGGACGCCGCACGCCGGGCGCGTGTGGTTTTGGCCTTCGCCGCCTCGCGCGGCACGAGCGTGGGGTTGACCTTGTCGAGCACCACGGAGCGGTCGATCACACAGCTCGAGATGTCGTCGCGCCCCGGCAGCTCGTACATGACGTTGAGCAGCACTTCTTCGAGAATCGCCCGCAGACCACGTGCGCCGGTACCACGCAACAGCGCCTGGTCGGCAACGGCGTTGAGCGCGTCGTCGGTGAACTGGAGCTCGACACCGTCGAGTTCGAAAAACTTCTGGTACTGCTTGACCAACGCGTTACGCGGCTCGACCAGGATCTGCACGAGCGCCTCACGATCGAGGTTTCGCACAGCGCCGACCACCGGCAATCGGCCGACAAACTCCGGGATCAAGCCGAATTTCAGCAAGTCCTCCGGAAGCACCTCGGACATGAGGTGACCCTCGTCGCGGTCGGACAACGAACGAACCTCGGCACCGAAACCAATCCCCTTACGTCCGATGCGACTCTCGATGATGCGTTCAAGGCCAGCAAACGCACCGCCACAAATAAACAAAATGTTGGCGGTATCGATCTGGATGAACTCTTGGTGGGGGTGTTTGCGTCCACCTTGGGGCGGCACCGACGCGGTGGTGCCCTCCAAGATCTTCAGCAACGCTTGCTGCACGCCCTCGCCCGACACGTCGCGGGTGATCGACGGGTTCTCGGCCTTGCGGGCGATCTTGTCGATCTCGTCGATGTAGATGATGCCGGTCTCGGCCTTCTTGACGTCGAAATCCGCTGCCTGAATCAGCTTGAGCAAGATGTTCTCGACGTCCTCGCCGACGTAGCCCGCTTCGGTGAGTGCAGTGGCATCAGCAATAGCGAACGGAACGTTGAGCAAACGAGCCAGGGTCTGCGCGAGCAGCGTCTTGCCGCAGCCAGTCGGGCCGAGCAACAAGATGTTCGACTTGGCCAACTCCACGTCGGACAGGCCAGCCGAGCCGATCTGTACTCGTTTGTAGTGGTTGTAGACCGCAACCGACAGGATCTTCTTCGCTTGTTCTTGACCAACCACGTAGTCGTTCAAGAAGTTGTAGATCTCACGAGGTTTGGGCAGCTCGTCGAAGCTGACATCGGTGCGTTCGGCGAGCTCCTCTTCGATGATCTCGTTGCACAACTCGATGCACTCGTCGCAGATGTACACGCCTGGACCTGCGATGAGCTTCTTGACCTGCTTTTGCGTGTGCCCACAAAACGAGCACTTCAGCAGATCGGCTCCGGACTCCCCGTATTTGGCCACTCCGTCGCCCTTTCCTACGCGGCACCGGCGACGGCGGCGGGCACGTCGCGGCGCTCAAGCACCTCATCGAGGATGCCATATTCCTTGGCCTCAACCGCGGACAGGATGAAATCGCGGTCGGTGTCGCGGGCAACCTCGTCGACGGGTTTGCCTGTGTGGCGGGAGAGGATCTCGTTGAGCAGGTCACGCATTTTCACTACTTCGCGGGCCTGAATCTCGATGTCGCTCGCCGTGCCACCGCCCTCGCCGTAAGGCTGGTGCAACAAGACCCGCGCGTGAGGAAGCGCGTACCGCTTGCCCTTTGCCCCGGCGGCGAGGAGCACAGCCGCGGCCGACGCGGCCTGACCCATGCAGATCGTCGACACGTCGGGACGGATGTACTGCATCGTGTCGTAGATGGCCAGCAGCGACGTGATCGAACCGCCGGGCGAGTTGATGTAGATGTGGATGTCCTTGTCGGGGTCCTCGGACTCCAAGTGCAAGAGCTGCGCCATCGTCAGGTTCGCGATGGTGTCGTCGATGGGCGTGCCGAGGAAAACAATGCGTTCCTTCAGCAGCCGGGAGTAGATGTCGAAGGCACGTTCGCCACGTGTGGTCTGTTCGACCACGGTGGGGACGAGGTAATTCGTGAGCAACATAACTGGCTCGCTTTCAGTGCTCGTGGTCGTGGTCGTGGTCGTCGTGGTCGTGGTCGTGGTCGTCATCGTCGTGGTCGTCGCTGGCGTCAACCACGGCCGCAGGCGCCGGCAAGTCGAGACGAAGCTCGTCGCGCGACACGGCCGCGCCGTGCTCGTCGACGATCTCAACCCGCTCAAGCAACCACTGAAGAGCTTTGCCCTTGGAGATCTCGGCGCGAATATCAGGAAGCCGGCCGGCCTTGACGAGCCGCGCTCGCAGTTTGGCTGGCTTCTCCTTCATTCCTCGCGCGGTCAGCGTGATTTCCGAGTCGATTTCCTCGTCGCTCGCGTCGAGCGACTCGGCTTCGGCAACCGCTCGCAACGCGAGGTCGAGACGTGCATCGTCGCGAGCGCCGGCGCGCAACATCTCCAGCAAATCCTGTTCCGAGCGTCCGGTGGCCGACAGGTACTGGTCGAGCGCGACGCCCTCACGCGAGAGCCGCTGGAGGAAATCGTTCACCCGCGACTGCATCGCTGGAGCGATGAGTTCGTCGGGGGGATCGATGTCGACTAGTTCGCAGACCGCCTTAGCTGTCTCGTCGCGCCACGCGAGCGCAGCCTGCGCGCGCTTCATGCGGCCGAGCTGCGCCCCAAGTTCTGAACGAAAGGCCTCCAGGGAGTCACTGCCCATCGCGTCGGCCGCCCACTGGTCGTTGAGCTCGGGCAGCACTCGCTCGCGTACTGCCTTCACCAGCACCCGAACAGTGCCGCTCGCAGGGGCCCCGTCCTCACCCGCGCCGGGCACGTCGCACACAAACTCAAGAATGTCTCCAGCCTTGGCGCCGAGAAGCTGGTCGTTCATGCCCGCAAGAATCTCGTTTTGGCCAACGATGAAACCGACGTCGTCGCCGCTGAAGCTGTCTACCCGGTCGCCCTCGACGGTGGTGGTGAGGTCGATCGTCACGAGGTCGTCGGTGGCCGCGGGCCGCGTGACGTCGTCCCACGTTGCGCTGCGATCACGAAACCGCTGCACCTGTGCGTCGATTTCCTCGTCGCTGGCAG
Organism: uncultured Acidimicrobiia bacterium; assembly: GCA_964635475.1. Classification (GTDB taxonomy): domain Bacteria; phylum Actinomycetota; class Acidimicrobiia; order Acidimicrobiales; family CAZWPY01; genus CAZWPY01. The sequence continues at coordinate 18,134 of CAZWPY010000065.1, forward strand.
TCGGTGACGGGACTGTGACGCGGATGCCGCCGTAACCAATCACGGTCGCACGTGGCCGGATCTTTACCGTTGCAGCAAACTGCAGCGGTCCTTCGGCCTCGCCCGAGGTGACCTCGATGTCGGGGCGGGCGATCGGATCGAGGCCGGATTCGCCCAGCGCCGACAGGTAGAAGTCGGACAACGAGTCGTTGATCGCCTCCGCTCGCGCAACGGGTAAACCGACACGCTGCTCCAACAGCCGGCGTGGCGCCTTGCCGGGGCGAAACCCGGGAATCCGAACCTCACGTGCGATCTTTCGAAACGCACGGTCGATGGCCGCTTCAAGGGTGTCTTCGGGGACGTCAACGACGAGGCGGACGAGCCCGTCGTCGAGTGACTCGACTGTCGTGTGCATGAACGGACCAGTCTACCGGTGGCCCGTTCCTAGATTTCCTTCAAAAGAAATGGGGTGACCGAGGGGACTCGAACCCCCGGCCTCCAGGGCCACAACCTGGCGCTCTAACCTACTGAGCTACGGCCACCACGAAG
>CAZWPY010000066.1:0-18612 GCA_964635475.1 uncultured Acidimicrobiia bacterium
CCGGAGGCGTCGCGGCGAGCGTGCCGGCGTCGCCAGCGGCGCTGGCATCGGGCGCGAGCGAGACCACGTGTAAGTCGATGTCGGGCGCGCGGCGCGTGAATTGTTCGACGCGAGAACTCGGCACCCAGCGGGCCAATCGACCCCGCGGGTGCGCCCCCACCACCAGCTGCGTTGCCTTCGTCAACCGGCACGTGTCGACAAGGCCGGCCGCGACGTCGTCGGCTATCACTTCGCGGTAGGAACCGCCGAGATCGTTGAGCAGCTGTGCGGCGCGGCGCAGCGCGTCGGCATTGGTCTGCTCCCGCCCATCGGGGCGTCGAATGTGTACGCCGACCAACTCGCCGCGCTGGCGGGTAGTGAACAGCGCCGCGCGGCGTACCAATCGTTCGTCGCTGTTGCGACCGGCAAGTGCGACGACCACCCGCTCGCGCGTCGCCCACGACTCGGCGATGCCGTGTTCTCGCATGTAGTCCTGCAGCGCATCGTCGACCTTGTCGGCGAGCCACAACAACGCCAGTTCGCGCAGCGCCGCGAGGTTCCCCGGGCGGAAATAGTTGGCCAGCGCCGCGTCGACCTGATCGGCGCGGTAGATGTTGCCGTGGGCCATCCGTCGCCGCAGCGCTTCGGGCGTCATGTCGACCAGCTCCACTTGGTCGGCTTGACGAACCACCCAGTCGGGCACGGTTTCGCGCTGGCGCACCCCGGTGACGTTTTCCACCACGTCGGTGAGCGACTCCAAGTGCTGGATGTTCACCGTGGAGATCACGTCGATGCCCGCGTCGAGCAGCTCGATCACGTCTTGCCAGCGTTTGGGATGCCGCGAACCCTCCGCGTTGGTGTGCGCGAGTTCGTCGACCAAAACAACCGCGGGACGCCGGGCCAGAATCGCGTCGAGGTCCATCTCATCGAGGCCCGCGCCGCGATAGACCACGCGCCGTCGGGGAATGACCACGAGATCACCGAGCTGCGCGGCAGTATTTTGCCGCCCGTGCGTCTCGACAACCCCGATCACCACGTCGGTCCCGCGTTCGGCGCGACGACGGCCTTCGTTGAGCATCGCGAACGTCTTGCCGACGCCCGGGGCGGCCCCGAGGTAGATGCGCAGACGCCCGCGGCCCATATCGTGAACCTAGAACGTGAAACTAGGGCGTGGTGCCAGCAGATGCGGCCCCGTCAGCCCCGTCAGCCCCGTCAGCCCCGTCGGCCAAGTCGGCCAAGTCGGCCACGGCGATGTTGAGCCGCAAGACGTTTACTCCCTCGTCGCCGAGAATTCCCAGCGGACGTGTGGCTGTGGCGTCGTCGATCGCGGCGAGCACTCGATCCACAGCCACACCGCGGGCTGCGGCAACCCGCCGCGCTTGCAGCCGCGCGTTGGCGACCGAGATGTGCGGGTCGAGCCCCGAACCCGACGAGGTCACCGCGTCGATCGGCACGCCCGTCGTGCGCGGGACTCGGTTTTGCACCCGATAGAGCCGGGCGCGTTCGGTCACAGAGGCGGCGAGGTCGTCGTTCGACGGTCCAAGGTTGCTTGAGCCGCTGCTGCCGTCGGCGTAGCTCCCCTCGAACGGTTCAGGGCGGCCGTGAAACCACTGCGGGCCAGTGAACTCCTGCCCGAGCAGCGCCGAACCGACCACTTCGCCGTTGCGACGCACGAGTGAGCCGTCGACTTTGTCGGAGAACAACACCGAGCCCAGGGCCCATGTCATCAGCGGGTAGATCGCACCGAGCACCACCGTGCTCACCACAACGAAGGCGACCGCGGGCCGCAACTGGCGCCTCATGACAACCCCATCGCCGACACGGCCAGGTCGATGACTTTGATACCGACGAAAGGAACCACGAGCCCTCCTAGGCCGTAGATCAACAGGTTGCGCCGCAACACGGCGCCGGCCGACGCGGCCTTGAAGCGCACGCCACGCATCGCAAGGGGAATCAACGCAATGATGACCAAAGCGTTGAAAATCACTGCCGACAAGATCGCCGTTCGCGGCGACGCGAGATGCATCACGTTGAGCGAGTCGAGCCCCGGGTAAATCGCCACGAACAACGCCGGAATGATGGCGAAGTACTTGGCGACGTCGTTGGCGATCGAGAACGTCGTCAGCGATCCTCGTGTGATCAACAGCTGTTTGCCGATCTCCACTATGTCGATCAACTTGGTCGGGTCCGAGTCGAGGTCGATCATGTTGCCGGCTTCTTTGGCAGCTTGCGTGCCAGTGTTCATCGCCACGCCCACGTCGGCGGCCGCGAGCGCGGGCGCATCGTTGGTGCCGTCGCCGGTCATGGCCACGAGCCGGCCACCGGCCTGCTCAGCTTTGATCAGCTCCATCTTGTCCTCAGGCGTTGCCTCGGCGAGGAAGTCGTCGACCCCAGCCTCGGCCGCTATCGCTTTGGCAGTGAGCGGGTTGTCACCCGTGATCATCACCGTGCGAATGCCCAGCGCTCGTAGTTCGGCGAATCGTTCGGCAATCCCTGGTTTCACAACGTCTTTGAGGTGCACGACGCCGAGAATCGCAGTGCCGTCGGCGACGACTAGCGGAGTCCCGCCGCTTTGCGAGATTTCGCTGACAACATCGTTGAGCGCGTCGGGCGCCGTGCCGCCCTGCGACATGACCCAATTGACCAACGAGTCGGTGGCGCCTTTACGCACGCTGCGGCCATCGGGCCAGTCGACTCCACTCATTCGAGTCGTCGCGCTGAAAGCCACTAGCTCAGCACCGGGTTCGAGCGTCGCGAATCGTTGCGCCAGATCAGGAAACAACTCGTGCGCGAGATCCACGATCGAGCGGCCCTCGGGCGTTTCGTCGGCCAGGCTCGTCAACAACGCCGCTTGCGCCAACTGCTCGTCGCTCACGCCGGGCATCGGCACAAACCACGTCGCGCGCCGGTTCCCATAGGTAATCGTGCCGGTTTTGTCCATGAGCAGCGTCGCGACGTCGCCAGCTGCTTCTACGGCACGGCCACTTGTTGCCAAGACATTGCGCTGCACCAGCCGGTCCATACCGGCGATTCCGATGGCCGACAACAACCCGCCGATCGTTGTGGGAATCAAACACACGAGCAGCGCAACCAACACCGTGGTCGACAAGTGCTGGCCGGAGTACACAGCAAAGGGCTGCAAGGTCACTACCGCGAGCAAGAAGATCAACGTCAGGCCCGACAGCAAGATGCTGAGCGCCAGCTCGTTGGGCGTCTTCCGACGTTGCGCACCCTCGACGAGCGCAATCATCCGGTCGAGGAACGACTCACCCGCTCGTGTGGTGATCTTCACGACGATCTCGTCGGACAACACGCGTGTGCCGCCGGTGACCGCGCACCGGTCGCCACCCGACTCGCGAATCACCGGAGCCGACTCGCCAGTGATCGCCGACTCGTCGACCGTCGCGACTCCCTGGACGACGTCGCCGTCGCCCGGGATGAGCTCGCCGGCCACGATACGCACGAGGTCGCCCGGTTCCAACGCAGTGGAGGGCACTTCCTCCTCGGTGCCATCGGGGCGAACCCGGCGCGCCGCGGTCTCTTTGCGGGTTGCCCGCAGCGACGCCGCTTGCGCCTTACCACGACCTTCTGCGACCGCCTCCGCGAAGTTCGCGAACAACACGGTGAACCACAAGAAGACCACGACGAGGCCGGAAAACACACGTTCTTGGCCCGACGAGCTCGCGAAGTCACGCAGGAACACCAAAGTGGACAACACCGCGCCCACTTCGACCACGAACATGACGGGGTTACGAACCATCATGCGGGGCGCAACCTTGCGCACGCTGTCGCGGCTTGCCTCGAGCAGCAGTTCCTGCTGGATCATGTGAAGTACTCCGCGATCGGTCCCAGCGCGAGCGCCGGGAAAAACGTCAAGCCGGCCACAATCACCACGACTCCGGTGAGCAAACCGACGAACAAGGGGGTATCGGTCGGCATGGTTCCCGCAGTCGCTGCCACCACCCGCTTTCGACCCAACGAGCCACCCAGCGCAAGGGCCGGAATGATCAGCCCAAAACGCCCGATCAACATCGCCACCGACTGGGTGAGCGCGAGCACACCCGAAGCCGACGGCACGCCACCAAAGGCCGAACCGTTGTTGTTCCCCGCCGAGGCAAACGCGTACAGGACCTCACTCAGTCCGTGCGGGCCCGAGTTCGACAAACCTGAGGTGACCGTCGCCACCCGCACCGCGATGCCGGCCAACACCAACACCGTGAGCGGCATTGCAACCGTGTAGATCACGGCCAGTTTCACTTCTGGCGCCTGCACCTTCTTGCCGAGGTACTCCGGCGTGCGCCCGACCATGAGGCCGGCGATGAACACGGCGAGCAAGGCGTAGATCAAAATCCCCATCAAACCAACGCCGACCCCGCCGGGACTGACCTCGCCGAGCAACATGTTGCCCAGCGCCACTCCGCCCGCCGCGGAGTTGAGCGAGTCGTGCGCGCAGTTGACCGAACCGTTCGAGGTACCCGTGGTCGATACGGCCCACACGGCGCAGGTCGCGGGACCAAAACGCACGTCTTTGCCTTCCATCGACCCGCTCGTCGAGCCAACGCCGTCGCCCGCGTTACCCGCACCGACCGTGGGCGCCGCCGCTTCGACCGCCACCGAATCGTTGCGGGTCTCAGCGAACGACGCGGCCGCAACCGACGCGCCCCACAACACCACCATGGTCGCCAACAACACGTGACCCTGGCGACGATTGCCGACGAAGCGGCCATAGACCAGCGGCAACGAGAACGGCAACGCCAACATCAACCACATCTGGAAGAGATTCGACCAGCCGTTGGGATTCTCGAAGGGGTGCACCGCGTTGGCGTTGAAAAACCCACCCCCGTTTGAGCCGAACATCTTGATCGCGATTTGTGATGCGGCGGGCCCGCCCGGAATGGCCTGCGTGGCCCCGGCGAGCGTCGACACCACCTTCGTGCCGCTGAAGTTCTGCACCACGCCTTGGCTCATCAGCACGAGGGCCGCCAGCAGCGACAGCGGCAACAAGATCCGCACGACGACCCGTGTCATGTCGACCCAGAAGTTGCCCAACGTCGCCGACCCGCGGCGCACGATTCCCCTTGTGATCGCCAGCGCGATGGCTATCCCGGCTGCTGCCGACACGAAGTTCTGCACTGCCAGTGCGAGCATCTGCGAGCCGTTGCTCATCGTGACTTCGCCCGAATAGGCCTGCCAGTTCGTGTTCGTCACAAACGAGACGGCCGTGTTGAACGCGACGAACGGGCTCACCGCGCCCTTGCCGTCGGGGTTGAGCGGCAACACCCCCTGGAGGCGCAACATCAGGTACACGACCACGATCGACACGGCCGAAAAGACCAGTAGCGACACCGCGTACGCCCGCCAACCCTGCTCAACGTCAGGATTGACGCCCAAGAGTTTGTAGACCCGATTCTCGATCGACCGGGCCACGCCGATCAGCCGCCCACCCCGCGGCTGGCCGGGCTGACCGGGCTGGCCGGTGTGGCTGGGCTGGCCGGAGTGGCTGGGCTGGCCGGTAGCAGTATCCGGCGAGCCCGGCTGCGGCTCGGCCGTTTCGCCTTCGACCGCCGCGAACACGAAACGAGCCAGCAGCGGCACGGTGAGGATCAAGATGCCCACCAGCACGGCCAACTGCGCCCACGCAGCGCCCGTCATCAGAATCGCTCCGGAAATACAAGCGTAAACACGAGGTAGGCAACGAGGCCGACAGCGAGAACAGCGCCGAGCGCGTCGTCGAAGGTCATCGCTGCGTCACCTCGGTCTGTGCGCCACGCCCGCCCGGCAGATCGGCGTCGCTGCCGTCACGCACGATGCGATCGCACAACACGACAAGCCCGGCCAACCCGGCGAACGACACGCTCAGCAGCGCCAAGCACCAAACATCATCCATAGGGTCCAGGAATACGGACCCGGACCGCCGATAGCAACGTTCTTGACGCGTTCTTGACGCGCTCTTACCGTTTCTTCACGCCAGCACAGCGGCAGCGGTGACGCGAGAGACCTCAGGGGGCAAACGCCGAGTTCGGCGATCGCCAGTCGACGAACACCTCTCGTTGTGAGAAGCGCCAGGCTCCAGCCTCGCCGCCGGCCACGCCGCCCGCATGATCGGTGTATTCGTCGCGGTAGTAGCCGAAGTGATCGAGGCCGATGTCGCTCAACACGTGGAAATACAAGGTCGCCGTCGCGCGGTGTGCGGCAGCGTCGAGCGCAATGTCGTGCGTGGTCAGACAGTGCCGAACGCGACCCGAGCCGCGCAGCGCCACCTGCGCGCGAGCCGAGTCGAACAGCCCGATGATCGCGGCTCGGCCTTCGTAACGGACGCCGCGCACGAGCAAGACCCCGTTGGGCTCGAACAGTTCCCCGACCTCGGCGAAGCGGCCCGTATCGACCAACACGGCGTACCGCGCGACTAGCGCAGCGATCGCCGCGCGGGCGGCAGCCGTCTCACTGTTCACGACTCCGAGTTTGCCCCCGATCGCCGACCGCGGCGTCAGGGGCTGGCCGCCGAAGTGCTGGCCGCCGAAGTGCTGGCCGCCGAAGTGCTGGCCGCCGAAATTCCGGCCGACGCAGTGGTGGCGAAGCCACCCTCGGAGTAGAGCTGATTGGCGCCAAACCGCAACACCAACTCGTCTGGAAGGTCGGGGTACTGCGCCCTGACGCCCGCCACGAACTCCTCGGCGTTGGTAGCCGACATCCGAACCTTCTCAGCTGCTTGCAAGTACACGATCTCCGCGTCGATGATCTTTGGCGTCGTCGGCAGACCGTGGCCGGCCAGCAGAATCCACTCGTCGTCAACTCGGTCCCGGATCTCGCCGAGGACTTCGACCCAGCCGTCGAACGAGTCGTTGCCCATAAATAGGTGCCCGTCGCTGTAAACCAGGTCCTGCGCCACCAGCACTTTGGCCTGCTCGATCCACAACACCACCTGCGACGGAGCTTCGGCCGACTCGTACACCTCCACGTCGATCACCACTCCATCGAGGTCAAACGGGCCTGGATCCAGAGTCTGGAATCGTGCGAGGGGCGCAGCTGGGATTTCCTCGGCGGGCAAGAGCTGGCCGAGTCGGCCGATGTCGCCGCTGCCCTTTTCGGCGATCCGAGCGATCGTCGTTTTGTCGGCCCACACATCGTGGTCGCCCCAAGCCATCTCCAAGCCAAACCAGTGGTCCGGGTGGCCGTGCGAAAGGATCACCTTGGCCACCGGCTTTCCGATCGCATCCACATAGGAGCGGAACGCCTCCGCGTTGCCTCGTGAGGCGTGGCCATCGACCACCACAACGGACTCGGCGCCCTCAATCACGTGGGTGGCAGTGGCGGTGAGCTCTTGCGGAGTAACGAAACTGTGGATCCGAACTCGGTCAAACGGCGTCACCACCGTGCGGATCGTCGGCTCCGTCGGCGTCGGGGCGGGCGCCCACGCAACGGCCTCGGGCTCGTTGCCCGCGGTCGCGTCCTCGGCGTCGCTCCCTGTGGTCTCTTGGTCGAGGCCATCGACCACTGTCTCGGCCGCGGAGCCACCGGCGGTTGTGGTCTCGTCGGAATCGTCACTCGAGCCGCACGCCCCGGCAAACATCGCCCCCGCGAGCGCGACGATCGCCAGGCGCCTCCATCCGGAGTGTGGTGCTCTCACGCCCAATTCGGGCCGGGCTTTGCGAAGATGGTCACGTGCCAATACCAGCGTCATCGCGTAATATTCACACATCGTGAATATCTCGTCCAGTCAGTCCCCTTCGGCCTCACGCGGTCGCGGCCGACCCCGCAAGTCACAGTCACCCCCAGGACACAGCAAGCGCCATGTTTTGGCGGTAGCCGCTCGCCTGTTCGCCGAACGAGGATTTGCCGACGTTTCGCTCGCCGAGATTGCGCGCGAGTCAGGTGTCGACCGCGCTGCTGTCTATTACCTCTTCGGCGACAAACTCTCCGTCGTGCGCGCCTTGGGCGACGAGCTTCTCGCTCCCCTGGTCGAGTACCAGGCCGAACTGAACGGCGTCGATGGGGATCCGCCATCGCCAACGGGTCGACTGGCCGCGTACCTGACGTTTGAAATTGGCGTGCTCGCCCCCTGGCGCGACGTGGTCGCTGCCCTACTCACCGCTCCGTGGTTACGTACCGACGAACACGTCGGCTTGTGGCAGGTCCTGAGCTCCCTCGACTCCGAACTTGCCCGATGGTGCCGCGACGCGCAGCAAGCGTCGGAGTTCGACGAATCGACCACTCCTGCTGCGGCGGCCCGGTTCCTTTCGGCTGTCAGCGTTGGCGCCACAGTGACCGGCGCTGACTCGAAGACAGTGGTGCGGCGCGCCCTGCTCGGGCTCGCCCGCGCCGAGAGCCGCGTTGAATTCGAAAACGCAATAGTCCGCGGACGGCGCCGGGCCTTGGCCAAGCTGCGCTCGTGTAAAACAAGGGGGTGAGCACCCGCCCAATCTCCGCCGCGTACATCGTCGATGCTGTTCGAACCCCGGTCGGACGCCGCGGCGGCGGCCTCAGCCAGCTGCACCCTGCCGACCTCGGGGCCGCTCCCTTACGTTCGATGTTCGACCGCCTCGACGTGGATCCCGGCGCCGTCGAGGACGTGATCTACGGCTGTGTCGACACGATCGGCGCGCTGGCCGGCGACATCGCTCGTACGTGTTGGCTCGTCGCGGGTCTGCCCGACCACGTGCCCGGAACCACCGTCGATCGCCAGTGCGGGTCAAGCCAACAAGCGGTCCACTTTGCCGCACAAGCGGTGATGTCGGGCACGGCCGATCTCGTGGTCGCCGGCGGCGTGCAACACATGAGTTCGATACCGATCAGCTCCGCGATGCTCGTCGGCGAGCAGTTCGGCTACTCCGACCCCTTCTCGGGTTCGGTCGGTTGGCGAGCGCGATATGGCGACGAGGAAGTGAGCCAGTTCCGCGCCGCGGAGATGATCGCCGCGCGCTGGAAAGCAAGCCGCACCGACATGGAACAGTTCGCGCTGGAAAGCCACCGTCGCGCGCTCGTGGCTCGTGAGGAGGGTCGTTTCGATCGTGAGATCGCCCCGATCGTGAACCCCGCGGGCGACGTGGTCGCGCACGATGAGGGCCCCCGCGCCGACACGTCGTTGGAAAAGATGGCGAAACTGCCCACGTTGGTTGAAGGCGGCGTGCTTACCGCGGCTGTCAGTTCGCAGATCTCCGACGCGGCCGCGGCGCTGCTGATCGCGAGCGAGGACGCTGTTCGCACTCACGGGCTCACCCCGCGGGCGCGCATCGTGCACCTGTCGGTGCGCGGCGACGACCCGGTGTGGATGTTGACCGCGCCGATCCCCGCCACCGCCCACGCGTTCGAGCGATCGGGTATGTCGATCGACGACATCGACCTGGTGGAGATCAACGAGGCGTTCGCCTCGGTCGTGTTGGCCTGGGCGGCTGAGTCTGGGGCCGACTTGGCGAAAGTCAACGTCAACGGCGGCGCCATCGCCCTCGGTCACCCGTTGGGAGCAACCGGGGCACGGTTGATGACCACACTGCTGCACGAACTCGAGCGCACCGGCGGGCGTTACGGGCTGCAGACCATGTGCGAAGGCGGCGGCCAAGCCAACGTCACCATCATCGAACGCCTCTAACAGGGCGCCTCTCACCGAACGCCGAGTCTGGGGCGGAATTTTTCTTATTTTTCTTGGTCAGTCGCCCGTTTTGTGGCCGGCAGTGTCCCACCCTGCTGCTTGAATTCCCTTATGAATCAAAGGCTTGCCGCCGCGATGGAGGAGCTGGAATCCGCGTTGGCTCACGAGGGTGTGGGCAGCGACACACCTGCTGTCGAGCTGTTGGCCGAGACCGAAGCCCTTGCGGTGATCTCCGATCGCGTCGATGCGGCGCTCGCTGTTCGGCTTCACGAAATCGACATTCGCCAATGCACCGTCGCTCACGCGGGCGTGGGAACCGCCACGTGGTTCAGCTCGGTCGCTAGGGCGCCACGTTCGCGGTGTACGGGGTTGTTGCGTCTTGCTCGCCCCGGGAACGCACACTTGATCGACGGGGTCCGACACGCCCGGCTCACTACCGCTCAAGCCACCGCGATCGCTCGGGTAACCAACGCCGCCAACGCGTCATTCATGGAATCGATCGCCGACCAGCTTGAGGTCGTCGCCAACACCGCGTCGAGCTTCGAGCACTTCCGAGCCTTAGTGGCCGACATCGCGAACGCCGCCGACGTCGAGGGCCGAGCACCCAGCTCCTTGGACTCGCGGTGTTGGGTTCGCCGTGTAGCCGACAGCGTCGTACTCAACGCGACGTTGTACGGCGACGACGTGAACGTCGTCCAACACGTGCTCAACGAGGCGACCAACGAGATCTACGCCTCGTATCCCACGGGCGAACCGCGCCCGTCGCGGGCACAGCTGATGGCCAATGCGCTAGCTCAGTGTTGTTCTCGCGCACGAACGGTGGACTCGGGAACCAAGCCAAAGACGCACGCGGTCGTGGTGATCGACAAGGACCGCCCCGCGACCAGTTCAGCGTTGTTGTGCGAGGCAGACGTCGAGGTTCTGACGACCGCCAAACAAGTGCCCCTCACGCTCCAACGACTGCGCAGGTTCCCCACCGCGGCCCAACGCCGGGTGATCCTGCACAGAGACGGTGGTCGTGTCTTTCCCGGATGTCGAGCTCCGAGCTACATCACTGATATCCACCACGTGATTCCGTGGCACATGGGCGGCGCGACAAACGTCGACGAGATGGCCGCTTTGTGTCGGACCCATCACACGATTACCCACTCGCCGGGATGGACCATGACCACAACTCCCGACGGCTTCGCGTGGACCACTCCGACGGGTAACCACCTGCTCGGCCAACGACACGGGATGTTGACCAAACCGCCACCATGAGCAGGTGAGCTACTAGGGCGATGGCGAGACATTCCTTCGTCCGCGGCGCCGCGGGGCCGTCGGCGAGGCCGGGGAAGCGATCGCCCGCATTCACCGAGCGTTACGTCCGGCGACCCTCCTGTGAGCTTGGGCTCGCTCAGTGTCGTGGCGCGCCTCTCGCTGCACGCCTCGCAACCAGCAACCAGGCGAGACCAGCGACAACGAACAGCGCGCCCACCGCTAACCCGAACGCCCCGCCAGCTCCGGTAAACGCCGGCGTCTGCGGCGCCGCGGGTGTAGTCGGCGAGGCCGGGGCAGGTCGGTTGGCGGCCGGCGGTCCATCAAAATTGGCCGCACCACCACGGCGCGGACCCAGCACTGGCGACTCTGGATTGCCCGGCTCCGACGCCCCGGCGCCCGTGGCGGCAGCTTTCGTCGCCGCGGGCGCCGCCGCTGTCATTGTCGTGGTAGTCGCCGCGGACGTGGGCGCCGTTGTTGTGGACGCCGAACTGAACGAACTCACCGCAAGATCCCGGACGAGGCCGATATCGATCTGCTGCTCACCTGGGGCAAGTGTCACGTAGATCACGCCTCCGCTGGGGACCACATCTGAGTCGGTGGCATCGTCACCCACGTTCGGCGGGGACGGCTCCCATGACGTCAGAACTCGGAGTTGGCGAGGATCGCCGAAGGAATTAGCCCATGGCGCAGAGAGTTCGAACGAGCCGTCAGCGCCGGACGATGCGAATTCGACGTAACCATATATCGAGCGAGCGTCGTAGATGCCGATCTGCGCGCGCTGTAGCCCAGGTTCCCCATCCTCGCGTTGGCCGTCACCGTCAACATCGTGCCACACGGTCCCTCGAACTACCGCCAAAGGAATTGGAACCGTGGACACGGTTGTGGTCTCCTCGGTCGTAGTCGTAACGGGCTCACACGCCGACGATGGGACCGTGGTTGTGGTCGACCCGGTGGAGTCGGGGTCGAAGACCGTCGTCGTTGAACTCGACGGTGGACAGGGCGCGGCGACTCCCACGCTGGGACCGCCGACGACGGAGCCGAGTACGACCGCCACACACCACGCGCCCGCGCCGACGCAAGCCCATTTGTTCGCTGAAGCTCTGGTTGGTCGCTTCATCAGCTCACCTTTGCCCTTCCCCATTTCCAGATGTTTGGCGCATAACTCGCTGGATTGGCCACGTACTGCTCCGGGTCGAGGCCATCGACCAGACCATTGAGGCGCCACACCCCGACATCGCCGTAGTCGTACGCGATCACTAGATCAGAGCGCCCGTCGCTGGCAGCATCGCCAGTGGTGATCTTGATCTTCGTCAGGTCGAAGCCCTCAAGAACCTCGGTCCCGTTAGCAACGACCGCAAACTTTCCGGTCGCTAGCCCTTGGCGGGCAACCACACTCACCTGCGCCCCGACCTTTTGCACCACGAGTAGGTCCGCGCGATTGTCGCCAGTGACATCATCGAGTGACAGCTGAATGTTGGCCGGAGTTGTCGGGAGGTTCCCGCACGACTCAAGCGTGCAATTCAGCGGGCCGGTGAAGCCGCCCCCGCTCTGGCCCACCAGGACCCGCACTCGCGTGGAGCCCAAATTCCCGGGAGCCGTGAAAACGATGTCGGCGCGGCCATCACCGGAGATGTCGCCGGCGGCCATGTGCAGCCCAGCCCAGTCGTAGTCGGTCGGAGAACTAGTTGCCGGGAAGCGAAGTACGGGCCACGCGAATTTGGTGCCGTCGCTTGTCAACGTCCACGCCTCGATCGCGTACAGGCCGCTCGGCTGCTGAACTCCATTGAGTGCTAACAGGTCGGCGTCCCCATCTCCATCGTGATCGGCTAGCGCGAAACGCGAGAACGGCATCGGCCAATACAGCGTGTTACCTGGCGGCGCCTCGTACCAGTTGAACCATGTGCCCGGAACGCCCGGCGTTCCCGAAGTTCCCAGGGTGGCGATCACACGCAATTGATGCCCGCCGCGGTCATTGACGAGGACGATGTCGTCGTAGCTGTCGCCGTTGATGTTGCCAACGAGCAAGTCCGTTCGATTCCAGTCCCAATCCCACACAAGATTCTGCGGCGTAATGATTTGAAACGCTGACGCATACCCCCCGCTGGCTGTCCCGGCCAACACCCGCAGCCGAGCGCCGCCGGCGCCAACATCGGTGAGGTCAACAATGTCGGCACTGGCCGATCCCGTAACGTTTCCGCCCGTCGCTCGGCGCAAAATTCCACAGGTTCCAAATCCGCCCGTCCCGGTGGCGGTGCACGGCGGTCGATATACGGCTCTGTTGTTGGCCGTGTTCCAGTAAGTGGCCAAGGCGTCGTTCGGGCCCGGCAATGTCTTGAAATAGTCGTCGTCGTTGCAGTCAGGCTTGTCCGACTCGGCTATTCCACAGGTGATGGTGCCGTACTCGTAGCCGACCCAACAAAGCGGATCCCAATCGTCGGTGCAGTGGGGAGATCCCGGTGTCCAGTGACCCCCCGGGACGTTGTTCACCGCGCCGAGCGCGTGAATCAACTCGTGTGTCATCGGATACTGGCCGTCGTCGGAGTCCCAAGCATCGAAAGTGCCGCACGCCGGGCTGGTGAACGCCCAAAGAACCGCGTCATTGCTGACAGCTGGATTTCCAATCCTGTTCACATCAGGGTTGGGGTCCGTTTGAACATTGGGCGACAGCGCCTGACACCCAGGCCCTGGCTCCTGCGAGAACACCGCGTAGATCCGCTCCTTGCTAGAGAATCCCAGCGCGTCCAACTCCTGCGCCAGTACCCCGGCATTCGCGAAAGCTGCTGCTGGCAGCCCCACGACAGAGACCTTGAGCGTGCACGGCGACGTCGTGACCCAGCGAATCCTCCGGGCGTGCGGCGCGTTCCCTTCGCCGTCAGCGAAGAACTGATACTCGGTCTCCCCCATCACCTTGCGGATATAGGGCACCATCGTCGCCTGGTTGTTGGCGCCGCTAGTCGAGTACGCGTAGATCGCTTCGACGCGTACTCCAGCCGTCCCATTATCTAGGCCACCGGTAGGACACGACACGGAGCGGGTTGGCGGCTCTGGGATGCTGACCGTAGTAGTCGACCCGCTTGCCGACTGGCTTGGGGGTTCGCTCGACGCTGACGATTGCCCACCTGGAGCCTCGGCGGCACCGGTTCCGGAGCCGTGATGGTCGAAGTCGTCGATATGCGTGCTGCAATAGTCGCCGACCTCGTAGGCGCCGGGGCATCGACCGCCCTTGGCGCTCGGGACGAGTCCGGCCGAGCGGTAGATATCTGGGGCGACCGGGATCTCCTTGGCGTCGACGCCTTTTGCGCTCGGCACAATCCGAGGCAAGAACCGCTCATCCCGCACACCCCGCTCCGACGTGTCCTCCTGGCCAGCAACCACCCCGGGGACTGAACCCTTATCGGATCGCGCGAGCGATGTGGTGGTCGAACCTAAGGCCGGACCGCCAGTCGCGCTCGCTGGTTCTTGCTGCGAGGCGCCCGACGGATCGGACAGAAGCGCGACCCCCCCCCGCGAGGATTAGAAGGCACCCCGTCAACCGGCTCCGACGCATCTGGCCCCCCTCCCAACGAACTGCGGCCACCTAACCACTCTCAAAGGCCCGAGTCAAGGACCCGATGCAACGAGTTCACAGATCGGCGCTGCTTTTGCCAGCTACGTACCACCCGCTCGCGCGGTGGGGTCTCGCCGGGTGGCGTGAAACCGCTGGGCGGCCGGGGCGCCACCTGTGCCATCTCGCGATCAGCGGGAAACTCGACTTAGTGGAGATCAACGAGGCGTTCGCCGCGGTGGTGTTGGCCTGGGCCGCTGAGTCTGGGGCGGAATTTTTCCTATTTTTCTTGGTGAATCGCCCGTTTTGTGGCCGGCAGTGTCCCACCCTGCTGCTTGAATTCCTTTATGAATCAAAGGCTTGCCGCCGCGTTGGAGGAGCTGGAATCCGCGTTGGCTCACGAGGGTGTGCGCAGCGGCACACCTGCTGCCGAGCTGTTGGCCGAGACCGAAGCCCTTGCGGTGATCTCCGATCGCGTCGATGCGGCGCTCGCTGTTCGGCTTCACGAAATCGACATTCGCCAATGCACCGTCGCTCACGCGGGCGTGGGAACCGCCACGTGGTTCAGCTCGGTCGCTAGGGCGCCACGTTCGCGGTGTACGGGGTTGTTGCGTCTTGCTCGCCCCGGGAACGCACACTTGATCGACGGGGTCCGACACGCCCGGCTCACTACCGCTCAAGCCACCGCGATCGCTCGGGTAACCAACGCCGCCAACGCGTCATTCATGGAATCGATCGCCGACCAGCTTGAGGTCGTCGCCAACACCGCGTCGAGCTTCGAGCACTTCCGAGCCTTAGTGGCCGACATCGCGAACGCCGCCGACGTCGAGGGCCGAGCACCCAGCTCCTTGGACTCGCGGTGTTGGGTTCGCCGTGTAGCCGACAGCGTCGTACTCAACGCGACGTTGTACGGCGACGACGTGAACGTCGTCCAACACGTGCTCAACGAGGCGACCAACGAGATCTACGCCTCGTATCCCACGGGCGAACCGCGCCCGTCGCGGGCACAGCTGATGGCCAATGCGCTAGCTCAGTGTTGTTCTCGCGCACGAACGGTGGACTCGGGAACCAAGCCAAAGACGCACGCGGTCGTGGTGATCGACAAGGACCGCCCCGCGACCAGTTCAGCGTTGTTGTGCGAGGCAGACGTCGAGGTTCTGACGACCGCCAAACAAGTGCCCCTCACGCTCCAACGACTGCGCAGGTTCCCCACCGCGGCCCAACGCCGGGTGATCCTGCACAGAGACGGTGGTCGTGTCTTTCCCGGATGTCGAGCTCCGAGCTACATCACTGATATCCACCACGTGATTCCGTGGCACATGGGCGGCGCGACAAACGTCGACGAGATGGCCGCTTTGTGTCGGACCCATCACACGATTACCCACTCGCCGGGATGGACCATGACCACAACTCCCGACGGCTTCGCGTGGACCACTCCGACGGGTAACCACCTGCTCGGCCAACGACACGGGATGTTGACCAAACCGCCACCATGAGCAGGTGAGCTACTAGGGCAATGGCGCGGTTCGGTTAGCAGGATTGCTCGCGCGCCGTCGATACCACCAGACCGTGAGCCAGAAGTATCCCGCCGCCGAGCCGAAAATGCCGATGAGCGGGAGGGCGATACCGAGCCAGCGCACGTCGTCGCCACCGGCGCGATCGGCGAGCCACGCGCCGAGGTGTCCGCCGTTCGGCATTACGAACAACACCAGCGCCAAAGTCCAGGCCCAAGCGGGAAAAAAGACAGCGACAAGGACCAACGCCGAGAGCACGACCAGGAGAGCGAGCGCCTCGACGTGTGACAGCGGCACAGCGGCCAACCTACCCGCGAGGTCGAGACGCGCGCAGTCGAAACCACGTGAGGGCGAGCCACACGAACGTGGCGCCAACTGTGAGCGAGCCCATCGCGCTCGCAATCGCCTGGCGCCCAGGGGAACCACCGAGACCCACCGCCAGCGCCACGTGTTTGCCGAGCGAGGAGCCCATCGGCAACACGTACGCAACCACCGCGGGTACCCACATCAGGTCGGGCCGCCACACGAGCGCGATGAGGATGAATGCGCCGATCAACACTGCCGGCCATTGCAGTTCGCTCACCGGTCGCTTCCCCCTCCTCGGCCCGTTCGGCTAGTTCGCGCCGCCACGTACCGCATCATCGCGCTCAGCGGCAAGCGGCAAGCGCAAGCGGCAAGCGGCTCGACTCAGAGCTGCTGCGCGAGGTAGGCCTCTAGGCCGAGTTGCTCGATGAGGCTCTGTTGGGTCTGCACCCAGTCGGCATGGGTTTCCTCGCCCAACAGGTGGCGCTCGCACAACTCCCGCGTGCCGTTGTCGGCCGCCTCGACTGCGACCCTGATCGCCCGGTTGTAACGCTCGATCGCGGCCAGCTCGAGTTCGAGGTCGAGCGCGAACTGTTCGGGGACCGACTCGCCGATGCCCACCGGTGCCAAACGCTGCAAGTTCGGCATCCCGCCGAGGTAGATGATGCGCCCGATGATCCGGTCGGCATCGTGCATCTCCTCCACCGAATCACCGCGGGCCTTACTCGCCAACTTCTGGTAGCCCCACGACTCACACAGCTTCCCGTGAACGAAGTACTGGTTGATTGCCGTCAGCTCCGCGGTGAGGATCTCGTTGAGGACCTCGATCACTTCGGCGGATCCTTGCATTGGCGCTCCTTTGGTTCGGGGGGTCGTGAAACAGGGGGTCGATGTGGGCCGACAGCGAATCGAGGATCTGCTCAAGGCGCTGTGCACACCCGCCACAATCGGTCCCCGCTGAACACACACGGCCGACTTCGGCCACATCCGTTGCGCCGGCAGCATAAGCAGCAGCGACCACCCGGTCGCTGACCGCGAAGCAGTGACACACGATCACGCGCAGGTCTCCGGCGCGACTCTCGACATGATCCCGACGCTACCGGTCCGACTCACGCGAAAAG
Source organism: uncultured Acidimicrobiia bacterium (assembly GCA_964635475.1). Taxonomy (GTDB): domain Bacteria; phylum Actinomycetota; class Acidimicrobiia; order Acidimicrobiales; family CAZWPY01; genus CAZWPY01. The sequence goes on from CAZWPY010000066.1 coordinate 17,308, forward strand.
CGCGGCCCCGACATGTTCCTCGCCAGCGCGCAGTCCGGGAGGTACGGCCCACAGGCCCGAACCGGTGTGGAGCAGATACTCCGACATCGCGTCGTCGCGGGAGAGTTTCGTCTGCATAGGGATGTACTGCTTCACCGGATCGCGGACAAAGGCCATAAAGAACAGGCCGGCTTCGAGGCGACCCAGGCCGTTGCTGCCATCGGTGAAGTTGTAGCCACGGCGCAGCAGTTGGATCCCGTTGTTCTGGTCGGGGTGCGACAGCCGCACGTGCGAGTTCGACGCAACGAGCGGTCCGCCACGAGCTTGCGCGGCGAAGTCGACAGGGGTCGTCTCCTCCCCGCCCGACAACGGCGCGCCGCTGCCTTTCGTGCGGCCGATGATGTTCTCCTGCTCGCGAAGCGACGTGCGGTCCCACGTCTCGATGTGCATGTTGATGCGGCGCGTCACGAGGTAGGTCCCACCTGTTAGCCACCGAGCGCGAGCCTCGTCGTCGTCGGCGATCCACACGTGGCGGGCCAACTTGTCGGTGTCTTCGGCTTTGAGGTTGGCCGTTCCGTCCTTAAAACCAAACAGGTTGCGTGGCGTGCGCTGCGCGGTCGATGTCGATGACGTGCGGCCGAAGCCGAGTTGCGACCAACGCACGGCCGCCACCCCGAAGCCGAGCCGAGCCAGGTTACGCACGGCGTGCACCGCCACTTGCGGGTCGTTGGCGCACGCTTGCACACACAGGTCGCCGCCGACCCGGCTCGGGTCGAGGTCGTCGCCGGGAAAGTGCGGCAACTCGACGAGGCCCGCGGGCAGGCGGTCACGTAAGCCGAATCGATCCCCGTGCTCGGGGTGGTCGAACATCGAGCGGCCGAAGCCAAACGTCAACGTCAGGCCCGACGCGGGCAGATCGAGGGCCTCGCCGGTGTCGTCGGGTGGCGCGTCGTACTGGCCGCCGACCGCACCGAACTTGCCCGCCTCGGCGCCGGTTACCACCTGCTCAGCGGCCGCTGTCCACGCGCGCAACAGATCCACAACGTCGGCTCGGCTCTCGGTTGTCAGATCAAACGACGCGAAGTGGAGGTGGTCTTGCGCCGGCGTGACGATCCCCGCCTGGTGTTCGCCACGAAATGGGTACTGCAGCGCCCCCGAACCGTCGCCCGATGCGGCTGCATCGCGACCGCAGGCCCCTAAGGCTGCGGCGCTTCCCAGTGCCGCGGCGCCGCCTGCGCCCACGGCCGCGCCCGCCGCGAGGAACCGTCGCCGGGAAAGCCCGCCGCGGGTGCCGGCGTCGGGCAACCCGTTGGAACTACGAGCCGA
>CAZWPY010000067.1:0-13774 GCA_964635475.1 uncultured Acidimicrobiia bacterium
GCTGCTCGTCGCTGGAACGATCTTCATTCGGTCCGAGGGTTCCGTGCGCACGCTCGCGACGTCGGGACTCTTGATCGCGAGCATGCATGCGGTCTCACTGATGGTCGATAGCTTCCGCGAGCCCGGCTCACTGGCAACGTCATTGTGGGACACCCTTTTGTTTTGTGGGTTTTTCGCGACGGTGAGCGTCGGTCCGCTCACGCGGATGAGCCGCCTCGATCGTTCCCTTCGCCAAGCCCCACAACGCCCGAATCTCGTGCTGCACAGCGAGGCGCTCGAGTTGGCGGTCGTGGGAGCTTTCAAACTGCTGGTAGTCGCAAGCGCCTTGGCGCCGACCGTCGGCGCTGGCTATCTCGCCGACATCAGCGGCGACGTACGTTCGATGAGCGTGCTCGGGCTTTTGTTGTGGAGTTCTGTCGTCAGGATTCAGAGCTACTTGGCGTTGAGCGGCTCGATCGACATCGCCCGCGCGGCGGGCCTAACACTCAACATCCGGTTGCCTCGTGAAGTGCGCCGGCCGCTCACGGCGTCAGTCGACGTGACCGACTACTGGCGTCGCCACCACGCGACATTCATGGCGTGGGCTCGGGATTATGTGTTCCGGGCGTTTCGGTCGCGGGCGTCATTGGGCGGGTGGTTGCCGTTGGCACTGACGTTCCTGCCGCTGTCGCTAATTCATGGCCTGTCGATTCGCTGGGTTCTGAACGCGTTGCTCGTGGCCACCTTGGTGTGGTGGGAGGTGCGGTCAGGCCGGCGAGCTCCGCGAGGGCGGGCTGCGAGGACCTGGGCCGTGGTGCGAGTGTGGTTGCTGTTGACCGCTGTCAGCATCGTCGCGTTCGGCGGCTCGGTCGCGTGGCACTCGTTGACGACGGTGCAACGCTGGCGCGATCTTGCCGGCGTCAGCGACATCGCCCCAAGTGTTGTCATTGCCGCGGTTGGCCTGGCCCTGGCCGACTGGCACTCACTCGAGATGGAGCGAGAGCGCCTCTCACGCGCCCGTGATGTGGTTGTCGGATTTGCCGCGGTCGCGCTGCTGCTGTGGGTGGGGACGTCGGTGGTGCCGCCGTTCGCCTATCGCCAATGAAGCGTAAGACTGCCTCTGATGCGAAGGGTCTGGTGGTCCTCGTGAAGGTGGGTCGAGGGTGACGCCGCCCGACGCGGTCCAACGCGCGCATGACCAAAGTTATGAACGATTGAGCGACATGCTCGCGACCTCGCCGGTCGATCGCTTTGTCAGGTTCTGGAACCTTGGTTACCGCGATGTCGAGGTCGGGCGTGGAGCGACGGCGGGTGCGTCGAGCACGGCTGACGGCAGCGCGGTACCTGCCACGCCGGAGCGTTCGGCCCGATTCAACGCCGACGGCCTCCGGCTGGTGGGCGAGTTGTGTAAAGGGGTTTCGCTTGCGGGCCGGCGACTGATTGATGTGGGCTGTGGGCGAGGCGGCGCGAGCGTGATGGCCCGGGCGGCCGGCGCAGCCTCGGTCGTGAGTCTCGACCGGAGTCCGAGCGCGGCAAAGTTCTGTCGACGTTTGGATCTCGCGGTCGTTCGCGGAGACTGCCAACGGCTGCCGTTCGCCGACAAGTGCGCCGACGTCGTGTTGAACCTCGAGTCCTCGCAGTTCTATGAACGACCTGACGAGTTCTTTGCCGAGTGCGCACGCGTGCTCGACGACGGCGGCATGTTTCTGTATGGCGACAGCTTTCCGGTTGAGCTGGTGGAGCCGACGGTCAACGTCTTGCGCTTTGCTGGATTTGTCGTCGAAACACGACGCGATGTCACGGCGAACGTGTTGGAATCACGCCGGGCGGTAGGAGCCGCGCAAGCGCGAGCCCTGGGTGGCGACCCGTTCCTCGCGAATTTCGCGGGAGCCCCCGGCGGCCGGATTTTTGCCGACCTTGAGGAGAACCGCTACAGCTACCTGCTTTTCGGTTTGCGCAAGGGCGCCGAGCCGGGGATGTCTGATCCGACAGCCTCCGACATCGCCCTGGTGCGCACGTTCGCTCGGAGATCCCTCTTTGCGACGACGGCGGACTTCCCGACGACGGTCTCGCGCTGACGTGGCGACCTGGCCGCGCCTTCCTGCGGAATTGGCCGATGCCATGCGCGCGGAGCTGTCGTGCTCACCGCCCGCTCGGCACGGCAAGGCCTGGCTATTGACCCGTCCAGACGACATCGAAGCCGTCTTGCGCGATCACGAGGCCGTCGCGTTCATCGCCGCTCGCGACCCAGACCTTCGAGCTGCCCGAGTCGGTCTGAGTCCGCAGGTGAAGTTGGCCGTGCGCGCTCGGATCGCCGCAACAACCCACGACTGGACCGACATCGATGCGTTCGTCGAATCGGCCTGGATCGGACTTCGCCAACGCCTCTCGCGTGGCGACGAGTGCGATCTCATCGGTGGCTTGGTCGATCCGTTGGTTGCCGAGGGCGCGCGGCGTTTGCTGGGCATCGGGCACACCGATGAGTGGAGCGACCCCGGAGTTTGCGAGCTTGGCCGCGAGCTAGTTGAGTCGTTGATGGAGGGCCGCGCCGTGGCGCGCCCGATGCGCCAGCGGGTGGCCGAACTGGCGAAATCGCTAGCCTGGGCGACCGGCCTTGTGCCTGCTGATGGCCAGGCTGCTGTTCGGGCATTGTGTGCGGGCGCGGTCGAGGCGCCGCGGGCGGCGATGGGTTTGGTGCTGGCTCGGCTGGCCGCGTTAGCCCTTATCGATTGGCCAACCGCCGATGGCGCGGGCGACTACATCGGCGAGCTGTTGCGAGAGGCGACCCCGGTACGCGCGACCGTTGTCGTCGCGCCTCAGCGTCTGCTCGCTGGCACACAAACGGCCGAATCGGAGCGAGTCACGGGTGATGCCCGCCGCGTCACGGGCGCCGAGACTGCATACGACCACGTCGCGGACGACGAGGATGCTCGTCGCGTTGTCGTCGGATGCTCTTTTGAAGCTGTCAACCGTAGGCCGCGGGCGCGTGCCGTCGCGTCCGAGTTGGATGAGACGGCCGATGCGACCTTTGGGCTCGGTCGCTTCACCTGCCCGGGTGAGCGGCTCGCGCACAAGCTCACGACGGCATTAGTCGAGTCGTCGCGCCGTGAGCTTGGGACGCTCGGGCCGATCGAAGTTGTGCGCGCGACAACTCGGACGACCCCGATCCATCGAAGCGTCGAGTCCCTCGTGGTGCGGCGCGCGGTTTAGGTGAGAACCATGCACGACGATCGCACCAGCGAGCCCGTCGCCTTAGTCACCGGTGCTAACCGCGGAATTGGTGCGGCTGCCCTTCGGGCGCTTCGCGCTCGCGGCGTGCGCGCCGTGGGTACGTACCGGACCGACCCCGCGCCCGACGGCGGCTTCGTACGAATGGACGTACGCAGTGACGAATCAGTGCAAGACGGTGTCGCCGAACTGCGTGAACGCTTTGGGCGGCCGTCGATCGTTGTGTGTAACGCCGGGGTTTCCGCGGTCGACAAGTTCGCGCGGATGAGCGTGGAGCGCTTCTTGGACGTGTGCGACGCGAATGCGGCTGGGGCGATACGTGTGGTGAATTCCGTCTTGTCCGACCTCGTCGCGGCTCCGAGCTCGGCGGTGGTGCTAGTCGGTTCGTTGTCGGGAACCCATGGGTCGGTCGGCAACGGGCACTATGCGGCAGCCAAGGCGGCACTGGGCGGCTATGCCCGCGCGTTGGCTGTTGAACACGGCGACGCCGGCTTGAGTGCGATGGTTGTCGCTCCCGGATTTGTCGACACCGACATGCTCCGTCGCGCCGGTGTGCGGTCCCGATCAATGATCGTGCCGAAGATCCCACGATCTCGTTTCGCGAGCCCCGACGAGGTTGGTGAGCTGATCGCCGCCCTCACAGATCCCCGCGCACGGGCGCTCACGAACTCAATCGTCCATGTCGACGGCGGGATGGGGATGGGCTGGTAGGCCCCGTCGAGCGAACGCGTCGCTAGAGTGAAGCCGTGACGAGTGGATTCGAAATGGCCTCGGCCGCCGTGTTGGAGATTTTGCCGGAGGCGGGCGCCTTGGCGCCGACGACGCATTTGGCAGAGGATTTGAAGGCCGACAGCGTCGACCTGATCGAGATTGTTGCGTGTGTTGAACGCGATCTCGACATGACGATCGACGAGGATCTGATCTACGACATCGAGACCGTCGGAGATCTGGGCGAGCTGATCGACAAACTGCGGGCGTCGTAGGCCCGACTTAACGGCTGCCCGCGCTCCACTCGTCGGTAACCTGCGCGAGAGCGCTGGCGGCGCTGCCGAGGGCCGATTGGTGCGCCCGTGCCCACGCGGCAAGGGGGTCTGGGTCGCGCACTGCGACGAGGCGTAAGAGCTGGTACGTGCAGTCGCCGCGCTCCAGCCAACCGAAGGTGGTGCTCGTTGGCGCGCCGACAAACACGTCGCCAGGGACGTCGCCTCCGACGGCCTTGCTGTGGCGGGTGCCAACAGCTGCGCGCGACGCAAGGACGTTGAGGCTGATGTCGCGCTGCGACTCGATCGTGAACCCGCACAGTTCCAGAACATCGCGGACGGCGGCAAACTGCGAGGCGACGAAACAGTCGCCATACAGGAATCGTCCGTGATCCTTGAGCAGTCGCCGCACCTCAAGGAAAAACGCCGTTGGGTCGGGGTAGAACTGTGACGACTCAAGATTCAAGATCACGTCGAATATGCCCGTGGCAAACGGCAACCGTTCGGAGTCACCTTGCACAACGTTCGCGTTGCGGCGTCGCGCCGAGGCGACGTTTTCGTACGCGAGGTCCAACCCGACAACGAGCTCGGGCGTGGTGTATTGCCGTATCAACTCGATCGCTCCACCACGACCGCAGCCAACGTCGAGGACACGAGCCGCCGCGAGCGGCTGGTTGCCAACGAGCTCGGTGACGAGTCGAGCCGCGTCGCGGTTGAAACCTCGCGGCGCCCCTGGAAGGGTGCGAGGGCCCGTATCAGTGTCGCCTCCGGGAATGTCTCGGTAACCCATGTTGAAATAGCGGGTGTAGCGGTCAGCGCCCGACTCCGCTAACCGAGCATTGAGCGCGGCAAAGCTCCGCTGCGTTTGGCTGCGGATTTGTTGACCTTGTCGAGGCACCGTGGCGAGCAAGGTCTCAAGGTCCTGCTCATCAGTCATCGAGCGATCCCTCCGAGGGCCCGATCGACGTGACCGCCGGTTGGCTGGCGCCGTGCACGGCTCGCGCAACGTGGTGCGAACTGGCTACTGGTGTGGATTTTGGATCCGGACCCAAACACGGCCTACCTCGGCTTTTGATCACCTGGCCCCGTTGACCGGCTGGCGCGTGACGCACCTGCGCAAACGTAGGTGCGATCACTTGAGGCCTGTTAGTGGCCCAACGATAGGCCGCCGTCGGCCATGAGGAGAGTCCCTGTCATGAATCCTGAGAACGGCGCGACGGCGATCCACGCCGCGTGTGCGATCTCCTCGGGTAGAGCGATCCGATCGATCACCATCCCAGGGACCGTGTCGCTCTCGTGCGTTGGACCCGCGTAGATCGCGTTGAACGTCGCGCCAGTGGCGGCGTGGATACGAGCGAGTCGCCTGATGACTCCCAGTACCGACGTGTGCAGCGCCGCGGCGTTGGGATCGGCGACGAAGCCTCGTAACGCTCGAGCGTCGGCGATCACCGCGACCCGAGAGTCGACGCCCGCATCGCAGCTGACTGCTGCTGCCTCGCACAATCGGTTGAGCTCTTCGACAGAAACGGGCCCGCCGCCGTCGAGGCAACTGATCACGACCACCGACGACCTTTGCCGCTCGAGGTTTGCCACAGCCTCCGCCGTGGGCACGACCGTCACGATGTCGCCCTCTTCGCGCAGGCGCTGGGCGATAGCCGCGGCGACGTGCCCGCTGCCGATCACCGTCGCGCGCCGGGCGACGCCCTCGGGGTTCATAGGTCGGCCCACTCGCGGTACGACGCGATGTGGCGATCGAGCGGTCCGAGGCGAACCGAGCCGCGTGGGCCCTTGTGTTCCCAGATTCGTAGGTCGTCGAGCAGTTGCGCTTCGACCTCTCCGACCAAGTGTTCGCCCAGGCGGATCTCGACGGGACGCGGGTTCGGGTCTGTCATCACAACCTGCCAGGTAACTACGGCCACGTTGGGCTGGAGTGGCCACCACGTTACGATCGATGTCAGGCGGGCTATCCCGCTGAATCGCACGACCACCACACCCGGCTTGAAGACTTCGAACTGCACATGCCCGTCGCGCGTGCGATTTGGCCCCGTTGTCCACGTGATCGTCGATGTAACCCGGAAAGCCCCGTAATCGGCGGTGTAGTCGAGGACCTGTGGCAAGGTCGGCGTGCCGTGCAGCGCGGAAATGTGTGCCGAGTCGACGGCATTCTCGCCTATGTCGCGCCAGTCGTAGGGCCCGATTCGGGTGCCTTCGGCCAACACTGCGCGGCCGTTGAGCTCAGCGATGTCAGGGATCGGCGTGGGCGGATCTGAGTGCGGCCAAACCCAATAGCCAAGATCGCTTGTGTGTGCCGGCCTGCGCCGGAGAGGTGCTGTGCTGGGGCCGCCAATGACGTCGCCTGCCCGCGAGAAACGCGTGTGGTGAGCAGCACACACGACCGCTCCCTCGCCGTCGACATGGCCCAGACTCAGGTGAACGCCGCGATGCGGACACGCCAGATCCGTCACGGTGGCATGGCCGAAATCATCGACGGCGAGACACAGCCCTGAGCTGCCGAGCCGAGAGATCGTGCCCGAGGTCGGGGTCGCACCGACTACGGTCGACAACGCTGGCTTCGCGAGGAAAAGCCAGCCGCGGTGGTGCCCCAACGAACTGCGCGTTGGCGTCTCGGACCAGGCGCCTGCGGTGCCGGAAGCCTGTTCGTGCACCGACTTAGGGTAACGCCGGGGACACTCCACCGTTACGAGAGGCGGCTTGCGTGCGCGACGTCACCATTACCGGCATGTCCGTGTTCACCCCGCGCGCGGCCACTCTCGAGGACTTTTGGACGTCATTGTCGACGCCGCACGGCACGAGCGCCGGCCGTGTGCACACTGTGGTCGACGACCTCATCGTGTCGTCGATCGCGGCGGCCGATCGGCGGCGCTGCGCCCGGTCGACTCAGCTCGCCTTGGCTGGCGCGTTGGCAGCGATCGACGACTCTGGACTTGACGACGCGACCGTGGCGACACGGGACAGGCGTGGCGTGCTGCTCGGCACGGGGTTCGGCGCCTCGAACGAATTGATCGAAGCGGCCGCGTTGCTTTCCGAACGCGGCCCGCGATTTGTCAGCCCGGTGCTGGCCGTGCTCGCTATCCCGGAGGCCGCTGCGTCGGCGGTCGCGAACCGGCTTGGGTACCGCGGCCCGTGCGAGATCGCTGGCGCAGCGTGCGCGACCGGAGCGCTCACAATCGGCAGGGCGGCGTTTCTCATCGCCGCCGGATTGTGCGACGTCATTGTTGCGGGCGCGGTCGAGGAGGTGTTGCCCGACGTGATCCGAACGAGCATGGACCGCTTGGGGGTCACCTCAAAGGCCGGCACGACGCGGCCCTTCGATGCTCGGCGCGATGGATTTGTCGCATCCGAGGGAGCAGCCGTTGTTGTCCTCGAAGCGACCGAACATGCCCGCGCCCGGGGCGCGCGCCGCTATGCCGATGTTGTGGGCTGTGGGTCGTGCGCCGATGCGGCCGCCCTCACGTCCCCGGAGGCCGAGGGGACGTTGCGAGCGATGGATCTTGCCTTGGGCACTTTCGCCGGCGCGCGGGTCGACCCGGCCCTGGTCGGCTATGTCAACGCGCACGGTTCGGCCACCGCAAGCAACGACCTCGCGGAGGCTCGAGCGGTCGACGAGCTCTTCTCCGACGTGCTCGATCCGCCGTGGCTGGGCGGCATCAAAGGTGCCACGGGCCACATGCTCGGCGCGGCGGGCGCGGTCGAGGTTGTTGCCAGTTCCTTGGCTTTGTACCGCTCGACGGTGCCGCCGACTGTTGGATGCGAGGTGGTTGCCGACGACGTGGCGATGTGCCGGGTAGCGATCGCGCCCGAAACGCTCGAAAAGCCTGTCGTCTTATCGAATTCGCGGGGCCTTGGCGGCCATAACGTGACTGTTTCACTGCGCGCCTGTAACAACGATTGAGCTAGCGCTGGCCGGGGTGGGAGCGCCATTGCCTCACATGCGCTCTTGAGGCGAGCGCCGACTCGGCACCGGGAGCCCGGCACGGGTGGTCTACTCGCCTGACCCTTTGGAAGTCGGACCCGTTGGCATCGGGCGGTAGAGGCTGGTGGTGGGGATGGCCGAACGCGCACAAGCCGGGTCGGCTGTGACGCCCGCGGCCTGGAGTTGGTCTGCGAGTTCAGCGATCGCGCGTTGTGAACCCCAGGCGTTTAAGTGGTTCTGATACCAATATTTCGGGTCGGACAATCCTTCACTGAGATGGATCAGCGTGGCCGAGTGTTCCTTCGCGATCGACTCGAGTTGCTCGCGTTGTTGTCGCAACAAGGTCTGCCGTTGTTCGGTGAGCGACGGGGACAGATTGGTTATTTCCATGGTGGGGGGGTCGAGCAGAAGCACCCGTGTCCCGCGGTCCTGGGCCGCGGTAATCGATTCCGACAACGCGCGAGCGCCGTCATCTGCGTCGAAGTCGGGGATACGTTCCTCCTCGTACCGATCGATCGCTTCCGGACTCACGGTGCCGTCCGAGACGGAGGTGAATTCCGGCACTTGGGCCAAGGGCGGAAACGTCCCCCATTCGGTGAGCCCAGGAAATCCGGCGCCCGAGTTGTTGCCGCGCGTCAGCACAATGTTGATCTGCCGCAACGCGGCGCGGTTGCGAAACAGCGCCGAGTAGCGGCCAAGTCCACCGGCGCGCCGGCCGGCCCTAACTTCAAGATGGTCGAAGTCTTGGTTGTAAACGGCCGTCGACGATTTTCCGGCCCAGTCCAGTCCGTTGTCGAGGGACAAGATCAAGTTGCGCGGGTGTAGAAGCGGGAGGACCTGGTCTTCGATCCAACGCGGCCACACGTCGACGGTGAAGCTCTGCAGCGCCGCGTTGTAGGTCGACGGCCGTGCGTCGCCGGGCCACACGGCGGCGAGTTCTTGGGTGTCGAGGCCGGCAAACGTGAGCGATCCACCGACTATGGCGATGTCCATGCAGGGCGCCTCGGATCCGGTCTTGCGCATGGCCTCGATGCGGTCAGTGACGTTGCCCGAAACGCTGTTTGCCGCTTCGCTCACGCGGCTGTCCAGAATGCGAGCTACCACCTCGCCGACGAGCAATAGCGCCACGATGATCGAGATTCGGGTAACCCATACTTGCCGGGGCGAACGCGAAACGGGCTCGGAAGCTTTGCCTCGCGTGGACTCTGCGGCGCTGCCGGCGCTCTTCTCTCGTCCTCGACGTGGCGTGGCTTGTCGCGGGCGAGGCTGGTTTCGACCCTTTGTCGGGTTCCGGCCGTTCACACTGCGCGCCACGAGGCAAATCTAACGGCGTGCGCTCGACCCGCCTCGGCGGCGAGTTCGACCCGGGCTTGCGGCCGGTAGAACCTGGGTCGGGGTAGTCGGTGGGTAGGGTCTGAGTCGGAAGGAGTGCGATGCCTGATTCGACACAGCCCGACGTCAGCGCCGAGGGGTGGTCCTCGCCGCGTGACGCGACCGTCTTCGAGATGATCAAACGTGAGAACGATCGGCAAAACACGGGGCTGCAGCTGATCGCGTCGGAAAACTTCGTCTCCCGGCAGGTACTGGAGGCCGCGGGCAGCGTCTTGACCAACAAGTACAGCGAGGGTTACCCCTCGAAGCGTTATTACGGCGGAAACGCTGTTGTCGACGAAGTCGAGGACGTGGCGCGCGAACGTGTGAAGCAGTTGTTCGGCGCGCAGCACGCGAACGTGCAACCACACTGCGGCGCCAACGCAAACTTGGCCGCGTATCTCGCCGTGCTCAAGCCAGGCGACACGGTCCTCGGGCTACGGCTCGACCAGGGTGGGCACCTTACCCACGGCAGCCCGGTGAACTTCAGCGGCAACTGGTACCGGTTCGTGTCCTATGGCGTGACGCCAAGCGACGAACGAATCGACTTCGACCAGGTAGCCGAGCTGGCCCGTGCCGAGCGACCGCGACTCATCGTCGCGGGAGCCACGGCCTACCCACGCACGATCGATCCGGCGCCATTTCGCGCTATTGCCGACGAGGTCGGCGCGCTGTTCATGTTCGACGCGGCCCACGTCGCGGGCTTGATCGCGGGTCGGGTTCATCCCAACCCGGTCGGGCAGGCCGACATCGTCACTTTCACGACGCACAAGACGTTGCGCGGCCCGCGCGGCGGTTGCATCTTGACCAACTCCACACACGCGACCGCGATAGACAAAGCCGTGTTTCCCGGCAGCCAAGGCGGTCCGCTCGAAAACATCATCGCTGCCAAGGCGGTGGCCTTTGGCGAAGCGCTCCATCCGTCGTTTGCCAACTACGCGCAAAACGTCGTGTGGAACGCGGCGGCGCTCGCGGAAGCGCTCGCGGGCGAGGGCTTCCGACTCGTATCGGGCGGCACCGACAATCACCTCGTGTTGGTCGACTTACGATCCTTCGACGAGCAGCTCACCGGTAAAGAGGCCCAAGAGGTGCTCGACCGGGCCGGGATCACGTTGAATCGCAACACGATCCCCAACGACCCGCGCAGCCCGTTTGTCACGAGCGGCTTACGTTTGGGCACTGCGGCGATGACAACCGTCGGTATGGGTGAGGACGAAATGCGTTCGATCGCGGCGCTGATCGGACGGGTTCTGCGCCACCGCGAGTCCGACGAGACGGTCGCGAAGATCCGCGGTGAGGTGGCCGAGCTGTGTCGAGCCTTCAGCCCGTACCCCGGCATCAACGGGACGCCCGTGGCGAGGACTGCCGGTTAAGTGAGCGGCTACGCCGCGGTTTTTGCCGTCGCGACGTTGGTCACGTTTTTCTTGACGCCGCGGGTGCGGCGCTTTGCCGAGTCGCGCGGCGTCGTGCAGCCCCCCGACGAACGGCGGGCGCACCCGCGGCCGACGGCGGCCTTGGGCGGTGTCGCGATGTTCGGCGGATTTATTGCTGCGCTGTTGGTTGCGTCAGTGATCCCGCAGTTCCGCCACACCGTGTTCGCCGACCCGCGAGAGGTCATCGGGATCGCCGTCGGCGCCACTTTCATTTGGGGTGTCGGGGTAGCCGACGACATCAAGCCGGTATCTCCGCCCGCCAAGATGGCCGGCATGTTCGTCGCGTCGGGCCTTTTGGTCCTTGCGGGCGTGACGATGTTCTACTTCCGAGTTCCGTTCCTCGGCTTTCTTGTTCTATCGCCCGACATGTTGCCGCTGATCACCACGATTTGGGTGATCTTGTTGGCCAACGCTGTGAACTTGATCGACGGCCTCGACGGCTTGGCGGCCGGAATCGTTGCCATTGGCTCAGCGGCGCTTTTTCTCTATGGCACGCAGCTCTTCGACGCGGGGCTCCTCACCGCCGACAACCCTGGCCCGTTGGTCGCCGCGATCGCGTGCGGCGTCTGCGTCGGCTTTCTGCCGGCCAATCGTCACCCGGCGAGCATTTTCATGGGCGACGGCGGGGCGCTGTTTCTCGGGCTATTAATGGCCGTATCGAGTTCGTTGCTCGTCGGGCGCATCGACACGGTGTTCGCTGGCCGATCGTTCTTCTTCTATTTCCCCCTGTTTACGCCGCTGCTGATCCTGGGCGTTCCGGTGCTCGACACCGCGCTCGCGTTTGCGCGCCGGACGGTGCGCGGTCGCAGTTTCGCGGGCGCCGATCGCCGCCACGTGCACTACCGCCTGCTCGAGATGGGTCACGGCCACCGTCGTGTGGTGTTCATCTTGTGGATCTGGACCGCGATCTTGTCGGGAGCCGCCCTGCTGCCGGTTTACACCGGACGCGGTTCGGCCTTCATCCCCGTGTTTGGCGCAGCGGGCGTGTTGCTGCTCTACATGTTTTTTCATCCGGGCGTACGCCAACAGCGCGCCGCGGGGGAAACGGCGCCGCTCGACGAGTCGGCCGCTGTTGAACACCGCGTGAGCTAAGCCGTCCAGCAGGGCGTTTTGGCAGTCGGGAGGGCTGAGCGCTAGCTTGTGAAAGCATTCACGAGGGCGTGGTGGGCAGGGCGAGCCCCCACTGGAGGCGACAGGATCGTGGCGAAAGCCGCACAGCGCAGCGGATCGGGGGCGAAGGACCTCGGTATTGGTCGTGGCTTCGAGGTCGCTGCCATTCCCGCCCTCTTTGGCCTGATCGGATTCGGCCTCGACTCGTGGTTGGGCACTCGGCCGTGGTTCACCGCCGGCCTGCTGCTTTTTGGGTTCGTCGGCATGGCCGTGAAGTTGTGGATTGGTTACGACGCGGAGATGAACGCCGAGCAGCAGCGCATGGCGTGGCGACCGGGACAGCGCGAACGCACGAGCGCGGAGACGTTGCCGTGAGCGCTGTCGTTGTGTCGCGTGATGTCAGCGGCGTGAGTGTGGAACGTGATGTGGTCGCGGACCTGTCGCGGCGAGCACTGTGGGTTGCGCCCGTGGTTGTTGCTGCGAGTGCCGCTATCTGGGGCCGAAATGGCGCGCTGTCGGCTGGCTACGCGCTGGCGTTGGTCGTGGTGAATTTCTGGGCGTCGGCGCTGTTGTTGCAGTGGGCCGCACGTATCTCCTACGGGCTCTTGATGGGCGTGGCGCTGTTTGGTTTTCTCGTGCGCATGGCCGTCATGGGTGGCGCCGTGTGGCTCGTTAAGGACGCCGGCTGGGTGGAACTCGCCCCGCTGTGTGGTGTGTTGTTGGTGGCGCATCTGGGCCTGCTGGCCTGGGAGACCCGCCATGTTTCTGCCTCGTTGGCCTTTCCAGGCCTTACCCCCACTCGTTCGGAGGACTGAACCGTGCTGGCCGAGTTGCACTTTCCGCCGCTGGGACACCTTGTCGACTGGAAGCCGTTCGCGCTGAAAAACAGCGAGTTGTTCGCGATCAACAAGGTTGTGTTGGTCTATTTCTTGGCCGTGATCCTGACGTTCTTGGTCTTTTTGCTGGGCGGCAAGAAGAAGCTGGTCCCCACGGGAATGCAGAACGTGGCCGAGTCGGCCGTCGAATTCATCGAGGACGGCATCATCGGCCCCGCGGTGGGGCACCATGCGCCGAAGTGGCTCACGCCGGTTCTGACGTCGTTTTTCTTCTTCATTTTCTTCACGAACATTTTCGAAGTCATCCCGGTCATGCAAATGCCGGCGTCCGCGCGGATCGCATTGCCGATGCTGCTGGCGCTCATCGTGTGGGTGCTCTACAACTTTGCCGGCGTCAAGGAACATGGCCTTTTCGGCTACTTGAAGAATTCATTGTTCCCGCCTGGCGTGCCGGTGGCGCTCTACATCCTCGTGACGCCGATCGAATTCGTATCGAATTTCCTCGTCCGGCCGTTCTCGCTGATGGTTCGTTTGTTCGCCAACTTGCTCGCCGGTCACATCTTGTTGGCGACGTTCGCTGTGTTGAGCGCTGCATTGTGGGCCAAGTCGATCTCCATCATCTTGGTCCCACTGCCAGCATTTATGGTCGTCTTCTTTGTGGCTTTCGAGATCTTGGTGGCGTTCTTGCAGGCCTACGTGTTCACGCTGCTGTCGGCGGTGTATGTCGGTAGCGCGATGAGCCACGAGCACTAAGTCGCACACAGTTCGCCTGGAGGCCCCGGCCTCCGTATTGAAGTGGAGGCCCCGGCCTCCGAACACAGACCTGGAGGCCCCGGCCTCCGAAACACTCTGATCGGCCCCGGCCGATCGGCACCCACAACCAACGCACACGGCCGCAAGGCC
>CAZWPY010000067.1:13874-18496 GCA_964635475.1 uncultured Acidimicrobiia bacterium
TCTGATCGGCCCCGGCCGATCGGCACCCACAACCAACGCACACGGCCGCAAGGCCGGGAGATGGAAGGACAAGCGTCATGCTTGCGGAAATCAGTGACAAGGGCATCGCTGCTCTGACTTATGGCTTGGGCGCCATCGGCCCCGGCATCGGCATCGGATATTTGGTCGGCCAGTCCGTCCAGGCTATGGCTCGTCAGCCCGAGGCCGCCGGCATGGTGCGGACCACCATGTTTTTGGGTATCGCGTTCGTCGAAGCGCTCGCCCTCATCGGCTTCGTCGTCTTCTTCCTCGGCCAGTAGTCCTTCCACCCAACCCACAGGAGGTAATCGTGCTGCTCGCACGAGTAGAACTCTCCGGCGGGTCGATCACGGGCTTCGAGCTCGCGGAAGGCTTGTCCGAAGAAGCGGAATGCGCCGAGAAGGCGATTGAAGACAACCGCGGTGATTCTGACGCGACCAATACCGCGATCGAGGACTGCGCGAAAGCGCCGAACGTGCTCGCGCCAGCAAAAAATGAGCTGATCTGGGGAGCCATCGGCTTCTTGGTGGTGCTCGCGTTTATCGCGAAGGTGGGCTTGCCGGCGATCAAGAAGGGTATGGCCGCGCGGACCGAGCGCATCAAGGGCGACCTCGACGCGGCTGAGCGTTCCCGCGCCGAAGCCGACCAGATCCTCGAGCAATACCAGCGCCAACTCGCCGACGCGAAGTCCGAAAGTGCCCGCATCATCGAGGAGGCCCGCGTACAGGCCGACTCCGTGCGACGTGATCTCGCCGCCAAGGCCGAAGAGGACGCGGCGGGAATCCGGGCGCGTGCCCAGGAGGACATTGCCGCCGCCAGCGACAGGGCGATGACCGACTTGCGTTCGAAGGTCTCGGCGCTGTCGATCGACCTTGCCGAGAAGATCGTCGAGCGCAATCTCGATCGTGACACCCAGGCCAAGCTCGTCGAGAGCTTTATTGACCAGGTAGGGAACCGCCGGCAATGAGTGATCACCTCGACGCTTACGCCACCGCCTTGTTTGAGGTCGCCCGCGCAGAGGGCCGCCTCGATCGGGTGGAGGACGAGTTGTTCCGATTTGGCCGCGCCCTACAGGGCTCCGACGAGTTGCGCGCGACGCTTACCGACCAGCGGGTGCCGGCCGACAAGCGCCAAGCGATTGTCGAGGACCTGCTGGGCGACAAGGCGTCGAGCACCACTACATCGCTGGTCAGTTTCGTGGTGGGCGCTGGTCGCTCGCGGGAACTGCCGGGAATCATCGAGCGCCTCGTCGCTCGCGCTGCGGCCGAAAAGGGCAAGGAAGTCGCCGAGGTGCGTTCGGCGATTCCGCTCGACGGCGACCAGCAAGAGCGTCTCGCCGCCGCGTTATCTA
Organism: uncultured Acidimicrobiia bacterium; assembly: GCA_964635475.1. GTDB lineage: Bacteria > Actinomycetota > Acidimicrobiia > Acidimicrobiales > CAZWPY01 > CAZWPY01. Next base: position 15,244 of record CAZWPY010000067.1, read on the forward strand.
AGGCCACCGGCAAGTCGGTGGCGGTAAAAGTCGTCGTCGATCCGTCGGTCATGGGTGGTTTGGTCGCCCAGATCGGCGACACGATCATCGACGGCAGTGTCCGCACACGTCTCGAACAATTGAAGGGACGGCTCTGAGCCATGGCCGAGCTGACGATTCAGACCGAAGAGATTGAAGAAGTCCTTCGTAAACACCTCGCGGATTTCAACCCGGCGATCCAGACGTCGACAGTCGGCACGATCGTGGAAGTCGGCGACGGCATTGCCCGCATCGAGGGCCTGCCCGACTGTGCGGTCAACGAGCTGGTCGAGTTCAGCAACGGCTCGTTCGGCCTGGCACTGAACCTCGACGAGGACTCGATCGGCGCCGTCGTGCTGGGTTCGGTGGAAGGCATCGAAGAGGGCCAGAAAGTGTCGGCGACGGGCCGAATCCTGTCCTTGCCGGTCGGCGATGCGTTGCTCGGCCGTGTGGTCGATGCGCTCGGAAACCCGGTCGACGGCAAGGGAGCGCTCGTCGGTGCCACTATGCGCCGCGTCGAGGTGCAAGCGCCCGGCGTGACCCAGCGCAAGCCGGTGCACGAGCCGCTGCAGACGGGCATCAAGGCCGTCGACGCGATGACGCCGATCGGGCGTGGTCAGCGCGAGCTCATCATTGGCGACCGCAAGACCGGCAAGACGACGGTGGCTATCGACACGATCCTGAACCAGAAGGGTCAGGGCGTGAAGTGCATCTACGTCGCGATCGGGCAAAAGGGTTCATCGGTCGCCCAGACGGTGGCGGTGCTCGAAGAGCACGGTGCGATGGAGTACACCGTCGTGGTGGCCGCTCCCGCGGCCGACGCGGCTCCGTTCAAGTACCTCGCCCCGTTCTCAGGTGCAGCCATTGGCCAGCACTGGATGGAAAACGGCGAGCACGCGCTCGTTGTTTACGACGACCTGTCGAAGCAGGCCGAGGCGTACCGTCAGCTCTCCTTGTTGTTGCGCCGCCCGCCGGGTCGTGAGGCCTACCCCGGCGACGTGTTCTACCTGCACAGCCGTTTGCTCGAACGTGCCGCCAAGGTGAGCGACGAACTGGGCGCTGGCTCGTTGACCGCATTGCCGGTGATCGAAACCAAGGCCGGCGACGTGTCGGCGTACATCCCCACCAACGTGATTTCGATCACCGACGGCCAGATCTACCTGCAAGACGACTTGTTCAAGTCGGGCGTGCGCCCGGCAGTCGACGTGGGTATCTCGGTGTCTCGTGTGGGTGGTGCCGCGCAGACCAAGGCGATGCGTAAGGTCGCCGGTACGTTGAAGCTCGACCTCGCGCAGTTCCGTGAGCTCGAAGCGTTCGCGACATTCGGCTCCGAACTCGACAAGGTCTCCAAGGCCCAGCTTGAGCGTGGTTATCGCCTCACGGAATTGCTGAAGCAGCCACTCAACTCGCCGATGCCGGTGGCTGAGCAAGTCGTGTCGATTTTCGCGGGCACCAAGGGTTACCTCGACGACCTCGAAGTTGGCCAGGTGAAGGCTTTCGAAGCGGCGCTGCTCGACGCGTTTCGCACGCGTTACTCGCATCTGCTCGACCACATTCGCACCACCAACGACCTGCCCGACGAAGGCGAGCTCAGCTCGGCTGTGCAGTCGGTGCTCGATCAGTTCAACAGCTGATCAGCGGCGATTGTCGACGAGTCGGTAGGGAAACGGAGCACACGTGGCTGGCGGTCAGGAACGAATCCTGCGGAGACGGATCCGCAGCGTTCAGTCGACGAAGAAGATCACGCGCGCGATGGAGTTGATCGCGGCTAGCCGCATCGTCAAGGCGCAACAGCGTGTGTTGGCCGCCCGCCCGTACGCGGAGCAAATCACCCACGTGATCTCGAACTTGGCGGCCGCGGGCGCTGGCACCGGTCAGGCGTTGCTCGAGGACCGGCCCGACGTCCGCACGGTTGGTTACGTCGTGATCACCGCCGATCGTGGTCTGTGTGGTGGCTACAACGCCAACGTGTTACGTGCCGCGGAACGTGACTTGAAGGCCGAGGTCGAGGCCGGACGCGGATATGCGTTGTTTTGTGTTGGCCGTAAGGCCGAGGGCTACTTCCGCTATCGCGGATACGAACTCACGCACGTGACCTCAGGTATTTCGGACCAGCCGAGTTACGAAGACGCTCGCGGCGTGGCCGCAGCGGTCGTGGCCGCGTTCGAAGCCGCCGAGGTCGACTTGGTGAAGATCGTGTCGACCAAGTTCATCTCTGCCGGTTCGCAAGCGGTTGCCCAGCAGCAGTACCTGCCGCTCGAGCGGGTCGAGGCCGAGGTCGGTGCAGCGAGCGCTGACTACGAGTTCGAGCCGTCGCCGGGCGCGATCCTCACCTCGTTGTTGCCCAGGTACGCCGAGTCGAAGCTGTACGCCGCGATGCTCGACGCGGCCGCGTCGGAACACGCGGCGCGCCAGCGAGCAATGAAGGCCGCAACCGACAACGCCGATGAACTGATTCGCAACCTCACCCGTGTGATGAACCGGGCCCGACAGGACGCGATCACTACCGAAATCATGGAAATTGTCAGTGGCGCCGAGGCACTACGCCAAGCGGCTACTGGCTCAAACGACCTGCTGCTCGACCGTATCGAGCGCGACGACTACTTCATTCAGCGAGACCAGGAGCATCAGCACGCATGAGCACTCTCACCGAACGCGCTCTGAAAGACGGTCGGGTTGTCGCGATCGCCGGCCCGGTGATCGACGTCGAGTTCCCGTCCGATGCGATGCCGGAGATCAACTTCGCGCTCGAAGTCGACGTCGAACTCGACGGTGTCACCAGCACCATTACCGCTGAGGTTGCTCAGCACATCGGCGACAGCCGTGTGCGTGCGGTCTGCCTGCGGGCGACCGACGGCCTCACACGTGGCCGGGCGGTTCGCAACACCGGCCGCGGCATCTCGGTGCCCGTTGGCGACGTGACCCTCGGCCACGTATTCAACGTGCTCGGCGAGCCGCTCGACACCGGCGGCAAGCCGCTCGAAGGCGTTACCGAGCGCTGGGAGATCCACCGCAGCTCACCGGCGTTCGCCGACCTTGAGCCGCGGGCGCAGATGTTCGAGACGGGCATCAAGGTGATCGACTTGCTCGAGCCCTACGTGCAGGGCGGAAAGATCGGTCTGTTCGGTGGTGCCGGCGTGGGCAAGACCGTGTTGATCATGGAGATGATCAACCGTGTGGCCACCCAGCACGGCGGTGTGTCGGTGTTCGCCGGCGTGGGCGAGCGCACCCGTGA
>CAZWPY010000068.1:0-18491 GCA_964635475.1 uncultured Acidimicrobiia bacterium
TCATCGGCGATCGTCTCGTGAATCAAAAGCCTCGAGCCCGCACAACAGACGTGTCCCTGGTTAAACCAAATGCCGTCGACGACGCCCTCGACGGCCGAGTCGATCGCCGCGTCGTCAAAGATGATGTGCGCCGACTTGCCACCCAGCTCGAGTGTCAGCCGCGCCCCGGTCTGTGCCGTTGCCCGGCGGATCTCGCGACCAACGGCGGTCGAGCCAGTGAAGGCCACCTTCGCGAGGCCGGGGTGCGCCGCCAGCGCCGCGCCCGCCGCTGGCCCGCCGGTGACGATGTTGACGACGCCGTCGGGCAGCCCCGCGTCGGCGAGGACCTCGGCCAACAGCAGCGCCGTGAGCGGAGTGGTTTCCGCGGGCTTCAGCACCACCGTGTTGCCGCACACGAGCGCCGGCGCGAGCTTCCATGCGGCCATGAGCAGTGGGAAGTTCCACGGGATTATCGCCCCGCACACGCCGAGCGGGCCCGGTCTGCTGCCGGGAAATGCCCAGGGCAACTTGTCGGCCCAACCCGCGTGGTGGAAGAAGTGCGCCGCGGCAAGCGGGACGTCGATGTCGCGCGACTCACGGATCGGCTTGCCACCGTCGATCGATTCGAGCACTGCGAACTCGCGTGCACGTTCTTGGAGCAGTCGCGCGATGCGAAACAGGTAACGCCCGCGTTGCTCGGCGGGCAGCGCCGACCAGGATTCATAGGCCGCGCCCGCCGCGCGCACCGCCGCGTCGACATCGCTCGCGTCGCCGTCGGCCACCGTCGCGAGCACGACACCCGACGCGGGATTCACTGTTTCGCGCGTCGCGCCCGCCGTCGCGTCACGCCAGCGCCCGCCGATCCACAGTCCGTACGAGTCGCGCAGCGACACGATCGAGGTCGACTCGATGCTCGGGGCGTAGTTCGCAAAAGCGGCTGCGGCCGCTGCGCTGGCGTCGCCCGCCGCGCGGGGGGTGAGCTGTTCAGTCAACGGGTAAGTCGCCTCCCCGGGCGTAACGCCCACTGGACTGGAAACGCCACTGCCGCACGAGGTCGTTGAGCAACGACGATGCACCGAAACGGAAAAGGTCAGGGGTCAGCCACGACGAACCCAACGTCTCGTAAACGAGCGCCAAGTAGCCCCACGCCTGTTTGGCCGTGCGAATGCCGCCCGCCAGTTTCAGGCCACCGACGACCCCGGTGCGTTCGGCGACGTCTCGCAACGCTTCGGCCATGACCAGCGCGACCGGTGGTGTCGCAGCCACGCCGATCTTGCCTGTCGAGGTTTTGATGACGTCGGAGCCAGCGGCGAGCGCGAGCAGTGAGGCCTTACGGACGTTGTCGAGCGAACCCAGTTCGCCGGTTTCGAGAATTGTTTTCAGATGAGCCGCGCCCGCGGCTTCCTTCGACGCGGCGATGTCGTCAAAGACATCGTTAAAGCGCCCCGACAAGAACGCACCCCGGTTGAACACGATGTCGATTTCGTCGGCGCCCGCGCGCACTGCAGCACGAATGTCGGCCACCCGAACGTCGCGGGAGCTCTGCCCCGACGGAAACGCACCGGCGACGCTCGCGACCTTGATCCCCGACCCAGCGAGCGACCGTTTCGCCACTTCGACCAACTCGGGGTACACGCACACCGCAGCCACGGGCGGGACGCTCGCGTCGAGTGGGTCGGGGCGCCGGGCCCGCGCGCACAGGGCGCGGACTCGCTCGGCAGTGTCGGCGCCCTCAAGGGTCGTCAGGTCGACGCAACGAATCGCGAGCTCGAGCGCGGCTCGTTTGGAGCTTTGTTTAATCGACCTGGCCATTAGCCGCGCTGCTCGAGCCTCCGCGCTAACTGTGTCGACGGCGCCCACCCGAACCTGACCCCACACCGCGGTCAACGGCACGCCCAGATCGAGCATCGGCGAGTGCGGGGCGAGCGTCACGACACCATTGTCTCAGGACCCGACCGCGGGTGCGTCCGGCGCACGACGGCGCGTGACCACTCGTCGGGGCGGTAACTCCTGGCGCCCTGGGAGGTGCACCTCGCCACGGTGTGTGACACCCTGGCGGGTGTTTCGTCGATCCCGGACGCGGCGGTTCCTGCGGTCTGCCGAGCACGGTCGGCGCGCCACCGAGGCGACCCAGTGAGGCGAGACAGTGAGGCGGCCCAGTGAGCCGACACACCACGGGCGGAGTGCAGTGACCGATTCGGCAACCTACAGATGGTCGACTGACTCACCGCCACCGCACGATCGCGCCGCGCCCGTCGACGACGAGCCGTCCGGCAACGTGGATGCCGAGCCCGGCAACGTGGATGGCGAGCCCGGCGAGTACGACGCGCCGGGCCTGGTCGATCGTTTCCTTGCGCTCTCGCAGCGTGCACAAGTCGCACTAATGGCGCTGCTCGTACTGACGCCACTCACCGTCGCGCTGGGGCGTGTGGCGCGTGGCGCCTACTGGCCCGCGAGCGACATCGCGGTGCTGCAACTCGACCTCACCCAACCGGGCGTGCCACTCACGGGTGTGTATTCACGATTCGGCTTTCGACATCCCGGCCCGGCGTTGCACTGGATCGTGCAGCCGCTGTGGGTGATCTTCGGCGGCCGCGGGTTCTTCGTCGCCGCGTGGCTGATCTCGGTAGTGGCAGGGGTAAGCCTGCTTGTAGTCGTGCGCCGCCGCTTCGGCCCGATCGTGGCCCTCGCCACGATGGCCGTGCTGCTCACTGTGGTGGCCACGCAGCCCGAGGCGTTCGTTGTGCCCTGGAACCCGTGGGTCGGGTTGCTGCCGTCGGTGCTCGCCATCGCGTTGATCGGCGAGGCCCGCGCGGGCAACCGCGTCGCCGCTCCCGCGAACGTCTTGCTCATGAGTGCCGTCGTGCAGGCCCACGTGGGTTACGCGCCGCTCGCCGCCGTCGTGTGCGTGTTCACGGCAGTGGCACGTGTTCGCAGCCGCCAGGCCGAGTCCGCCACACAATCGCGCCGAGTGCCCGCAGAGACCCGCTGGTCGCGGTGGCTCGCCCGAGCCTCGATCGCGGGCACCGTCGTGTTGTGGGTCGGGCCGGTGTGGCAACAGTTCACCACTGACGAGGGAAATCTCAGCGCGCTGTGGAGGTTTTTCCGCAGCCCTCCCGAGGCCCTCGCGGGAAGCGCGGTGGGCCGCGACGCTGCTTTAGACGTACTCAGTTGGCGGCCGCCGTGGCTCGAATCCGCCCTCTCGCACGCCGTCGGCCCGCCCCCGTGGACGGCGCTCGGAGCGGCCGTCGGCTTCGCCGCGATCGCCGTGGTGTGGTGGACCCGGCGGCGGGGCCTGACGCCCGAACTGCGCGGCGCCGTGCCGTTGCTGGCGGTGTTGGCGGCCGCCACCTTCATCGGCGCGAGCCGCATCGTCGGTTTGCCGTCGGACTATCTGCTGCGCTGGACCTGGACAACAGCCGTCGTGCTCGCCGTTGCCACCGTTGCGTCGACGCACGCGCTGCTGCGTTCCAACACCCGTCTCGTCGGTCTGGCCAACAGCGCGCTGCTGGGACTTGTGGCGCTGTGCGCGATCGCAAGTGTCGTCGGAGCAGGACAAACGCAGCGGCCGGATCGGGTCGGCTCGTCACTGACCGAACACGTGATCCACGACGTTTTCGACGCACTCGACTCTGACGACGTCGTGGAGGTGTACCCGGTGGGCGAGCTGATCGACGGCGCGGGCGCAGGAATCGGCGCGGCCATCGAGTCGCGCGGCGTCGAGGTGTTTTTTCCTGAGGTCCTCGAGGCGTCGGTCGGCAGCGCCCGTGTCCGGCCTGGCGGGCGGCTGACCAAACGGCTCATGGTCGAGACGGCCGAGAAGCTCCGCGATCCTGCGACGGTCCCCGGCGTGTTGGTGAGCTACTGGGACCCGCTCACGCCCGAGGATCGTGCCGAAATCAACGATCTCTACTTCCGCATCTTGCGAGCGCACGACACCGGTCTGGCACCCGATGCGATCGAGCCGATGCGTAAACGTATGAACGAACTGCAACAACGCGGCCTCGGGATTGCGGTGTACCTCGAAGACCCCGACACGCCACCGATCTAATCCACGAGAACGATGGTCTGACCCACGAGAACGCCGATCTAATCCACGAAAACGATGGTCTGATCTACGAGAACGATGGTCTGATCCACGAGAACGATGGTCTGACCCACGAGAACGCCGATCTAATCCACGAAAACGATGGTCTGATCTACGAGAACGATGGTCTGATCATTTCGGGAACAATGGACGACATGACCGACCCGCTGATCTTGGACTCGTTCCGCCGCCGGTTCGCCGCGCTGCGCTCGTTGTACGACGACGCGTTGGCCACGATGGGCCCCGAACACGTGAACCACTTCGAGCGAGCGGGCGTTTTGCCGATCGCATTTTCGTTATTTCACATCACCAACATGATCGACGTGACATTTTGCGTCATTGCCGGCGGGTCACCGGTGTGGAACGACGAGTGGGCACGGCGAGTCGAGATGTCGATTCCTGACCACGGCAAACACCGCACCGTCGAGGAGATGGTCGATCAACGTATTGGCGACTACGACGAGTTCCGCCGCTACTTCGCGGAGGTGTGGGACAAGGTGGCGGCTTGGCTCGCCGACCCAGCCGGGGCGGGCGCGGCCGACTTGAACGCTGTGCTGGTCCCGCGGCCGTTTCCGCCGCACGTCGCCTCGACGTTTAGCGCCCGCGTGGCCGGGCCCGACGGCATCACAGCACTCGATGCGCTCGAGTGCTGGATCTACCAACACGGCTTACGCCACATGGGTGAGATCGAACTCGCGCGCGGCCTCGTCGGCCTCGGCGGGATGACCAGCTGACGCTCGCGGCTGGCCGTTTCAGCTCGGCGCGGACGACGCCAACTCGGCCAACTCCGTCAGCCACTGCTCGACGACGTCGGCGACCGCTCGGGCTGAATCCACGACCGAAAAGGCAACCCGCGACTCGGTCGAGTCCTGCCCCGCGACACCTAACTGTTCCCGGCACGCCTCGACGTACAACTTCACCTTCGGCTCGGTCCCGCTCGGTCGAACAACGACCCGCGTGTCGTCGTCGAGCCACCAACGAAACACGTCCTCGGCAGGACGATCCGTTCGCGAGATCCTCCGGCCCGCGAACTCGGTCGGCGCGGATTGCCCGAGCGCATCTGCGACGGCGGCGCCGGTTACGCCGCCTGACAGGCGCACAGAACGGTTGTCGGTCGCTCGCTCGCCCACCACGGCGGCCAGTTCCGCGAGTTTGTCCGACACCGACAAGCCGGCACGGCGCCATCGAGCGATCGCGTCGCAGAGGAAGACCGCCGCAGCGATGCCGTCTTTGTCGCGCGATTCGGGCCCGATCGCGTAACCCAATGCCTCCTCGTACGCGAGACACTGCACGAGTCGAGCATCACCAAGCGCAGGGCGGCTGAGCCACTTGAAGCCGGTCAACGTCTCGACGAAGTGCACGCCGCGCACCTGCGCCAAACGAGCGACCGCTTGCGACGACACCACGGTCGTGACGAGCAAGCGCGCCGCACCGTGCTCCTGCCAGCGCCACAACGCCTCGTCGGCTAACAGCAGGCCAACTTCGTCGCCGCTGAGCCGACGCCACGAACCGTCATCGCCTTGGATACCAACAGCGAGGCGGTCGGCGTCGGGGTCGTTGGCAAGCGCGACATCGGCGTCGATAGTCGCCGCGAGCGTGAACAACATGTCGAGTGCGCCGGGCTCCTCGGGATTGGGAAACGGCACCGTCGGAAAGTCCGGATCCGCCGCGGCCTGCTCGGCCACCGCGGTGACCTCGACGACCCCCGATCGAAACAACGTCTGTTGCAGCAGCCGGTCCCCGACCCCGTGCAACGAGGTGCAGGCCACTCGTAGCGGATTGAGCCGCCCCGGATGTGGCGTGACCAACGCGCACACGCTGCCGATGTACGCCTCTTCGACGGCCGCGTCGAGGCAGCGGGTCGAGGCAAACTCGACGGGTTCGCCGGGCGGGTCGTGCGCGTCGAGCGCGCCGGCGACCTGCGTGATCGCCGACGCGATCACCACGTCGACCGGCGGGGCAATCTGTGCGCCGTCGGACCAGTAGACCTTGAGCCCGTTGTCGGCTGCGGGGTTGTGACTCGCGGTCACCATGAGTCCCGCGGCCGCGTGCAGGTGGCGCACGGCGAAAGCCAACAACGGCGTCGGACACGGCGTCGGCGTGATCCACGTCTCGATCCCCGCGGTTCGCATCACGCCGGCTGCATGGCGGGCAAAGTCGACCGAGCCGTGGCGCGCGTCGTACCCGATCACCACGCCCCGCGCTCGGTCGCCGTCGGGTATCGACGCCGCGATCCCCGCTGTTGCTTGCCGCACCACGAGCACGTTCATTCGGGCGGGACCGGGACCTATTGCCGCTCGTAGCCCGGCGGTTCCGAACGAAACCCGAGTCCCGAAGTGCGCCGCCAGTTCCTGCGCGTCGCCACGCCCAACGATCTCCTCGCTGGCGGCCCGCGTGTGGGGATCGGGGTCGGCGTTGATCCACGCGTGGGCCCGTGCTGATAGCCCCGCCAGGTCCGGCAGCCCCGGCAGGCCTGGCAGCCCCGGCAGGTCTGGCAGCCCCGCCCCCTGAGCGGGTTCCTCGGGCCGCGTCACGACACCGACACGGCAGTGCGGACCACGTCGACCAACTGCGTCGACGACGCACGGCCAACGTCGAGTACCTCAGTGTGATCCAACGCCGTACTCGACAGGCCCGCGGCCGCGTTAGTGACCAAGGAAATCCCCACGACCTGTGCGCCCGCGTGCCGCGCAGCGATCGCCTCGAGGACCGTGGACATACCGACCAAGTCGGCACCCATCGCCGCGAGCATGCGGATCTCGGCCGGGGTTTCATACGACCCGCCGACGACCGCTGCGTACACGCCTTGACCGATCGCCGGGTGTTGCACGGTGATGGCCTCACGCAGCCGCGCCGCGTATAGATCGGAGAGGTCGACGAAACGCCCCGGCCAACCTGCAGTCGGCGCGTCGCCACACATCGGATTGACGCCGGTGAGGTTGATCTGGTCCGACAACAACACCGGCGCGCCCACCGCCAACCGCGGGTTGATCGCCCCGGCCGCGTTCGTGAGCACCACGCGGCTCGCTCCGCCACGAACGACGCTGCGCACCACGTGGACGACGTCAGCCACCGAGTTGCCCTCGTACAAGTGGCTACGGCCGGCGAGCACGACGACGTTCGTTCCAGCGACGTCGACCAACATCGCCGTCCCACTGTGGCCACTCACCCGCGGGGTCGGTGCGCCCGGGATGTCGGCGATGGCCCACTCGTCGCGCACGTCGCCGAGCGCCGACGCGTTCGACCAGCCCGAGCCCAAAACGACGGCCGCGCTGAACTCGCCACGCTGCGCCAGCCATTCCGCGGCCCGCTCGGCTCGGTCGTAGGGCGTCATCGCCTCACCTCTCCACTGTGCGGGCTCGGCCCGGGGCGCTCGTTTGCTGCCGCGTGCAGAACGTACCCAACCGCGCACGGCCCGTCGATAAGGCCGGCGAGTGGCGATACGGCCGGAGGGTTGCGATACGGCCGGCGAGTTGCGACGAGACCGGAGAGTTATCGTTGTCTATGTCGCGCCGCCTCGTTACCTCGACCGCACTCGCGTCGTTCTCGTTGCTGTGGCTCGGCGCTGTGGCATCACCAAGTCCAGCGGCGGCGGAGCTGACACTCACCGCGTTCCAAACGCCGTCGGGCAACATCACCTGCTTGCTCGGCGCCTATCCGACGGGCTCGAGCGCCAAACCCGACACGCAGTTCGTCCGCTGCGACGTGAACCGCACCGCCACACGTGTGCCGAGACGCCCCGCCGACTGTGATTTCGATTGGGGCGCAGTCCTCACGCTTTCGCCCAAAGGCAAAGCCGAGTTCGGCGCATGCGTGAGCGACGCGGTCGGACCGGGATCTGTGTTGGCGTATGGCAAATCGATTCGCCGTGGCCCTTTCACGTGCGTGTCACGAACGACCGGGCTCACGTGCACGAGCACGTCGCGTCACGGCTTCAGCGCGTCGCGGGAGTCTGTGCGCACGTACTAGGGCAGTTTCTGGGAGAATACGGGTCCCCCACTTGCAGGACTGTTATGAACACGCGCCCCGACACCGATCCATCGCTGCAGCCGCCGCTACGAAACGTCGCGATCGTCGCCCACGTCGATCACGGAAAGACCACGCTGGTCGACGCGATGTTGCGACAGGCCGGCGCGCTACGAGAGGCGCCCGCGTCTGCCAACGATGCTGCCGATGCCGGCGATCGAGTCATGGACTCGATGGATCTCGAGCGCGAGAAGGGCATCACGATCCTGGCGAAAAACACCGCCGTTCAGTGGGGTGAGGTAAAGGTCAACATCATCGACACGCCAGGCCACGCCGACTTTTCCGGCGAGGTCGAACGTGGGCTAGCCATGGTCGACGGCGTCTTGTTGCTCGTCGACGCGAGCGAAGGGCCGCTCCCGCAAACCCGTTTTGTCTTGCGTAAGTCGCTCGAACGCGAGCTGCCGGTCGTGTTGGTGATCAACAAGGTCGATCGGCCCGACGCGCGACTGAAAGAAGTCATCGACGAGGTCTACGAGCTGTTCCTCAGTCTCGGCGCCGACGACCACCACATCGAGTTCCCCATCGTTTACGCGAACGCCAAACGCGGCTCGGCCACCTGCGACAGCGCCGTTGCCGAACGTGCCCGCGACGAACCCGAGCTCGACGGTCGCGGCCTGCAGCCGCTGTTCGACACCTTGTTGGCCACGATCCCGCCGCCGCACGTCGACCTCGACGCGCCGCTGCAGGCCCTCGTGACCAACCTCGACGCGTCGCCCTACCTCGGGCGCCTCGCGTTGTGCCGCGTGGTGGCCGGCACGATTCGTCGCGGATCGACGGTCGCGTGGTGCCGGCGTGACGGCACGATCGAACCGGTAAAAATCACTGAGCTGTACCTCACCGCCGGTTTGGAACGCGAAGCGGTCGACCAGGCCCCGGCCGGGGAAATCATTGCCGTTGCTGGCATTGCAGACGTGACGATCGGCGAAACGCTGGCCGACCTCAACGAGCCCGTGGCATTGCCGGCGCTTCGTGTCGACGAGCCCAACTTGGCGATGACGATCGGCATCAACACCTCCCCGCTCGCGGGCAAAGAGGGTAAGAAATTCACGGCCCGGCTGGTGAAGAACCGCCTCGATGTCGAAACGGTCGGCAACGTGTCGATCCGTGTGTTGCCCACCGAACGACCCGACGCGTGGGAAGTGCGCGGCCGCGGTGAACTCGCGCTGGCGGTGCTGGTCGAGCTCATGCGCCGCGAGGGGTTCGAACTCACCGTCGGCAAGCCGCAGGTCGTTACCCACGAGATCGACGGGGTACGGCACGAGCCTTTTGAACGGCTCACCGTCGACGTCCCCGAAGAACACGTCGGTGTTGTCACGCAGTTGCTCGCCGCGCGGAAAGGGCAGATGCTTGAGGTGTTGCACTACGGCGCGACCGACCCGTGGGCCCGCTTGGACTACGTCGTTCCTGCCCGAGGTTTGGTCGGCCTGCGCTCGGCGCTGCTTTCCGACACACGCGGCACCGCGATTGCCTCAAACGTTTTTGAAGGTTTTCAGCCGTGGTGCGGCCCGATCCGCACGCGCGAGACCGGATCGTTGGTAGCCGACCGCCGCGGCGTCGCCACGACTCACGCGTTGTTGTCGTTGCAGGATCGCGGCACGTTGTTCGTCGGCCCCGGCGCCGAGTTGTACGAGGGCATGATCATCGGTGAGAACGTCCGCGCCGAGGACATGGACGTCAACGCGAGTAAGGAACGCAAACTCACCAACGTGCGCAGTTCGACTGCCGAGGAACTCGTGCGTTTGACTCCCGCGCGAGTGCTGCCGCTCGAGGCGGCGCTCGAGTTCGTTCGGGAGGACGAGTGCGTGGAGGTCACGCCGGACTCAGTGCGGCTACGGAAGGTCGAACTCGACCAGACCGGGCGGGCACGAGCGGCGAAGCGGGCCAAGTTCGGCGGTTGACCTGGCTGGCTCCAACTGGGCCAGCTGCAATTGGGCGAGTTGCAATTGGGCCAGCTCCAACTGGGCCAGCTGCAATCGGGCCAGCTGCAGTTTTGGCCCGCCGCGGCTGTGCGGCGCGGCTCTGCGCCGTCGTTCTGGGGACGGGTTAGGCCACCGTCAGGTACGGGTTAAGCCACGCAGGTGGCGAAACCGTCGATTACTCCACCCCTAAACGTGCCGACGATGTCGAACAGCGCCGTGTCTTCGCTGAACGCGTCGGAGTCGGCCAGCGTGAGGAACAAGATGATCGCTTCATCGACATCGCCGGCCGACAGCTGCAGCTGTTGTGTACGTTGCGCACCATTGCCCGCGAGCAAGTCGCCGACCCAACCGCCGACCATGCAGGTCTGCTGAAGGAACGCTGCGTCGGCGTCGGCCTCGCGGGCGCCACCAACACCGGTTTGTTCTTGCGCCGCTTCGGCCCACTGCAACGCGAGCAAAAGGAACGTCGAGGTATCGCCGATCGCGCTGTGGAACTCGCGCAACAAGGAGTCGTCGAACACGACCGAGCCTTCCTCCGCGCAGTACGCGATGTAGCCCTTGATCTTCTCCGCGTCGAGCTCGTTGCCGTTGCATTCCGCGGTCGACTCGCCCTGCTCGCCGACCGCACCAAGAGCCGCAATGTCCTCGAAGCCGTCGACAGAAGCGGCGAAGAACTCGTTGAGCTCGACGATGGCATTCGCGAGCACGTCGTCGTAGGGCAAATTGCCGCCCGTCTCGAAATCGTTTTGTGACGTAAACGGCACCTGAGTGAGCGTCGGCGGCGTCTCCAAGTAACTCGTGCACTTCGAGGCTCCGTCCTCGAAACCTTCTTGGAATGCCCGAACCCGATCGAACCCCGACCCGTGCGCCGACATCGACTCCGCGTCGCTGCCCGGCTGGTCGCGAAACTCGAGCATCGCGGCCACCGTCGAGTCGAGCGCGGAGGGATCGTCGAGTTCGGCGCCGAGGTGCTCGGCGCGGGCCTCGGCGACCCACGCTCCCGCATAACAGTCGGCCTGTTGCTCGATCAGCACCGTCGCGAGCGGCTCGTTGAGCACGCCGGCTTGTGCTTGGGCAACGTGACCCCACTCGTGGGCGAGCACGACAGCCGGCCCGACGGGACCGTACTTACTGCGTAGCGCCTCGAAAAGGCCGGGCTCGTCGTAGGCGACCATCTCGCCTTCTCGGCATGCGGCGGCGAACGCATTGTCTTGTACGTCTTCGTAACTCGCGACCCGGCCGTCGCAGCGAGGCGTGTTCTTGCCCGGAGCCATCGCGATGATGCGCGAGTCGGGGATCACCTCGTAGTCGGTCCCGTACTGGGTGGGCAGGTTCTCCGCCCAGAACTCTTGGATCGAATCGATCACAGCCGGGATCGTCAGCGGCGGCGCGTCGGACGTGTCGCCGGTCGGCTCGCCGTCGTCGTCGGTGCCAACGTCGGCGGCCAGTTCGTCAGGCGCGGGCACAGCTTCGGCGCCGGGAGCGGGCGCCTCGTCGGCCCGTTCGACCGGTGTCGCGGCAACGCTGGTGGTCGCGCCCGCGTCGACGTCGGACCCGACTTCTGACCCGACCTCGGACCCGTCGTCGTTGGAGGTGACCGTGCCCACGATCACTGCGACCGACACGAGCACGGCCAAAAAGCCGACAACCGCTCCGACGAACAGCCACAAACAACCGCGCCCGCGGCGGTGCCGGCCCCTACTCATGCGTCACTCCGATCCGTGAGGGCCGCCACGTCGCGACGAATGTCGACCAGCACCTTGCCCAGATTCTCCCCCTGAAACAACGACGCCAACGCGTCGGGCGCGGCTGAAAGCCCGACACGAGTCTCGGTGCGGTAGCGCAACGTGCCCTGCTCGATCCACGCCGCGAGCGGCGCCGTCGCTTCAGCAAAACGGGGCAGGTAGTCGAGCGTGAGAAATCCCTGCATACGCACCCGCTTGGCACTCAACACGCCGGGAAAGTTCTTCGGCCACGGCGGCAAGTCGTTGCCGAACTGGCTAATCGCCCCGCACGCGACGATCCGCGCCCGTTCAGCGAGCACGTGCAGCGCGGCCGCCAGCACTGAGCCACCGACGTTGTCGAAATAGACGTCGACGCCGCGCGGGCACACCCGCTTGAGCTCGGCAACCAGATCCGCGCAGTGGTAGTCGACACACTCGTCGAAGCCGAGCTCGTCGACCACATAGGCACACTTCTGCGCTGAGCCAGCCAAACCCACGACTCGACAGCCGCTGTTGCGGGCAATTTGCCCAACAAGACTGCCGATGCTGCCGGCCGCGCCCGACACCAACACAGTTTCACCCTTTTTCGGTTGCCCGATCTCCATCAAACCGAACCACGCGGTCGGCCCGGAGCCGGTGTTGAGGGCGAGCGCGACTAACGGGTCGACCCCGTCGGGCACCACGATGTTGGTGTACTCGTCGCCACGCGTGATGGCGTGGGTCTGCCAGCCGAAAAGGCCGGTCACGTAGGAGCCTTCGACCAGCATCGGCGTGCGCGATCGAACTACCCGTGCCGCCGCGCCGCCGCGGATCGCCTCGCCGACGGCCACGGCGGGGAAGTACGAATCCTTCGTCATCCACAGCCGGATGGCGGGGTCCATGACCAGCGCCTCGACCTCGAGTAGAGCTTCACCATCGGCTGGCTCGGGAGTTTCGTAGTCCTGCAGTCGAAAACAGTCGGGTCCGAGGTCGGGATCGGGTCGCCTCGCCAACACGATTTGCCGCGAGAGTGACGGTTGTCGCGAAAGCGACACTTGCCGCGAAAGCGACGCTTGCCGCGACGTTGAGGTTGACGGCTGCGTTGACGGCTGCGTTGACGCCGGGTCAGTCACGGTGCGACTCCCGTCCACGCCGCGCTCAGGTCCCACAACTGTTGCGCGTCGTTGTCGCGTTTTGCCCACGGCGCGAGGCGGCCCAGACGACTACGCACGAAGTACTCCCCGCTCGTCGTTTTCAGCTCGGGTGCAAGCGTGCAGTACAGCGCCGTGTAGGCACCCTTCTCTGGCTCGATCTGCAACGGCGTGTGCACACCGACCAGTTTCCCCTGCATGCCCGCCATGTCGCCTTCGCCCCCGAACGCCGAGCGCACGTACCCGGGATGCAGTGAGTTCGTGGTCCGCGCGGTTCCTCGTAGGCGGGTAGCCAACGCTCGCGTGAACAAGATGTTCGCCAGTTTCGACCGGCCGTACTGCCCCCACCCCGAGTACCGGCGTTCGGCGAAGGGATCGTCGAAGGCGAAACCTCGCACGGCACTCCAGTGGGCGACCGACGAGACGTTCACTATTCGCGCGTCGTGCGCCAGGGCGGTCGGATCGTCGATCAGCAGCCGCGTGAGCAGGTACGGCCCGAGGTGGTTGGTCGCCATCGTCAGCTCAAACCCATCGGCGCTCAGCTGACGGTCGCTCAACACCAAACCGGCATTGTTCACCACGGCATCGAAGGGTCCGAGCGTCGCGAGCGACTGCGCCGCGGCTCGCACCGACGCCAAGTCGGCCAAGTCGAGCGGCACGATCGGCAGGCGCGAGAGGTCGACTCCCGCCCGGGTGGCGATGTCACGTTGGGCGTCGGTTGCCTTAACCGGGTTGCGGCAGGCCAACACCACTCGGGCCGCTCCCCCGCGGGCAAGACCGAGCGCGATCTCACGCCCAATACCGCCGTTGGCCCCCGTGACCACGTAACTCTTGCCGGCCGCGTACGGCACGAGCGCGTTGACCTGTTCGCCTCGGCGTCTCGTTCGCGAAACCACCTCGCTGCCTCCATCGATCCGGCCGCGGCCACCGAAGCGGCCGTGTCTAACGCGGCCACTACTCGCGGCCGTTTCTAACGCGGCCACTACTCGCGGCCGTTTCTAACGCGGCCACTACTCGCGGCCGTTTCTAACGCGGCCGCCTCGGCGACCGTTTCTGACCGTAGTGCGCGTAAGTTGAGCCGATGGCCAACGACGACGTGCTCCCGCTCCCCGATCACCTGCGCTGGCAAGCGGTGGCCTGTGGGGTGGTCGGTTCGCCCTTTGTGCAAACGTTCCTCGAAGCGCTCGCCGACGACGCTGCTGCCGATGGGCCCACGGCCGCGATTCTCGCCGACCGAGTCGATTCGCCATTCGGCGACTACTTGGGCCTGCGCCTCGCGGGCTTCCTCCACCACGAGGCTCTGCAAGGTCACCCGCGGCTGCGGGCGCACTATCCGTCGTGTGGCGGCGACGCCGACGCGGCGGCCGCGGCTCGTGTCGCGATCGAGTTCCTGCGCGACGTCGAATCCGAACGATCCGACCCGCGCAGCGCCTACTGGAACACCGACGACCCCGCGTCACTGGCTTGTTACCTCGGGCGCCCGCCACAAACTAACGAGGCCGGACGGGCGAGCGCATTGCTCGCCGGCGACGCGTGGATCCACGCGACCATGCGGCGACCACTGCGGATTCTCGAAATCGGCAGCTCAGCAGGGCTGCTGCTCCACCTCGACCGTTACGCGATGCGCCTCGTCGGAATCGGCGGTATCGGCCAACTGGGTGCTCCCGACGCCCCCAGTTGGGACGTCGCGTGGTCGGGCCCCCTGCCACCACCGCAGTGGGCGCTGCCGGAAATCGTGTCGGCCGAGGGTTGCGACCGGGCGCCGCTCGACATCTCGCTGCCCGGGAACGTCGCGATCCTGCGCTCGTACGTATGGCCGGACCAACCGGCGCGGTTGGCCCGGCTCGACACAGCCCTCGCCGTTGCGGCCGCGTGGTCCGACAGGCCAGTGAGTACAGCGCCAGCCGAGACGTGGTTGCCCGCGCAACTGGCCCGCCCCACCAGCGGACTCGCGACCGTGATCCAGCACTCGATCGTGTGGGAATACATCGACTCGGCGGCGCAAGAGCAGCTGGCCGCCGAGATAACCGCCGCCGGTTCACGAGCGACTCCCGAGACTCCCCTCGCGTGGTTGCGGATGGAGTTTTTCCCCAAGATGGCCGACAACGACCTCACGCGGCCGTCGATTCGAGTCACCACGTGGCCCGGCGGCGAGGATCGGCTACTCGGCTGGACAACACCACACGGCGCCGACGTCGAGTGGCTCGAAACCTGGCCGGGCTAACTGCTGGCCGCGCGGGGGCACCACGTCGGCGGGCACATGGTGGCGACGAGGTGAACTGGATGGCATCGCCGCCGCGGTGAGAGTCTGGCGGGCATGACTCCCCGGCCTCGCGACCATCGACCGCGCTTGTCCAACGTGTCGCGCGAACACAAGCAGGGTGCCCGAGTTCTGGCGCACCTACTCACTATCGCCGCAGTAGTGGCGATCGCCCTCGGATCGACAGCGGCGGTGACGGCGGCGAGTGACGGCAGCGACGCCGGTGGGAACGGGCCGAGCACAACGAGCGAACCCGACTTTGGCGTGAGTGGGCCGAGCGTGATCGAACCGGTCGTGGCCAACGAGGGGCAACCCGCCGAGTTCGCGGTGTATCTCGATCGTGCGGGCGTGGCCGACGCCACACACGTCACGTTGTGGCTCGGGGGTTATACCGACCAGGTGCAGTCGG
Organism: uncultured Acidimicrobiia bacterium; assembly: GCA_964635475.1. Taxonomy (GTDB): domain Bacteria; phylum Actinomycetota; class Acidimicrobiia; order Acidimicrobiales; family CAZWPY01; genus CAZWPY01. The sequence goes on from CAZWPY010000068.1 coordinate 15,535, forward strand.
CCAACGGTGGCTGGACGGTGGTCACCGACCTCGACGTCGACCCGGCATCGGGCGTGCCGGGGACACGGCTCGAGTTCTCCCCCGTCGGCGATGGTGCCCGCGACACCACGTTGTATTTCGGCATTGCCCGGGTACCAAAGGGCCCGATCTGGCCGCTCACCCTCGTGATCACAGGCAATGACGGCGACGAACTCATCTACTCCGACGCCGCGGTCGGCGACAAGCAGCCCGACCTGCCCGCCTTGGCCGTCCGAGTCGAAAACGGTTCGACCGTGCCCTCCACGGCCGGTGTCGTGCTTGAGTCGCATTCCGACGACACGGCGGGCGCCTCGAGCGACGACACGTCCGCGGGGGGATCTAGCCGGTTCGGCATCGTCGTGACGATCGCGGCGATCTGTGGCGCGTTGGGCTTCACGTGGGCGATCCGCAAGGACCTCGCCGACCGACGCGCGGCCAAAGAGCGCGGCGAGCGTTAACTGATTCTGCCGAGCAACCGGGCCTAGACCTGTTACTCAGCCGCGAAAACGCGGCCGCGAGTAACCCCGCCACAACCGACGTGTGTCGCTAGTGTTGTCATTTATGTGGCACAAGTGGACAAAGTCAATCACCGTTGCTGGCGTGTGTACCGTGGCACTAACGACCGTTGCGTGCGGTGGTGGCAACTCTGTCGAGGAGTCGACCGGGTCATCTGACGCGCCGCAGTTTCCCGCGAAAGCCGCAGACCCGACATTTCGTACCGGCCGCAAGGTCGACGACGGGGTCGCGCGCCCGTGCGACGCCAGCGACCTGACCGCGCTGCTCGGACCCGTCGACGGTGGCCGCACCGCGCTGTATCTCACCAACTCCGCGGGGGTGTCGTGCTCGTTGGCGGCCGGCACCGCCGGTGTACGGCTCACCGGGTCGGGCCAGACCCCCCTTGAGAGCTCCGCGCCCACGGAGTGGTCGGGCGCTTTGCAGCCCGGCGCGGCCATCGAACTGAACTTGACCTACGACGAGTCCTGCGAGACGCCGTTGTGGTCGGCCGCAGATATCACGCTGCCCGCATTCAGCGCGCCGGTGCGCGTCAACGGTCAGCCGAGCGTGCCGGTTGCGCGTTGCAGCACCGTCGAGCTTTCCGCGGTTACCCCCTAACTCTCACGTGACACCGGGCCGGCGAGTTAGCGCCCTCACTCGCTGTTGGTCAGTTCGCAACTAGCCGAACAACAAGCGGCAAGAAGATCTCGACCGACTCCACCGCCAGGGTGCTCGACAGCGCGGCCGCGCCGAACTCGGGATCGACCCAGTAGACGACGGTCGTTCCCAGCGAGTCACGGGTAGCAGTTCCCTGCACGCCACGAACGGTCACCGGCACGGACTCACCGTCGGGTGCCGTGAGATTTGCGCCGACACCGATCGACAACCCGCCGACGTTCTCCCAGTCGGAACGATCGAAGGCGAGATCGGCCAACGCGGCTGGCGGGTAGACCACCCACACGACATCGTCGTGCGTCGCGCAACGTGGCCCGCTGAGACCATCGGGTAAGGGTGCCGCTAGGCCCAAGGCTCCCGCAGTCGCTGCAAAAGCGCAGGGGATTTCCTGCTCGGCGGCCGGCGAGACTTCCGCGGCCCCGTCGGGCGATTGCTCGACGTCCGCGCCGACGGTATTCGCGCGGCTCTGTGTGGTCGACGCCTCGATCGCCTCACGATCCGACGACCCGGAACTGCACGCACCGAGCACGGCGCCGACGACGAGGCCCGCGACGGCCAGGCAACTTCGTCGGCCGAAGGTCTCCCGGCGGGGCTCGCTCGCAGTGGGCGCTCTCACAGCCCGCTGACGCTACTGCGGCTCCGGCCGTTGTTCGATGGCGCCACCGCACAGCACACGACGCGGCGTGACGCCACCGCCACCGCACAACTGCCGCACAACTGCCGCACCTCAATGACGCTCGTCGAGCCGGGCTCGCCGTGATCCGACGGCGACTGCCGGCCGGACGAGCTCACGCGCGATCGAGGACCTCCGAGGGGGCTGATCCGCTCAACTCGGGCCAGCCGGGCCGGCGCCCGCGATCCAAACCGGGCCACGACTTGGCCGCCAGTTGTGGATCGGCCAATTCGTAACGGTGTTTGCCGCCGCGTTTGGCTCGGTACATCGCCATGTCAGCGGCGTTGAGCGCGCTGCGCGCGATCTCAGCCGGCGACGCGCCCCGCTCGGGCGAAAGAATCGCCACCCCGACGCTCGCGTGCAGCAGCAGCTCGACGGCGCCGACACGAAAGGGCGGGTCGAGGCGCGCCAGAACCGCGAGCGCCAAGTCCTCGGCATGGCGCAGTGTCGTGAGGTCCTCGACCAGGATCGCGAACTCGTCGCCACCAATGCGCGCGACGACGTCGGACGTGTGCGAGCTGGCAACCAGCCGTTCGGCCACCTGACCCAGGAGCAAGTCGCCAGCAGCGTGACCGAGTTGGTCGTTGACCGGTTTGAAGTCGTCGAGGTCGATAAACAGCAAACAGGCGAGTCGATCGCGCTGCTCAAGCCGAGCAGCAGCGCCTTCGAGTCGCTCGAGCAACGCGAGGCGATTGGCCACACCGGTCAGGGGGTCGAGCCGACTCTGCACTCGCAGTTCGCCAGCGATCGTGCTGTGGTGCGCGGCGACCAGACGCATTGCTTCGAGTGCGTCGGCCCGTTCACGTGCCGTGACCCACACCCGCGCTACGAGCAAACCAGCGGCGGTGAGTGCGCCCGTCCGAGCGTGCGTGCTGTAGGCCGCGACGCCCCCGCGGGCGTGCACCGTGGTCGCCAGCGCGGTTGCGACCGCGGCCACCGAGGCTGCCAACACACCGACCACCCAGGGACGCCGCCGCTGTCGCCCGCCCGCCAGCGCGTCTGTGACCGCTACCACACCAGCACCGGCGACGATCGCGGCCAGCCACGCACCCTCGCCGGTGCCCCGCGCAACAACGGCCAAGCTGGCCGCGCCGAC